>JAYEOM010000100.1:0-34920 GCA_034722955.1 Campylobacterota bacterium
GGGTCAAAATGTGTCTCAAAGAAGAAACCATCTACACCCACAGCTGCTGCTCCTCGTGAGAGATATGGTACGAATGAACTATCTCCTCCGCTACTTGCTCCACCACTTGCTGGCATCTGTACAGAGTGTGTCGCGTCGAAGACTACGGGTGCGAACTCTCTCATGATCTTGAGTCCTCGCATATCGACTACGAGGTTGCCATAACCAAAGCTAGAGCCTCTCTCTGTGAGCCATACGCCATACTTTTTGGCGTTTTCATAGTTCACCTCATCGCAACCTCTGGTTTTGAGAACTTTGGCTACGGAGTGTTCCATCGCTGCGGGGGCTAGGAATTGCCCCTTTTTGATATTGACCACCGCTGAGGTTTTGGCAGCTGCTACGAGCAGGTCTGTCTGTCGTGATAGAAAAGCCGGTATCTGTAGGATATCTGCCACTTCAGCTACACTGCATGCTTGATTTGGTTCATGTATATCTGTCAAGATCTTGTACCCAAATGAATCCTTGACCTCTTCAAGCATCTTCAAGCCCTCATCCATCCCCGGACCTCGAAAACTATCTAAACTAGTACGGTTGGCTTTGTCAAAGCTAGCCTTAAAATAAAAATCCTTGGTACAATCCTCCTGATAAGGCATCAACGCCTCAGCAATACGAAAAACTGCATCACGACTCTCTATCACACATGGTCCTGAAATGAGTATCATTTAGTAATCTCCTTCTTCTCTTTGGGCAATGCCACCAACAGCCCTGCTACAATGACTAAGATTATACCCAAAAAAGTCCAAACATCAGGTATAGGGTCTCCTAGCATCACTCCTATAATAACAGCAAATATGATATTGGAGTAGGAGATCGTACCTACTATGCCCGCTTTGGTAAGCTCGTAGGCTTTGGTCATCAAGACTTGGGAGGCAGTAGCAAAGATACCTACTGCGATGATCATCAGCCACTCTACTCCTACAGGCATCACAAATGGTGCGAAGAGTATATCTCTACTATCTCCGCCTACATAGGGAGCCAAAAGCATCAACACTACAGGTCCTATCGTACCCACTCCCATAAAAGAGAGTACAATAGCACGAGTATCATAGTATTTGCGTAGTTCACGGATAGAGGTGTAGGCTAGTGCAGCTCCTATGCCTGAAAATATACCTAACATATCATACTTATCTAGTGAAAAACCATCAGGCTTGGCTACCAAAACTATCCCTGCAAAACCTACAAATATAGCCAGTAATGCAGCTCTAGGCAACTCCTCTTTGAGAAAAATATAGGCAAATATAGCTACAAATATCGGTGAAGTTTTATTGTAAGTGACTGCTTCTCCTAAAGGGATATATGCCATGATATAAAAGTACGCCAGCAGAGCCAAAAAACCCATCGTACCGCGAAACAGCAGCATGAGTGGCTTGCCACCTCTCTGCTTGAGAGGGATTTTCCAGATTGTCGCACCCACAAGTATCACACCTGCTATATTGCGGAAAAAGGTGATCTCTACAGGAGGCAAAACATCAGTCAAGACTTTTGCAAATCCTCCCATGATCGCAAAGCTCAGAGAGGCTAAAAGCATCAGGAGGATACCTCTATCCATATTTTTGATTTTTTGTCGCATCTATATTTATCCCAAATTTTATGAAATTTTTAAACCCGAATTGTGCAGTGATAAATGTCAGCTACATAATTTGAGTTGAAAGTGTAACATATTCCTTGTATAGGTGATCATATTTTGGTAAAATACGCTCAAAAAGTAGAAAAATGTCAGAAGCCCTCATCGTAGATATAAACAACTCAGAACAGACAAACCTTATCAGCAGTATGGATATGGATCTCCATGGTACAGTACAGCCCCTGCTAAACCATCTCTATGATAGCAGATATGGTGATTTTTGGTCTTATCTCATCTGGAATATTCCCGTAGCCAATCTCCTCGGTGCTTTTCTTGTCTTTGCACTTTTCCTACTCTTTAGAAAGATTTTTACTAAGGTTATCTTGGAATTTTTCCTCTTTCTCTCCAGGAAGACAAAAACCAGCCTAGATGAACAGATCATAATGGGACTCAAAAAACCTATTCGTTTTGGTTTTATTGTAGTAGGAATACATCTCTTTTTTCTGCTTATCTTTGTCAACAACAAATTTATCCACCTTGTACTTGAGTCACTGATCATCTATACTATTTTCTGGGCTATTATCTCCATCATCGATGCTATAAAAGATTATATATTTAACTACAGTACTGCAGATCCACAACAGTCCAAAGAGCTTAGTGGCTTTATCATCAAAGTCATCAAAGGGATAGTTATGGCTATCGGTACTAGTGCGATTTTGCACAATTGGGGTGTCAATGTCACTGGTATAGTCGCATCACTTGGACTTGGGGGACTCGCCTTTGCTTTGGCTGCCAAAGATACAGCAGCAAATCTTTTCGCCTCCATAGCTCTCCTACTGGACAACTCCATCAAAGGCGGAGAGTGGATCAAGGTTGCAGGGGTAGAGGGTGTAGTAGAGGGTGTGGGAATGCGTACGACCAAAATACGCTCTTTTCGAAAGTCACTCTATACAGTACCCAACCACCTCATCGCCAACAACCCTATAGAAAACTTCTCTCGCAGAGGTGTACGACGCATCAGTATGGATGTAGGATTGACCTATGACACAAAGGGTAAGCAGGTAGAAAAAATCGTCTCTGATATCAGAGAGATGCTCCAAAAACACCCTAAAATTTCACAAAAAGAGACTCTTTTAGTCAACTTTAACAGTTTTGGAGATAGTGCTCTGAATATATTTATCTATGCTTTTGTATATACTGCACAGTGGGATCACTATCTTGATATACGAGAAGATATTCATCTCAGGATCATAGAGATTGTTGAAAGAAATGGTTCTGCTTTTGCATTCCCGTCACAATCTTTGTACCTTGAGTCACTGCCCGAGAGAAATCCTCCACAAACTATGGTATAATCGCATCAATATTTTGGGCTCTGCCCTACCGAAAGATTTACTATGAAAAAAGTAGCCATACTGGGTCGTCCCAATGTAGGGAAGAGTTCCCTCTTTAACCGTCTTGCTAGAGAGAGAGATGCCATCACCTCTGATGTCTCAGGTACAACTCGTGATGTCAAAAAGCGTATCGTTACCATCTCAGGCGATCGTGATTTTGAAGTCCTCGATACAGGCGGTATAGACTATAGCAGTGAACTCTTCAGCAGAGTAGCCAAACTCTCACTGAGGGCTGCGGCGAATGCTGATCTCATCATCTATCTGGTTGATGGCAAAACGATCCCCGATGAAGAGGACAAAGAGCTTTTTTATCGTCTGCAATCACTAGATAAACCTTTAGCACTTGTCGTTAACAAGATAGACAATGACAAAGAGGAGGAGCGTTATTGGGAGTTTTTGGAGTTTGGTGCAGATGCAACTTTTCCTATGTCTGTGAGTCACAACAGATATTTCAATGACTTTTATGCTTGGCTGGAGGAGTATATACTGCCTAGAGAAGAGAGTGTCACAGAGGAGATCACTGAAGAGCTCGACCCGACTGCCCAGAGGATCAAAGAGGTGATAGAGGATATCAACGAAACCAAAGAGGAGATCGATAACAAGATCAGTGTCGCCATCATCGGACGGGTCAATACAGGCAAAAGCTCTCTGCTCAATACTCTACTAGGTGAAGAGCGATCTGTAGTGAGTGATGTAGCAGGAACCACGATCGACCCTATCGATGAGATGTTAGAACACAATGGATATGAGATCACATTTATCGACACGGCAGGCATACGAAGACGGAGCAAAATAGTAGGGATAGAGAAGTATGCACTCGGCAGAACCACTGCCATGCTAGAGGAAGCCAATCTAGTACTCCTCATCATCGATGCTACTGTAGGCGTGACAGAGCTAGATGAACGCGTAGCAGGACTCATCGAAAAGTATAGACTAGCTTGTATGATCGTTATAAACAAATGGGATATTCGTGGGGAGAGATCTTACGAGGATGCAGTCAATGATATCCGTGATGAACTCAAATTTTTACACTATGCACCACTGATAACTATCTCTGCAAAAACCGGTATGCGTGTACATAAGATACTCGATCAGATCACAGCGATCTATGAACGATACAAGCAGCGTATACCCACCTCCAAACTAAACGATGCACTTAGAGAAGCGATCAACAGACACCATGTCCCATCACACAATGGTGCAACAGTCAAGATCAAGTTTGCTACACAATATGAGACAAAACCACCAAAAATAGCTCTGATCTCCAATCGCCCTGACGGACTGCACTTCAGTTATAAACGCTATCTTGCCAACTTTATACGAAGCCGTTTTGATTTTGAGGGTGTACCACTAGATATCGTAGCACGAAGACGCGGAGAGAGGATGGAGGAGTAGTACCCTCTATCTACGACAGTGCATCATCTATCGCTTGACAGATCGTATGCCCGATGAGTATATGCATCTCTTGGATACGAGGTGTATCATCTGAGGGGACTATGATATTGAGATCACAAGCTCGATTCATCAATCCGCCATCTCTACCACTCATACCGACCGTATGACACCCCATCTCTCTAGCCACTTCCAGTGCAGATATGATATTGGTACTATTGCCGCTCGTAGAGATACCGATGAGCAGATCTCCAGGATTTGCCAATGCCTCCACCTGCCTATCAAATACCCTATCAAAACCATAATCATTGGAGATTGCTGTCAGTGCTGAAGTATCTGTAGTCAGAGCAACTCCTGCCAACCCTCTGCGTTCACTCTTGTATCGACCAGTCAATTCTGCTGCGATATGTTGTGCATCCGCAGCAGAGCCACCATTGCCACAGAGGAGGATCTTGTTTCCGCTTTGCAGTCTCTCTATGACTATCTTGGAGGCTCTCTCTACATCTGGAATCAACTGCAAGATAACAGCATCTATGGTTGCCCTGTGTGCTTCAAACTCCTCTCTGATCATATCTCTGATCATTTGATCTCCTTTGACTCTCTACCTATCTTCTCTATGATAGAGCTGGTACTTTTACCCTCTACAAAATGGATCAACTGCACCTCTCCTGCCAAGTCACTCCCTACCACCTCTTTGCCTTTATAGTCAGCACCTTTGACGAGAGTATCGGGCATGATCTTTTCGATCAGCTGATATGGAGTATCTTCGCCAAATGGTATGAGATAATCCACACTCTCTAGTGCCGCTAGCAGATAGGCACGATCCTCTAGTATGTTGACTGGACGGCTCTCTCCCTTGAGTCGTCTCACACTCTCATCACTATTGAGTCCTACGATGAGGATATCGCCTAGTGCTTTGGCTTTTTGGAGATAGCTGGCATGTCCTCTGTGTAAAATATCGAAACAGCCATTGGTGAAGATAACTTTTCGTCCTTGAGTTTTGAGTCGTTTGGCAATTCGTTCTATCTGAATAAAATCTTTGATCTTACTCTCTATCTCTCCTTTGTTGAGAGAGTGTTCATACTCCTCTATCTCGTCGAGTGTTGCTGTGGCAGAGCCTACTTTGGCGACGACTATCGCAGCGGCTTTATTGGCAAAGTGGCAAGCCTCTACGATATCCATGCCAGTAGAGAGTGCTACGCCTAGTGAAGCTAGTACAGTATCTCCTGCACCAGTCACATCATATACCTCTCTAGCAACAGTGGGGATGATATCCATATCTTGGTCAAATATAGCTATACCATCTTCACTGAGAGTAATGATACCATACTCAAGAGAGAGTTCATCTTTGAGCTTGAAGCCTGCATCTTTCAGCGTAACTTTATCTATGATATCTATACTGGAGGCTTGTGATGCCTCCTTTTTGTTGGGAGTGAGCAGTGTCGCTCCTCTGTACTTGCTGTAGTCATCCCCTTTGGGATCCACAAGTACCGGTTTATTATGTAGATTGGCAAGGGCGATAATACTCTGAGTCAATGAAGCTGTCAAGAGACCTTTGCCATAGTCGGAGAGTAGTATCGCATCGTAGGTCTCTATATGCTCTTGGAGTGTAGATAGCAGTGACTCTTGAGATAGGAGTGAAATATCTGTACGATTCTCATCATCAAAACGAATAATCTGCTGATTTGAAGCGATCACACGACTCTTTTTAGTAGTGACTCGACCACTCTCCTCTATCACCTCTGTAAAGTTGGCACCATCCTCCTCCAGTAGTCTCTTTGCAAGCAGAGCACTCTCATCAGAACCCAATACGGTATAGACACTGACACTGCTATGAAGGGAGATGAGATTGCGGATGACATTCCCTGCACCACCTAGCAGGCTACTCTCTTTGGATACCTCTATGACTTGTACCGGTGCTTCAGGTGATATCCGTTCACACTTTCCCCAGATATAGTGATCTATCATAAGATCACCTATGACAGCTATAGATAGAGGGTTTTTGCGGATTCTATCCATTTGAGACCTCTGTATGATAGATGCGTTTGATCTCAGGCAGATAAGCTTTGATCCCATCTTCCAGCTCAAAACGGGGTTGATAACCCAAGATTTTGATAGATTGAGTGATATCTGCCTCTGTATGAAATTGGTAGTGTCCGATATATGGGTTTGGGATATAGTCAGCATCTCTGCTTATGCCCATTTGATCTTGGAGTATGTTGCATATATCTTGGAAAGAGCGTGCTCTTCCTGTGCCTACATTATAGATACCGCTCTCTAGTGGCTTCATCGCTTTGATATTGGCTTGGATCACATCTTCGATATAGATAAAGTCACGCAAAATCTTATCTGACCCTTTGAAGAGTTTGGGTGTTTCTCCTGCCAAGATCTGATGTCCAAACTGTATGACTGTGGAGGCAGTTTTATTTTTGAAGTACTCTCGTTCGCCATAGACATTGAAGTAGCGAAGTCCAACAATCGAAATCCCATCCTCCTCTCTCATGTACTCTCTAGCTATATTGTCCATCATCAGTTTAGAGAAACCATAAGCATTATTGGGAGCCTCCTCTCCGACTCTTTGAGGACTAGGTGCATCTCCATAGGTGGCGGCAGAGGAGGCATAAACTACATTTGCCTGATGAGAGCGTGCCAAATCCAGTAAGTTCTTAAAAGCATTTACATTGCTCTTTATCATAAGATCCTGTTCAAGTACAGTTGTGTCGGAGATAGCTGCTTCGTGAAAGATGTAGCTGAAACTATACTCCTCTTTCAGCTTATCTAAAGCGTCAGGGTCATTGATATCTCCACTGATAACCTCTCCTTGGAAACCTATCAGGTTTTTGAAGTGCCCAAAGCTCTTGAGGTTGCCGTTGGAGAAGGTCTCTCCTGAACGAAATGCATCAAAAACTACTATTTTGCACTCAGGATGATTCTCTTGAAAATAGAAAGCTAAATTGGAACCGATGAAGCCGGCTCCGCCTGTGATCAGTATGGTTTTATCATTGAAGTTCTCGTTGGTATATTTCATAAATGTATCAAACTTTTTGTTTTTCATATTTTACCTTGATTGTCTTGAAAGTAGCTCTTGCACTCTCCTAGTGATGCAAATGAGAGTGTAGCTTCAGCTATATCTCTCCCTATATAGATACTATTGGCGATGCCTGCATTGTCAGCCAACTCTATATCGCTCACCTTGTCCCCTATCATCCAAGAGTGGTGCAGGTCTATGGGATAACTCTCTGTCGCCTGCTCTATCATACCAATCTCAGGCTTCCTGCAGTGACATCCAGTCTTGGGCGTATGAGGGCAGTAGAAGACCTCCTCTATCGTGATGGCTTGTTTTTTGAGTTCGGAAACCATCCATTTGGTCAGTATCTCAAAATCTATTTGACTATAATACCCACGACCTATACCTGACTGATTTGTCACTACAAATAGTCTATATCCAGCATCTCGAAACTGACGGAGGATCGCTATGATCCCTTCTGAAAACTCAAAATCCTCTATTTTGGAGACATAGCCATGATCTACATTGATGATGCCGTCTCTATCTAAAAATAGTGCTTTATGCAACAACTCTAATCACTTCCAAATAGATCTCTTGTATAGACTTTATCTTTGACATCGAGAATATCATCAGAGAGTCTATTGGCAACTATCACATCAGAGATACTCTTGAACTCCTCTAGGTCACTTATGACTCTTGAGTGGAAAAACTCATCTTTATGCAACTCTGGTTCATAGACTACAACCTCTATACCTTTGGCTTTTATCCGTTTCATAATCCCCTGTATGGAGGAGGCTCGGAAGTTATCTGATCCACTCTTCATAATGAGCCTATAGATGCCTACTAATTTTGGATCTCTATCGGTGATACTCTTGGCTATAAAGTCTTTGCGTGTTCTATTTGACTCTACAATAGCACTGATCATATTGTTGGGCACATTTTCATAGTTTGCTCTGAGCTGCTTGGTATCTTTGGGCAGACAGTATCCGCCATATCCAAAAGAGGGGTTGTTGTAGTGAGTCCCGATCCTAGGATCTAATCCTACACCCTCTATGATCTGTCTCGTACTGAGTCCATGTGCCTGTGCATAACTATCTAGCTCATTAAAGTAGGCAACCCGCATCGCTAGATAAGTATTAGAGAAGAGCTTGACTGCTTCAGCTTCAGTAGAATCCGTATAGAGGATATCAATATCTTTTTTGACTGCACCATCTGCTAAAAGATTTGCAAATATCTCTGCCCTCTGGCTTATCTCTCCAACGATGATACGCGATGGGTGCAAGTTGTCATAGAGAGCCTTCCCCTCTCGTAAAAATTCCGGTGAAAAGATGATATTTTGGCAATTAAGCTCTCGGCTTATCTGCTTGGTGTATCCTACAGGTACTGTAGACTTGATCACCATGGTGGCCTTAGGATTGATAGCGATGACATCTTTGATGACAGACTTGACAGAAGAGGTATCAAAGTAATTTGTCTCAGGATCATAATCAGTCGGTGTTGCGATGATGACAAAATCTGCATTACTGTAAGCTTCTATCTTCTCTAGGGTTGCTTTAAAATCAAGTGATTTGTTGTTTAGAAACTCTCTAATCTCTCGATCTTCGATAGGTGAGATTTTTCGGTTAAGCATCTCTACTTTCTCTTCAACAACATCTAATGCGATAACTTCATTGTTCTGAGCCAAAAGGATACCGTTAGACAAACCAACATATCCTGTACCGGCAATTGCAATCTTCATCTTAAATTTCCTTCTGCCTGCTTGTTTGGTCGATTATACTAAAAGCACAATGAACTGGCACTGAAAATCTATCTCTTATCAATGATTCTATAATTTATAAATAGACTTCTGCTTGATTTTCCAGTTAATCGAGCTCAAACTCTTCTCTCCAGTTGCCTTTGTCCTCAAAGTCCGGCTGCTCCTCTTTGTATAAGATAAAGTTGTCAATAACCAAAAGATCCATTTCTGTTCGCATAAAACAACGATAGCTATCTTCGGGTGTACATACTATAGGTTCGCCTCTTACATTAAATGAAGTGTTTACTATAGTAGCACAACCCGTCTTCTCTTCAAATTTGGATATGAGTTTGTGATATCTTGGATTGGTCTCTCTATGTACCGTTTGGACTCTTGCACTATAATCGATATGTGTTACTGCCGGTATCTCGCTTCTTGGGATATTGAGCTTCTCTATACCAAAGAGCTTCTCCTGCTCTTTGGTCATCTTGATCTGCTTGGACTCTTTGATGGGTGCAACTAGCAGCATATATGGACTAGGTCTCTCCAGCTCATACCAATCATTGACTCTCTCGAATAGTACAGAGGGGGCAAATGGTCTGAAACTCTCTCTATATTTTATCTTTAGGTTCATAGTGGATTGCATCTCTTGGCTTCTAGGATCACCTAAAATACTCCTGTGTCCTAGTGATCGCGGACCAAACTCCATCCTATCATAGTGCCACCCTACTACTCTACCGGAAGCCAGTTGGCTACTGACTCTATCTACCAGCTCATCTTCACTATCTATATAGCTGTAGTTTGCATCAACACTCTCTAGATAACTCTCTATCTCATCATCAGAGAATTTGGGTCCTAGATAAGCCCCCTGCATCTTATCAAACTCATCTGGGTTGATAGTGCGGGTATGGTCAAGCTCTTGATAGTAGACACTATATGCACCACCCAAAGCACCGCCTGCATCACCTGCTGCAGGCTGTATCCATATACTCTCAAAGATATTTTCTCTCAGCAGCTCTCCATTGGCTACACAGTTGAGTGCAACACCACCTGCCAAACAGAGATTGCTGCTGCCTGTTACCTCTTTGGCGTGGCGAGCTAGCTTGATCATAATCTCTTCGGTGATCGCTTGTATGGAGGCGGCTAAATCCATCTCTCTTTGTGTGAGTACACCCTCACTCTCTCTAGGAGGAGCTCCAAAAAGCCGATGAAACTTTTCACTTGTCATAGTCAGACCGGCGGTGTAGTTGAAGTAGCTCATATCGAGCTTGAAAGAGCCATCATCTTTGATATCTATAAGATGCTCTTTGATAGTGTCTACATATATAGGTTCACCATAGGGAGCTAGCCCCATTACTTTATACTCTCCACTGTTGACTTTGAACCCTGTATAGTAGGTAAATGCTGAATATAGCAATCCCAACGAGTGAGGAAAATCGATCTCTTTTAGGAACTCTATCTTGTTACCTTTTCCGTAGGCTAGTGAAGTGGTAGACCACTCACCCACACCATCTATGGTTAAGATAGCGGCCTCTTCGTATGGTGATGGATAGAAGGCACTCCCTGCGTGGCTCTGATGGTGCTCTCCAAACATAAACTTATCCTGGATCACTTGTTTAAAAGCTTTTGCCTCTCTCTCTTGGCTGGGGTTGAGCTCCAAGAAGAGCTCTTTGAACTCTCTAGATAGTGTCTCTTTGAGGAAAAGCTTATCTTTCAGCCAGATGGGTATAGAGAGCAGAAAAGATGAGAATCCTCTAGGTGCCTCAGCCAGATAAGTCTCTAGCAGGCGTTCAAACTTTATGAATGGTTTATCATAAAAGGTGATATAGTCGATCTGTTCGAGGGAGATATTTGCCTCTTTGAGACAATATTTTATAGACTCTTTTGGAAAGCTATCATCCTGTTTTTTACGACTAAATCTCTCCTCTTGTACTGCAGCTACGATCACTTCATCTCTGATAAGCGCTACACCGGAGTCGTGGTAGTAGGCTGATATCCCTAAAATATACATACTTTTCAATCCTAAAACAGTGTGTAGATGAAAGGGGCAACTGCACTACCCTCAGCCAAGACGATCAATGCACCAAGGAGGAGCATGATGAGGATAATAGGAAGCAGCCAAAACTTCTTTCTAACTCTCATAAAGGTCCATAACTCTTTTAAAAATGACATTTTGATGATTCTCCTAAAATTGATGTTTCATTGATTGGGGTTGAGTCTCTCTATCTATCCAGTAGCTATCTTGGGATCTGTCAACTTTTTTATTGAGTAGATCTTTTCCGAGAAGTTTCAAAAATAGAGATACAGGAGTAAAGAGTCCAAAGAAGAGGATAAACATAATGATCCTAGAGATCACTCCCCCTATTAAGGTGCCGATCTTTATCCATATCAGATAAAATCTGCTCAGTAGTTCAGGCTTCAGAAAAGCTGTAGCAACAAATGCCAAAGAGATTACAATAGCCCAATATCTAACCCCACCATCTTTGATAAGCGGTAACACTCCTATCACGATAAATATACCTGCCCAAATAAGTGCAAATAGTTTCAAATCATATTTTTTTATCATATATCTATTTAATCCTTCTATTTTTATCTACTTATAATATCAATTTTTAAGTTAAGAGTATATGAATCTACTCTATCTTAAATGATTTGAGAGCCATAGCTAACTATCTAGGGGCATCATAGTAAAATCTTATCTTTTCACTTAGATCTACTTCTCATTTTCATCTATAAATTTGCCTATCGCTTCAGACCCTATGATACTCCCTTGATCATTTAGGTGTGATCGGTCTGCAAAATATTTATCATCTAAATGAAGCTCTTCATGTAGACTAAAAAACAGACCACCATTTTCCGCCATGATCTTTTTGATTCTCTCTGGAAATGTTATCATAAGATTTTGGATATGCTTATGTTGGTCGATAAGTGCCTGCCTGTATGGCTGCTGAACAAAATAAAATTTTATACCCTTCTCATGAGCTTTTTTGGTCATTCTAGCAACAGCTGGAAAAGCTCTCTTCTCTTGATGTGAACCATGAGGTGCTGCCCACCGCTTGTGAATAATATCTTTTCCATAGATATGCAGCGGCACACTACCTGTATGGTCAAATCCAAGATATGTAAATTTATTATTCATAGCATGTTTTTTACCCCACTCAAGCTCTCTCTTGATACAGAAGATGAGGTTTTTGCAAGAATCGAACATAAGATTAAAGTACTCAATAGGGTTCAACTCATGTCTGATATATTTTTTGATAAACTCAGGGTCATAATCTTTGAATTTTGATGGATATGGAAAGTCAGAAAATTGTGCTGAGTAGATGATTCGTTTTAGATTTGGAAAAGCATCTGTCAACTCAAGCAACTGCTCTACCTGAAAGGCACTAGCTTCATAGACAGATAGATTCAAGACACTATTGCATTTTTTGGATCCCTTCTCTAGATAAGCACCCTGGATATTGTTCAAACCAATAGATGAGCCTACAATGATAGTATCTACCGAATCAACATCTATATTTTCGCGGATAAATTTGATCTTGGCATCAAAAGAGATACGATTGGTGACAGGTATGGGGTAGTTTTTGTAAAAATAGTAAGCATAAGTATAAGCCGATGCAAAAATAATCGCATATACTATAAAGAGTCTCTTGAGATAAGTTTTATACTTCTGCATAGATGATTCTCCTAAAAATTGAAATAGATAAATTCACTCTTTCTATAGAGAATGAAGATCGATAGAGAGAAGAGAAGAGTAAGAGAGAGATAGAGTAGCGTAGGCTTGAACTCTCTCCTCATCTGCATAGAGTTTTTCAAAAATAAGACAATGATAAATCCACCTATAAGCCACAATCCCAAATAGGTATCTTGCTGAAACAGTTTTGACCAGTTTCCAAATGTCAAGCTTGACTCTTTGAGAAACTCAAGATGTTCTGATAGATAGTTAGGCAGTATAAGTGCTCCCTTGAACATCCCATGGAGTACTTTGATAGCAGAGTCAAAATCCTTGGCTCTAAAGAAGACCCAAGCGATATTGATAAAATTGAATGTAATAAACCATCCAAGAATTGCAGGCATCTTCACTCCTAGCTTTTGCCATACTCTGTGTATCACTATGGCAACTCCATGCAGAGCACCCCATACGACAAAGGTCCACCCTGCACCATGCCAAATACCGCCTAGCAGAAAAGTAGCAAAAAGATTGGTATAAGTTCTAAACTCTCCTTTCCGGTTGCCCCCTAGAGGGATATATAGATACTCTTTTAAGAATCTAGAGAGAGTGATATGCCATCTACGCCAAAAATCCTGTATAGAGGTAGCCTTATATGGAGAGTAGAAGTTTATAGGGAGTTTGATGTTAAATAGCAGTGCTGCCCCTATCGCCATATCTGTATATCCACTGAAGTCAAAATAGAGTTGAAAAGTGTAGCTTAGCGAAGTAGCCCAAGCTTCAAGCATATTTAGCTCACTAGAGAGATCAAAACCTCTGCTTGCCCAGATGGCAAAAGTATCTGCAATGACTGCTTTTTTAAACAAGCCCATAGAGAAGATAAAGATCCCAAGTGCGATATGATAATAGTTTTTAACCTTATTTTTGACTTTTGCAAATTGGGGCATCATCTCGGCATGGTGGACGATGGGACCTGCGATCAGCTGAGGAAAAAAGGTGACAAACAGAGCATAGTTTAGAAAATCATACTCTTTAGTCTCTTTGCGGTAACTATCTACTAGATAGGCGATCTGTTGAAAAGTAAAAAAACTTATCGCCAAAGGTAGTGCCAAATTCAATAGCTCTATATCCGCTTTGAGTATCTTGTCGATATTTGTGATAAAGAAATCTGCGTACTTGAAGTAACCAAGCAGAGACAGATTGAATACTACGCCAATAGCAAGCAGGTGCTTTCTATTGTAGTATCTCCTATCTATAGACTTTGAGAGCTCTTTTCCTATGCTGTAGTTGACCAGCATAGAGAGAAGTATAAGTGGCAGATACGAGATATTCCACCAGCTGTAAAAGAAGAGTGAAGCAAGTACCAAAAATGCTTTACTAGCTTCCGTCAGACGCTTTTTGTTGAGGTAAAAATAGATAAAAAATGTAACGGGTAAAAAAAGGAATATAAAGATATATGAATTAAATAACAAGTAGATTTCCTCTCTGAACATATCGACTGATGTCTGTTTTTATAAAAACAATAATATATCTTAAAGTCACTTAAAGAATAGATTATGAGAAAAGAGGGTATACTTACGCTTTAATTTTTCTTAATAATACTTAATTAATGAGATAACAAAGGGGTATCTGTGAAAAATAGGATCATAAATTTAACTATCAAAATAGTCTCTTTCTCGCTTTTTATTGGCTTCTCCATCGCAACTGCAGAAGAGGTGCGGATCATGCCGTTGGGAGACTCTATAACTTATGGTAACAGTGAAGCTGACCTAGTAGACCCTAGACCTACAAGCATGCGAGAGGCATACAGGAGTCATCTCTATTACAAACTAAGGGATGTTGCATATGATGGCAACTTTGTCGGCTCAGAGATAGCAGGTCAAGGTGTATCGCCATCCTTTGACCCTGACAATGAGGGTCATCCAGGTTGGCATAGTCATAGATTTGCAGACCACACCTATAATTTTCTAAACAACAACCCAGCAGATATCATACTACTGCATATCGGCACAAATGATCATATCAAAAATGCAGGCGGTGTAGAGCTGGTACTGGATCAGATCGACTATTTTGAAGTACAAAACGAGCAACCCGTTACCGTTATACTGGCATTGATTATCAATAGAGAAGAGCATGACCCTATAGTATCCGATTTCAACAAAGATTTGACTAGAGTAGCAAAAAGTCGCATCAAAGAGGGAGATGATATCATCATTGTCGATATGGAACATGATGCAGGCTTGACTACTGGGGATTATGCTGATAATACACACCCAAATAGCAGTGGATACAATAAGATGGCAAATATTTGGTTTGATGCCATAATAAGCCTCGATGGTAAACCAGCTGACAACAAAGCCCTGCGTGACTATCCATATACTATAATAGACAAATCATATATTAACTATATCTATGTAAATAGTGAGAGTTCGTATGTTACATTTGAGACAGAAATCCCTGATAGCGGCATTGCATTTTAAGGAGCCATAATGAAAAAAACTATAACATTGATAACGCTTTTGATCTCTCTTGTTGGATGCGGAGGCGGCTCTAGTTCCAGCTCTGGCACAATCACACCTATCGACCCTGTTGAGCCTGTTGAGCCTGTTGATCCTGTTGATCCGGATGATCCTAAAAATCCAAAAACTATATCTATGACGACAAATGAAGTATACCAAGTATTTCCGGGTGACAAGATAGAGAAGAGATCGGAAGGGACAAGAGTAAAAATCGCCTATTTTGAGAACAAGACTGCATCAGGGGTAGAGTTGATTGAGGGAAGTGCAGAGATTATTCGTTCAGAATAAGGAGCAGATATTGTTTGACTTCATCAAATCTATATGGCAGAGCAGGAGACTTCTTTGGAAGTTAACAAAAAATGATTTCAAACAGAAGTATCTTGGGAATTTTTTAGGAATTTTTTGGGCATTTATTCAGCCAACAGCTACTATCATCGTCTTTTGGTTCGTTTTTCAAGTAGGATTCAAATCACAGCCTGTTGATAATTTCCCATTTATTCTATGGCTTGTCGCAGGGATGTTTCCTTGGTTCTATTTTGCGGATGGACTCTCCAATGGAACCAATAGTGTTTTGGAAAATAGTTTTCTTGTCAAAAAGATTCTATTTAGAGTCAGTCTACTACCTATTATCAAACTCCTCTCGGCACTTGCGATTCATATCTTTTTTATATTTTTTATGTTTGCTATGTTTATATACTATGGATACTCACCTCAAATCTATTGGCTGCAGATCATCTATTATCTTTTTGCTCTTTCACTGCTCCTGCTTGGTATTACCTGGATCACCTCATCAGTTGTAGTCTTCTTTCGTGATATGGGACAACTAGTCTCTATTATAATTCAGTTTGGATTTTGGCTTACACCTATCTTTTGGTCTATGAAGATCGTACCTGAGAAGTACCATTTTATCATCCAGCTCAATCCTCTTGTATATATCATAGAGGGTTATCGAAACAGTATGATATATCACCATTGGTTCTGGGAAGATCTGGAGATGACACTCTACTACTGGGCTGTTACTGCCACTGTTTTTGCCATTGGCGGATTGACATTTTCCAAGCTTAGACCACATTTTTCGGATGTATTATGATAGATCGAGAGATATCAATACGCGTCAATAAGTTGACAAAAATTTATCACCTCTATGATAACCCTCAAGATCGCTTCAAAGAGGCACTCAATCCATTTAGAAAATCTTACCATCATGACTATTATGCTATGAGCAGTGTAAATTTTGATATCTATAGAGGCGAAACAGTAGGTATCATTGGCAAAAATGGAGCAGGCAAATCAACTCTGCTAAAGATGATAACTGGTGTTTTGACTCCTACGAGTGGCAGTGTAGAGACCAAAGGGAGAATCGCATCACTCCTAGAGCTGGGTGCTGGATTCAATCCTGAGATGACAGGTTTGGAAAATATCTATCTCAATGGTACACTTATGGGCTTTAGTGACAGAGATATGGATAGTAAGATATCAGCGATACTGGATTTTGCTGATATTGGAGAGTTCATACATCAACCTGTCAAGATGTATAGCTCTGGTATGTTTGCAAGACTTGCTTTCTCTGTCTCCATCAATGTCGATCCTGATATATTGATCATAGATGAAGCATTGAGTGTTGGTGATATGGCTTTTCAAATGAAATGTTTCAAGAAATTTCAAGAGTTTCAAGAGCAGAACAAAACGATACTCTTTGTAACCCATGCACTAGATACAGTTATACGATACTGCACGAGAGGTATTGTGATAGATGCAGGCAAAATGATCTGTGATGATAGTGCCAAGGAGGCAGTAGATATCTTCAAGCAGGTACTAACTGGGCATTTTGTATCTGCCGGTTTGACACCACAAGATCAAGATTTGACACCATCTTCTCTAGAGAGTGATACTCTACTGAAAGATAGTTTTCCCCCCAATAAAGAGATGCTTGAGTATGGTAACAATAAAGCAGATATTTATGACTACGGCATGGTAGATAAGGTAGGCAAACCCAGTGTTGTATTTGATTATGATCAGCTCTGCGATATTGTGATGAAAGTTCGATTTAATGAGACTATAGACTCTCCTATATTTGCATTTACTATCAAAGATGCCAAAGGCTTGGAGATCACCGGTACCAATAGTATCATGAAACATATGATGACATCTCTCTATAAACCAAATGAGGAGACAACTGTAAAGTTCACTCAAAAGATAAATCTACAGCCTGGCAAATATGCACTCTCTATAGGGTGTGTAGGTATCTCTGAAGAGGGTGTAGAGGTCTATATGCGACTCTATGATGCGATACTGTTTGAAGTGATTGGCACTCAACAGATGGTTGGATTTTTCGATCTAAAAAGTGATATCAGTATAGATGAAGCGTGAATACTACTTCTACCTTCTACTATTTGTCACTGTAGCAGGTCTCTTTTTTACCTATCCATTTACGAGATACCCTTATGATATATGGGAGCATCTCTTCACTATGGACAGTGAGTATATCAATCTGCTCCATATGCCTGAGAGCAGGAAGAGTTGGCACCACTTCTGGACTCTTTTTTTTGACTTTTTTGGTGTAGAAAACAGTCAGATCCTCCTAAGAGCGAAAATCATCCATACCATACAGACTCTAGTGAGCTTTTTTGCTCTTTTTTTCTTTAGCAGGGTAATGATACGCATACTCTTTAGATCAGCAGATAGATTGGCTATCAACTATATGGCATACTGGTCAACTATACTCTGGTTCACTATTTTTGCAACTTTTTCAGTCCATTATCATCAAATGTGGATCATGTGGTACTCAGTCAACTATCAAATATCACTTCCTCTTTTTTGGTATAGCTTGGCGTTGATATTGATAGTACTATTTGATAAACCATCACCAAAGATCAACTCTCTCTATCTGCTTCAAATAGTGATAATTACTCTTTTGATATTACGGATACACCCTATGGAGATACTCTATTTGATGATGCATCTCTTTGTGCTACTCCTTGTTTTTGGAGACAAGGTTTGGTTCTCTATCAAAAAAAATTATTATATTTGGATACCTCTATTTATAGTGATAGCTGTCACTATAAAAGCATACTATCAAGATCAGTTGCCTCTCATCATAGGTTATCTTCATATAGATAGGCTGCCCCAGCTCTATCAGCTGATCATACACAATGGAGAGCTACTGGAGAAGACAGGTAACAATCGTGCCTTCTCATCCTTTAATGAGTTGATGATTTTGACACTGTTGATGGGAAGTGTCACTGCACTTATCCTCCTCTATCATCACTATAGAGATCGTAGTGACACTATAGATAGACAGCTATTTATATTTCTCATCTTGACTTCACTTTTTGTGCTGATACCTATATTTACCTTTAGTTCGGGAGTAGCTTCTGTTATCGCCAAAATATCTGTAGTCAACCGTTTTTACTATAGTGCTTCGATATTCATACTCTTTCCTGTCTCTATCTACTACCTCTTCTCTCTCTATTCCAAAGAGGTAAATCTTCGCTACTTTAACGCTACAGTAGTAGTGATACTCTTAGGTACCACTCTCTACTCTAGGGATTATACTCTTTCACAAAATTATTATAAAAATATCAAATCACTTGAGTCTAGTTTTTTTCAAGAGAGGGTTGGGTTTCATCTCACACAAGATCACATAGATAGGATTGGTACTGAACTTAAAACCTATGAGAGTAGACGCGATCATAACAAAACAGCACTCTATCTAGCTAGAGGAGATATCGCGATGGTACTTAGATACATCTATCGCCAAAATGTCTACTGGAGAGGACGAAAAACCAATCCTACCTACCCTCAGATGGAAGCTTATATTGAGACTAGATTGCCGACAGGAAGAGAGGGTATTATCTTTATGACACCCAAAGGCTTTCCCGATTATGAACCATATCGCTAGGATAAGTACCTAATTTCAAGAGACCCACATGGCAATTAGTATAAAATACTAACTATAAATCTAAGGAAACAAATTGAGTGCAAAACTAAACCTATCATTTTATAGCGGGGAGGATTACTATAGCGATGGAGATATCGAAGATGAGCTTTTAGAGATCGTTAAGAAGAGTAGTGATTTTGATGAGATACTCGCAAACGACAGTCGCTGGCCTATCCTCTATCATCTCTCACCTATACGCAATAATATTATCAACTGGTACCCTTTTGAAGATGATGCATCCTGCCTGGAGATTGGCGGAGGTTGTGGAGCCATCACGGGAGCACTTTGTGATCTGCTCGATAGAGTAACTGTAGTAGAACTCTCCAAACGAAGATCTATGATCAACTATGAGAGGCACAAAGAGTATGAAAATCTAGAGATTATTGTAGGCAATCTCAATGATATCGTATTTGAACAGAAGTTCGACTATATCACACTCAATGGCGTACTGGAGTATGCCGGTGCATTTACACAATCAACCCAGCCCTACAGGGATTTTCTTCTCAAAGTCAAATCTATGCTCAAACCCAAAGGCAGACTGATCATCGCCATAGAGAATAGATATGGCTTAAAGTACTTTGCAGGTGCAAAAGAGGATCATACTGCCAAAGAGTTTGATGGGATCACAGGATATATTGGCAATAAAAGTGTACGAACCTTCGGCAAGCTAGAGATAGAGCAGCTCTTGATAGAGAGTGGTTTTAGGCAACAGACATTTTACTATCCTCACCCTGACTACAAGATGCCCATGGAGATCTATAGCGAGGATTGGTTACCAAATGCAGATAGACTACTCTCTCCTGCTCCAAACTTTGACCATGAACGGTTTGAGTATTTTGATGAGAGAGAGGCATTTAAGGGCATTGTAGAAAATAGACAATTTGAATTTTTCGCCAACTCATTTTTGATTGTATGTGGAGAGTAGATGAAGATATTATATGTTAAAAACAGTAGTGAAAGAGCCAAAGCTTTTCAACTGAGAACCACTATCTATGAAGACAATGGAGAGAAGTTTGTCAAAAAAGAGATACTCTGCCCCGAAGCACTGCCTCACTTGATGAAGATGAGAGAGAGCTACAACAAACTCACAAACTCTATCATAAACCCTCATATAAAACTTGCCAAAATCATAGATGAGACTCCCAAAAGTTTAACTTTTGAATTTATAGAGGGTATCTCTCTAGAGAAGAGATTTTATGCAGCCAAGCAAGCCGGAGCGGAGGAAGCCAAAAAAGTCATAGATAGTTATATACAACTGGTCGATGAAGGTTTCAAGACAAAACCATTTGATAGCAAGGAGTCTTCAGAGTACACTATGAAGATATTTGGTGATATAGAGAGTCATCAAATAGAGAAAAACATCACTCTGGAGGGTGCCTCCAATATAGATCTGATTTTTTCAAATATCATCTACAGCGGTAATGAAGTATGTATTATAGATTATGAGTGGGTATTTGATCTTCCTATCTCTCTGGACTTTATCTACTTTAGAGCTATAGATCAGCTAGGGGATGATACGCTGACAAAGAGCTACTTTACGACTCAAGAGATAGCCAGATACAGCAAACAGGAGAGTGCTTTTTTACTGAACTATGTTTTGGATAAAAAGAGTTTTTATCAAACGCAGCACAACTACCTGAAGAACCGACTCACCGCATCAAAAGAGATTGATATAAGAGATAGAGAGATAGAGCAGAGGGAGCGACATATCCAAGAGCTTGAAGATATAGCACAATCACTAAGGATCAAGAACAGAATCAAGCGTCTATACCCTAAAGGGACACTAGATACTCTGCAGAGTATAGCAAAGAACCCTATGCTGATAAAGAAAGCATATTTCCATCTCAAACGAGGCAATTTCAAATTTCTTCTATCAAAAGTCAAAGAGAAGTTGAGAAAAACTACTAGATCAAGAGCTGAGGGTGACCTCATCGATCCTGCTGGATATTTTCAAAAGTTTCATCTCGATGCATATAGCACAAAAGGGTTGACGATAGATATCATCATCCCTGTCTATAATGGATATGAGTTTCTACCTGCTCTGTTTGATAGCATCAAAGCCAACACCACCTCTGCATATCGCCTCATAGTTGTGAACGATTGCAGTCCTGATGAGAGGGTCAAGCCATATCTGCTAGAGAGACTCACAGAACACCCCTCTGCGATATTTATAGACCATGAAGTCAACCTAGGTTTCCTCAAAAGTGTCAATGAAGCTCACACCTATATCTCAAACCACTTTCTGATACTCAACACTGATACAGAGGTGCCAAAACATTGGATGGAGAGGCTAATGTACCCTATCTTGCATATGGAAAATATCGCCTCTACTACCCCGTTTACCAATTCAGGTGAAATTGCAAGTTTCCCAAACTTCATCGCAGACAATAGTATCTTTGAGGATATGACTACAGATGCTCTCGACACTATCTTTCGTGATGTTAAACCTGATGACTTCTATGAAGAGCTGCCTACAGGTGTAGGCTTCTGTATGGGGGTCAACTATCAGTTGACAGAGGAGATAGGCTTCTTTGCTGAAGAGAAGTTTGGAAAAGGGTATGGAGAGGAGAACGATTGGTGTCAACGATCCATCGCTCATGGGTATAAAAATCTTCTAGTACCCAATCTCTTCGTCTATCACAAACATGGAGGATCATTCTCAGCAGAGGAGAAGCAGCGTCTCCTTGATGAAAACTATGCCAAATTAACAGCGATACACCCCAACTACGCTACTGATGTTCATGCCTATATCGACAGAGATCCGCATCGCATCCTGCGTAACCTATTGATCATGGTTGCCTCATCTAGAGATAGAGATGGTCTACACCTCATCATCGATCATGCTCTAGGAGGTGGTGCCAACCACTACAGAGAGGATTTGGTGAGAGAGTATGCACAAAAAGGCAAAAAAGTTTTACACCTTGTCTATGACTTCTATGCTAACTGCTATAGACTCTACTTTGACTATGGTACCTACAAACTATCTTTTATCATAGAGAAGTTTGATGGCTTGAGACTCCTGTTTGAAGAGCTCAGATTTAGAGAAGTTTTTGTCAATGAACTCGTATCTTTTCAAAATCCAGATGAGATGTTATCACTGATCGAAGATATATCAGATGCCTCAAATAGTGACTTGATCATCCCTATTCATGACTTCTATCCTATCTGTCCTAGCTATACACTTCTCAATGAGAAGGGACTCTTTTGCGACATACCTTCACTAGATAGATGCAAAATCTGTATGCAACACAATGATCTCGAATGGAAGACATTTTTTAATGAGAAAGTTGATATTGAAACTTGGAGAGAATCTTGGCAAAAACTCCTTAACAGATCGACAAAAATCCTCTGCTTTTCAGACTCCTCCAGAGATATATTGCTAAAAGCCTATCCGGCGATAGCAGAGAGCAAGATCACTGTTATACCTCACAAAGTAGCACATTTGGATAGTGTCAAATATGATAAACCTAAAGATGATAGAGAGATCGTTATCGGTATCTTGGGGGCGATCAACTATGCGAAAGGCTCTAGAGTAGTCAAGGAGCTTGTCAAGACTATAGAGAGTAGAGGTTTGGATATCAAAGTAGTACTCATAGGTGAAATATCAGAGTCTATAATAAGCAGACATTTTCACTCTACCGGACGATATGAGAGAGATGACCTGCCCAAGCTGGTAGAGAAGCTTGGTATAGACATATTTCTCATACCATCTATTTGGCCAGAGACCTTCTCCTACACTACACAGGAGATCATGTTGATGGAGATGCCTCTGATGGTTTTTGACCTTGGTGCACCTGCTCAGAGAGTAGAAGAGTATGAGAAGGGTATCATCCTAAGGAGGGGCTCTATAGAGGATATCCTTGACTCTGCAGCACAACTCTCCGCCAAAGGACTATAGCTTGAGACTAGATGGGATCGACCTCTTGCGAGGATTGGCAGTAAGTTTTGTGATCGTTTATCATTTTTTTGCCATACTAGGTCTTCATGGCAATCCCTACTTCCACTATGTACACTCATTTGGACTCTTTGGAGTGTCACTATTTTTTGTGATAAGTGGCTATCTTATATATCGCTCTGTGTCGGTCAACCTCTCACGATACGATACTAGATCTGGGTTGAAGCACTACACTTACCATCGGCTTTTTAGGATCCTGCCGGCATACTACTTCAATCTAGCCATTGTACTGCTGATGGCTTCTTTCATCATAGATAGCAACTATCTCTACTCTCTCTCCTTTTTGAAGCAGATCTTTGTCAATATGACCTTCTTATCCTACTTTATATATCAAGACTCAGGCTTGGGCATCAATGGTGCCTACTGGACACTGAGTATCGAAATGTTATGGTATATTGTCGCACCTCTCATGGTGATATTTGTCAAAAGAAATTCTATATTTTTCCTATTGGGACTCCTGAGTTTTCTCTATCTGATTGCACTTGATCTTAGGCTTTTTGATACACTTTTTCATCTCGACAGAGAGTCTCCGGCTTACATGATCAAGCTCTACTATCTATCGTTTCAGTTACCGGGACAACTCTCATACTTTATCGCAGGTATTTTGATCTATAGATATGCAAAAGAGCAGACTTTTTTATCAGGTACGATCAAATATTTTTTAGCTCTGCTGCTTATCATACTGTTTATATTCATCTCAAGCAGATATCCTATAAATTTGAGCTTTTTCGCAAATAACCTCTTCATATTGGCCATTGTATCAGCACTCTTTATACTCCTCTACAACTCCAAACCAAAAGGTGTAGTGTGGATGGAGTGGATAGGTAAAATATCCTATTCACTCTATCTATGGCATTTGCCACTCCTGTTTATCATGAATAAAACTTCTATATTGACACATATCTCTATGCCTGCGGCTATCACCATCTTTATCATATCTCTTCTATCGATCTCATCTATGAGTTATTATCTGATAGAAGAGGGCGGATTTCATCTACGCAAAAAATTTGAAGCCAAAATCAAAAAGTAACTTATACTATGAAACTGAGACCTTCACAATCACTCCATAATATTCAAATGCTGCGTGCAGTTGCAGCTATCATGGTGGTGATGCACCATGCCCTTCCCACCTATCAAGCGATGGGTGAGACACTCTCCACTATAGATATAGTATCAAAATGGGGATTTGCAGGAGTAGATATCTTTTTTGTTATCAGTGGCTTTATCATGGCTTATACCACATTTAACAAAGAGAGGAGTCTGCTCAATGCAAAAACATTTTTCAAACATAGACTCTTTAGGATCTATCTAGGGTATTGGCCTTTTTTCTTTGTCATGTTGGCAGCACTATTTATGGTAAATCCACAAAAACTATCTTCACTCGATATAGTTGGCTCTTTTTTTCTAACCAATGTTGATATGTTTCAGTTAGTACTTCCTATATCTTGGTCTCTTAGTTATGAACTATATTTTTACCTGCTTTTTCTATTGACATTTTTTTTCAGTATCAAACAACTCTACCTTTTTATACCGATCCTGACTCTTTTTATCGTCTCTATTGTAGTTATTGTATTTTTAAACCATGGGTCTCCTCAAAGCTTTTTTTGGTCTCCTTTTATTTTGGAGTTTTTTGCCGGTGTACTTCTCTATATGTATAGAGATTCACTGATGAAGTATTGGATAGTACCTCTTGGTCTGCTGATGATAATCTTTGCATATGGATATGGGATAAGTCACGATACAAAAAATGGTCTATATAGAGTACTTACCTTTGGTACAGGAGCACTATTTGTTGTTTTAGTTGCATTGATACTGGAGGAGAAACATCTCTATGTGGCAGGCAGAAAGATGACACTATTGGGTGATGCCTCCTATACACTATACCTCTCTCATCTTATTATTATTCAACTCTTTTACCATAGCGGGATGAGAGCTTTTTTTACAAGTGACTGCTTTTTGCTACCGCTTATCGGCTGGGCTGTTCTACTCTCTATCTCTACCCTGTTTAGTATAATTTACTATCAAAAAATTGAAAAACCTATTTACAAAAAGGCTATTAATCTATGACTACCTCGGTGATCATCCCTACATATAACGCACAAGAGTATCTACCCGCACTGCTCGAAAAGCTAAGAGTCCAGACAGCAGCATTTGAACTCATCATAATAGACTCCTCCTCCAAGGATGATACTGTCACTATAGCCAAGAGATATACCGACAAGATCATCATCATACCCCAGAGTGAGTTTGACCATGGAGGTACACGAACAGAAGCTGCAAAAACCGCCTCCGGAGAGATAGTCGTATTTTTAACACAAGATGCTCTACCAGTAGACAACTACGCCATAGAGAGGATCATCAAGGCATTTGAGGATACTCATATCGGTGCTGCATACGGAAGACAGATACCCTACCCCGATACGACACTTTTTGGAAAACACTTGAGAGGGTTCAACTATCCAGAAACTTCCCACATAAGATCCTATCAAGATAGAGAGAGATATGGTATGAAGACTGTTTTTCTCTCAGATAGTTTTGCTGCTTATAGAGTCACTTCACTAAAGAAGATCGACTGGATCAAAAATGGTTTGATCAGCAGTGAAGATAGCTATGCAGGGGCAAAGATGCTACTTGCTGATTACTCTCTAGCTTATGTTTCTGATGCTCAGGTTTACCACTCCCATAGCTATTCAGTCATCGAAGAGTTCAAGCGTTATTTTGATATCGGGGTATTTTACAGAAGACAAAAGTGGATACTTGAATCCTTTGGCAAAGCAGAGGGAGAGGGTGGCAGATATGTCAAATCAGAGTTTCGTTATCTCCTGAAACATAATGCCTACCTCAAAATCCCAGAATTTTTTATCAGAAACGGTATGAAGTATTTAGGCTACAAACTAGGTCAGCACTATGAAAACCTACCTAAAGGCTTGATCCAAAAGATAAGTATGCACCCTCTATGGTGGAAGAAGCTTGAATCAACCCATTCTATTGCATAAGGCTACCCCAACGAAAAAAATGGGGGGGAGGGATTTCATCAATTTTTAATAAAATTCTGTTAAAATCGGCATAGGATTTTTTAAAAATCGCAAAAAAAGAAATTTGGAAGTTTTAAAAGTTGTTTTTTGAGGTTCCCTGTATATTTCATCAAAAATTATACATAAGAGAGAATCATTTGACATTATCATCAATCATTAAACTCATGCGTCCCCATCAGTACATAAAAAACCTCTTTATCTTCCTCCCACTCTTCTTTGCACTAAAGATCACTGATGCAAGTCTACTTCTTAATGCTATCATCGCATTCATAGCCTTTTCCCTCACAGCTTCTGCCATCTACACCCTCAACGACTATCATGACATAGAAGAGGATAGAGAGCATCCAAAGAAGAGAGACCGCCCACTTGCATCAGGAGCCATCAATAAGTCACAAGCAATCATAATATTGTCAGTATTGTTGGTATCAGGCTTTACTATAATGGTTTCTCTGTCACTCAAAGCAGCTGGTATCCTTGCTGCTTATGTTGTGATGAATATTGCTTACAGTTTCTACCTGAAACATGTTGCCATACTCGATGTTGTCATCATAGCCATCGGCTTTGTCTTGCGTCTCTTTATAGGTTCAGCCGTTACAGACACTCCTCTCTCCATGTGGATCGTCATTATGACTTTTCTATTGGCACTCTTCATGGCACTTGCAAAGAGAAGAGATGATGTACTTATCTATCTTGACACAGGCAGGAAGATGCGTAAGGTCATAGATGGCTACACTCTTCAATTCCTTGATACTGCAATGGCTATCATGGCATCTGTAGTCATTGTCGCCTATACTATCTATACCACCTCACCTGAAGTAGTAGCCAGAGTACATAGTGAGTATCTCTATCTTACGGCTCTCTTCGTTATCTTGGGGATTATGCGATATTTGCAAGTTGCCTTTGTACTGAAAGACAGCAGTTCACCGACAAAGATCGCACTTAAAGACCGCTTCATACAGTTGACCCTCATCGGATGGGTACTTACCTTCACTTGGATACTCTACTAATGTTAGCCATCAAATACACCATCTTCGCAGTGATCTCTACACTCTTCAACCTATTGTTCCAATATTTTAGCTTTGGACTCTATGAGGGGCTTGGATCACTCTATGTTGCTATGCTCTTTGGAACACTGGCAGGACTGATAGCCAAATATATTTTGGATAAGAAGTTTATCTTCTATCATACCCCTAAAGATAAAAAAGATGATGCCAAGAAGTTTGCACTCTATTCACTGATGGGTCTCTTCACTACCATCATCTTCTGGGGGACAGAGATAGCATTTGATACTCTCTCCCAAGATCCCAATGCCAAATACCTGGGTGCTGTGGTCGGCTTAAGTATCGGCTATGTCATCAAATACTTTTTAGATAAGAGGTTTGTATTTATCCACAAGGAGGAAGTAGCACTATGAGTCTTATGAGTTGGGGAATGTATCCCAAGGTAAAAAACACTGTCTTCAAATTTAATAAAGAAGAGACACTCAAAGAGATCATCAATGAACAAGATGAACTCATTCCTTACGGCAACGGCAGAAGCTACGGTGACAGTGCCTTAAGTAGCAATATCATCAATGTCAAACCCAAAGACTACTTCATTAACTTCGATGAAGAGAGTGGACTGTTGCACATACAAGCAGGCGTACTGCTTTCAGAGATACTCGAAGCCTATGTCCCAAGAGGCTGGTTTCTCAAAGTCACACCAGGCACCAAACTAATTACTATAGGTGGTGCAATCGCTTCAGACATACACGGCAAAAACCATCATGTCGAAGGATGCTTCTCTGAGTGTCTCAAAGAGTTTGAAATTATGCTCGCTGATGGTGAAGTCATTACTTGTTCCAAAAAAACTACTCCTGAACTCTTCAAAGCTACCTGTGGTGGTATGGGACTCACAGGTGTCATCCTCACTGCCAAGATATATCTAAAGAAGATCAACTCCCAATATGTAGACCAAACCACCATCAAGACCAAAAACCTCAAAGAGACCTTTGAAGCCTTTGAAGAGTACCAAGACAAACCATACTCTGTTGCTTGGATAGACTGTCTGGCTAAAGGCGATGAAACAGGCAAGTGTCTCTTAATGGTCGGTGACTTCAGAGATGATGGCAACTTAAAGTATAAAACCAAGAAACAAAAGAGCATTCCTTTTAACTTTCCAAGTTTTGCACTAAACAACTGGAGTGTCAGAGCATTTAACTGGCTCTACTACGGAAAGGTCAAAGAGAGAATCACAAAGCAGAGAGTCGATATAGATACCTTCTTCTACCCCTTAGATGCTATAGGTCACTGGAACCGTATCTATGGGAAGAACGGCTTTACACAGTATCAGTTCATCTTGCCTAAAGAGAGTAGCTACGAAGGCCTAGAAGAGATCTTGACTGCCATCTCGAAGTCGGGCAAGGGTTCTTTCCTTGCAGTGCTTAAACTCTACGGTAAAGCCAATGAGAACTGGCTCTCATTTCCCATAGAGGGCTACTCTCTTGCACTAGACTTCAAGATAGAGAAAGGTCTATTTGATCTGCTTGATCAACTCGATGATATTGTAGTTAAACATCAAGGTCGCATCTATCTCACTAAAGATGTCAGAGTAAGTAGAGAGACCTTTGAAAAGGGTTACCCACAGATAGAGACCTTTAGACAATTTAGAAAAGAGAACAAAATGGACAGTAAGTTCCAATCACTGCAATCAAAAAGAGTAGGAGTATAATATGAGTTATGTATTAATCATCGGTGCCAAGAGTGACATCGCTAAAGCAACAGCAAGAGAGTATGCAAAAAACGGTTATGACCTTTACCTTGCAGCTAGAGATGTGAATGAACTAGAAGAGTTTGCCAAAGATGTTATCACCAGAACACAAAAGAGAGTCAATCTGGTCGAACTTGACATCTTGGATTATGAGAGCCATCAAGCATTTTATGATCACTTAGATGAGAAACCTCTTGGTGTTATCTCTGCTATTGGGTATCTTGGAGATCAGGAGAAAGCACAGTCAGACTTTGATGAGGCACAGCAAATTATGAATACTAACTATATTGGTGTAGTGAGTCTCTTTAATATCATTGCTGATGACTTTGAAAAGAGACGAAGTGGTTTTATGGTGGGGATCTCGTCTGTTGCTGGTGATCGCGGGAGAAAGAGTAATTATATCTATGGTTCAGCCAAGGCAGCATTGACTGCATATCTCTCTGGGCTTAGAAATAGACTTTATGAGGCACAAGTACATGTGTTAACTGTTAAGCCTGGATTTGTAGCTACAAAGATGACGGAAGATATGGATCTGCCTGAGAAGTTGACGGCTCAGCCTGAAGCAGTGGCGGAAGATATTTATAGAGCTCAGCAGAAGGGTAAGAGTGTACTTTATACGAAGTGGATTTGGAAGTGGGTGATGATGGCGATTAAGATGATTCCTGAGTGGAAGTTTAAGGGGATGAGTATATAAAATGTTTATAACAATTAAAAAAATATGCTGCAAGAGGAGTTTTGTATGCATATAATACCCCTGACCAATGTTTATATATTTTCTGTAAGGGTGTAGCCTAAGCCGGTAATAGAAAAAATAGAGGAGTGTGAATTATCAGATGATGAGAGTCAGTACCTTGATAAAATAAAAATATTGATTAAAAAAATTTATCACTTTTGGATATAATAATCTTAAATTGTTTTATAAAAATAGGAGTCTACGCTGAAAAAGATTATCACATATATATTTATAGTAGTTTTATCTATTATCACTTATATGCTCTATATCAATAGCTCAAAACTACTCCCTTTTTATCAACAACTCACCAAAACACGGGTAGGACTTCATCAAGATTTACAACCAGCAGAACAAAAAAATGCTCATTTTGTTGGCTCGCAAACCTGTATAGAGTGTCACAAGGAGAACCATACACATTGGCAAAACTCTCGTCATCCTCATATGGTTCAGCATATAGAGAGCAACAATTCAGTAGTCATAGCAGATTTCTCCAAACTTCCTAATGATGCTAGTTTTACACTTAAAGACGCTGTCTATACCGTAGGTGGGAAATTATGATGCGTAAAGATAGAAACGGTACAGAGGATTATATCCTAGGTAACTATCAGTGGAATGTAGAGACTGGCAAATGGCAAAAGTTCAAGCCATGGAAGTACTGGTACAAAGAGGCATATCCTCATGACAACAAAGAGCTTCCTACCTCTAGAGCTTGCGATGGCTGTCACTTTACTGGTTTTATGTCTAGGGATAAACGCGTGGAGAGTGGTATCGCCTGTGAGTCCTGCCATGGCCCAGCCTCCAAACATATCAAAGACCCTAAGTCTCTTGTATACAAAGCCTCTACTAGTGACCCAACAAGACAAAATGAAGTCTGCTTGCAGTGCCATATGCGCAACCGTGACTACCGCCTAAGTGAGCATAACATAAGCACCATCTATGGAGATGCTAGAGACTACCCTCACGGATATGAAGCTGGTAAACCCTTGAGGGACTACAAGATGGTTGCTCCTTTTGTCTTGGGTCAGGAGACCAAAGAGTTCTATGCCAATGGCTTGGGCAAAAAAAATCGTATGCAGGGCAATGAGTTCGTCCACTCTATGAAGGGTAGACATGGCATCACTTGTATCAATTGTCACAATCCTCATACGCTAGAGCCTACATCACAAAAAAACAGTGGCAATGACCTCTGTATGAAGTGTCATAGTTTTGGCTCACCTATAGGTCCTCATCAAGACTCCATACAAGAGCATACCCACCACAAGGTTAGCTCTACAGGCTCACTATGTGTAGAGTGCCATATGCCAAAAGTAGGTAAACACACAGACAAGTCTCCATATACTGTCCGTACACATAGTTTTGGGTTTGTAACACCCAAGGAGACTATAGCTTATGGTATGCCTCATCAGACCAATGCTTGCTATGCTTGTCACCAATCCACTAAAGCCAAAGATAAAACTATGCAAACCCTTCAAGATGATTTGGAGTCTTGGGGTATGGTAGGATGGGAGAAAAGATGAGTGCCAACTATAAAGGTGAACTTAAATTAAATGAATATATAAAAACTTTACTATATTTCTCATTTGCTTATTTGATAATAGTTTTTTCTATATCAGGATTTCATTTTAATATTTTAGAAGAGAAACAAAAAAGTCTTCAAATGGTACAAAATCAACTCTCTGGTGTTGATTATCTAAAAAGCATCCAAGAGTTGAGTATGACTGAAGCATATTATCAAGAAAACTCTAAGCAGCACACAGATGAGATTATTAAAAGTATAGAAAAAATTTATCAAATACAAAACAGATATCCTCTTTTTAGAAATCAACCATTCAACAATCAATTAAGCTTTATAGAAAAAAACCGCTTGAGCGTAGATAACTATTATGATTTCTTTGATACCATCAACCACGAAAATTATCGTATTGGAGATGTAGCAGAGTTGCACTTTTTTGATGATAGAGAAAAGTACTTTTTAGGAACTATGATTACTCACTATCTTCCTGAGTTTTCTATTAGTATAGCTATTTGTCACAACATAATGGAACACTACCATAAAGATAAAAAAATTAACAACACAATGAAAAGTATATTTATAGAAAATTTAAAACTAATCTATCTGAGTGCTGATGAGGTAGAAGGTATCATAAAACTATTGAGCCAACATCATCACTCTAGCACATTATCATCGCTGATAGAGAAAGTTAAAAAGAGACTTGGTCAGTTAAATTTTGACAGAGAACAGTTTATATCATCTGCTATCAGTGAAGATGCAATAATGGCATACTTAGAAAATCTACATCTACTTTTGCTTCTCTCGTCTGAACTTAATATAGAAAATAGTAAACAACTTACAAAAGCATTAGAGATAAAAGAAGATGCATTAAATTCTAAGATGATATTTTATAAGTGGGAGTGGGGACTGCTGATGTTACTTGTGTCCTTTTTGTTTTACTATTTTTATATCACATATAGATCCAATATAGAAAAAGATGAAGAGATATACAAGCGTCAAAAAGATTTAGAGGAGTTCAATCATACACTCCAAGAACGCATAGAAGAGGAGGTATCCAAAAATAGAGCTAAAGACCAACAGATATTTCAGCAGTCTCGTCTAGCACAGATGGGAGAGATGATTAGTATGATAGCCCACCAATGGAGACAGCCACTCTCAGCTATCTCAGCTACGAGTTCAGCTCTAGAATTAAAAACTGAACTAGGTATGATGACTGATGAGATTATTATTGAACAAACTCAAATCATCTCTAGGATTACACAACACCTAAGTCAGACTATTGATGACTTTAGGAACTTTTTTAAGTCAAGTAAACAAAAGAATATGACATCATATTCAAAAATTATAGATGCTGTAATGGATATTACTAAGACAGGAATAGTAAACAATAATATCCAAATAATTGAAAAATTAGAAAATAAAGAGGAGTTTGAAAACTATGATAGAGAGATTCAGCAAGTAGTACTCAATCTTATTAAAAATGCAGAAGATATTTTGCTTGGCAAAAAGACTCTATCGCCTACTATCACCTTAAAAAGCTATAAAGATGAAGATTACATAATCCTTGAAGTTATTGATAATGCAGGAGGTGTCCCCAAAGATATAATAGATAATATTTTTGACCCTTACTTCTCTACAAAATCAGAAAAAAATGGTACAGGGTTAGGGCTTTATATGTCCAAGCAAATTATTGAAGATCATTGCAATGGAAAACTTGAAGCAATAAATGAGAAGAATGGAGCTATTTTTAGGATTAGTTTACCAAGAAAAATAAAGAATGCAGAGAAATAAAGTTCTACTTTTATCTCCCCATAATAGCTACAGTACCCATATACCTAAAGAGACTATAAAGATACTTGATCTTGATTGTTGATTTGCCCCTTGCTTTGCAATGTCTTTCATCGTATAAGGCTACCCCAAGGAGATAAACACACAAATAGAAGCCACCAAGAGGGCAAGATTTGCAAAATATAATTTGCAGGACCAGCCATAGCTAATTGCCCGCAGGAAATGCCCTTGGGGTACAAAAACGATTAACGAAGTCATATGGGAAATCTCATAAAGCCCGTAGGGAAGCCTAAAGCTATTTGGGTGTTTATTTCATTGGGTAGCCTAACATACAGTGTCGTTATTGAGAGCTTTTTTGTTACCTGCAGTACAAATATGAATTTTTACAAACCATAAAGTAGTTACATTAACGATAATTTTGTATAATAAGCCCGAAATATGCAATAGAGATTACTAAACTAGTATTTATCATTGCATAATTCGGGATAAATTTACAAAAAATAACCCACAATGAGGTAAAAGAGAGAAGAGATGAAAATATACGCACCATGGGAAAAGGGATTTAATAAAATAACGACTCCTTTTGAAGAGTTTTTGCACGCACAGACCACGACAGGTATTATTCTTATCATAATGACCATATTGGCATTGTTTCTTGCCAACTCTGGCTTATCAGAAATGTATGTACATTTTTTTCATACTAAAGCAGATTTTAGTATTGGTTCATGGGAACTCTCACATACCATACACCACTGGATCAATGATGCCTTGATGGCGATCTTTTTCTTCCTTATTGGACTAGAGATAAAGAGAGAGGTTTCGGTAGGAGAACTCTCCAATATTAAAGTAGCCATACTTCCTATATTGGCGGCTATTGGGGGTATGATCTTTCCTGCACTTATATACTATTATATTAATGCAGGAACAGATGGGGCTAACGGATGGGGTATCCCTATGGCTACAGATATTGCTTTTGCTATTTCTGCATTGGTACTTTTAGGTAAGCGTGTGCCTCCTGCCTTGGTGACTTTTTTGGTCGCACTCGCCATAGTTGATGACTTGGGTGCTGTATTAGTCATAGCACTTTTTTATACAGAGCAGATACATATTCTTCCACTGACTTTAGCTGGTGGTACTTTTTTAGCCATGATAGCGATGAACCGTTTTGGTATACATAAGGTTTTGCCTTACTTTATAGTGGGTGTCATTATGTGGTTCTTTATGCTTCAGTCTGGTGTGCATGCTACCATAGCAGGGGTCATCGCAGCTCTTGCCATTCCGTCTATCCCAAAGAGAGACCCCTCTAATCTAAGAGCAGAGCTTAAAGTGCTGCTTGATGAGTTTGAAATCTACCCGATCAAAGAAGACTATATGATGAATGACAGACAAAAGACTATACTTATAGAGGTGAAAGAGAAAATTTCTGATGTTGAGACACCTGCTGCTAGACTGGAACATAGCTTACATCTCCCTGTCTCATTGATCATTATTCCACTCTTTGCACTTGCCAATGCAGGCATTGCTATAGATTTCGACTCTATTGGTACGACTATAGTACAATCTATCTCTATGGGGATCATCGCGGGTCTTATACTAGGAAAAGTCTTAGGTATCTTTGGTGTGGCATGGTTGGCTGTCAAACTCAAAATGGCCTCTCTTCCTGAGGGTAGCAGCATGAGCCAGATCTTTGGTGTGGCTTTTCTAGGAGGTATTGGTTTTACTATGTCTATATTTGTTGCTGACTTGGCATTTATCAACAGTGCAGAGTTGGTTTTTCAAGCCAAAGTTGGCATCCTGGCGGCTTCTCTATTTGCCGGTCTATTTGGATACTTCTGGCTTAGGTTTGTGGCAAAATCAAAATAGATCTATAAGTTAATTATCATAGAGAGTG
>JAYEOM010000101.1:0-12193 GCA_034722955.1 Campylobacterota bacterium
TCTCATAAGGGAAACGGCAATCATTAGCACAGCTTCCTCTATTGGGGACGCGTCCTTTTTGTAAAGCAGAGACCAAGCATCTTCCACTATATGCAAAACACATAGAGCCATGTACAAATATCTCTAATTCTAGTTTAGGTATCACAGACTTAATCGCTTCGCAATCTTTGAGGCTTATCTCACGAGCAACAATAATGCGTTCAACTCCCATGTCATAATAGACCTCCGCGTCCATTGCGTTCATTACATTTGCTTGGGTAGAGAGATGTATAGGGATATTGGGTGCTATTCTAGCTGCCATTTTGACCACTCCTGGGCTAGATACAATGAGAGCATCAGGAGCTAGCTCTGCCATCTTGGCTATATGGTTTTCGTAGAGTTTGAGCTGTGAGTTGAAAGGGAAACTATTGATAGTACAGTAGACCTTTTTACCCAAGGAGTGTGCATACTCTATACCCTCTGCATAGGAGTCGATATCAAACTCTTTGCCAGAGCGAATACGCAGAGAAAAGGTACTCGTGCCTCCATAGACTGCGTCAGCACCATAGCCTAGTGCGATTTTGAGTTTTTCGAGATTGCCTGCCGGTGCGAGGAGTTCTGCTTTGTGCAATATGATGCCTTTTTGCTTATTTGACTGACCTTGCGCACTTACTAATTTTGGAAATGCCTCTGCCTTCGTAGGTGTGACCATGTCACACGACATGGGGGTATCCCATATATTTACAATGCTCACGACCTCTTATCTATCCGTACACGCTCTTGGCGTGTGACATGGTCACACCTACGGGTACTGTGAATGTCACTCCATTTGTAAGTAAACTATGTCTCACAACCTTCTACTGTGATATTCAATGTAGTGCGTAAGGTCAGTTATTTGAGTACTATTCTACTATAATTGTCGTAAAAAAGAGATGGGACCTATCACTAAAGGTGTGATTAATCATAGGTTAATAATATTGCAGTAGAATGGGTGACTTAAATTTTAGGTTGTATGGATGCATGAGATAACTTTTTACTTTGTCAATGGTATAGGCGTGAGCTTGGTTTTTGTATTGGGGCATATCGCATATAGATACTATAGGGCTCACAGAACCTATCAGAGGGATTTTGTCTCTATGAGAGATGAAGGCAGAGTGGTCAACTTCAAAACCAAAAGATCAACTATCCAAGATAAACCCGTCGTCAACTACTAAGAGCCACATTGCAAAGAGAAGAGTCTGAGTATGCGAGCTGGATCAGCAATGCATCTGGTAGGCTACAATTTGACCTCACGACACTCGATGGATATAGAAATGATAGAGTCGTAGGAGATGGCTGGCACACCAATAGAGTCGAGGATGGAAGCCATATACTCTTTGTGACGCTTTTGGCTGATTTGCGTGATCGTTTCGTGAGAGACTCATCTATCTATAGTCGTATCTTTCTCTATGCCAAAGAGTTTCATAGTGATGACGAGACTTCATATATGCGTGGTAGCTTCTATCTCCTCGATGACTCCCAATACCCATCACTCTACAAAGACCACAAAGAGCAGAAGTTTTTGGACGAAATAATCCAATGCTCCCAAGAGAGTATAGCCGATACCCACAAAACCCTCAAGAGTTATCTAGAGTCGTTATCACCACAGAGATATATCCAAAGAGAGATCCACTTCAAACTCTATCAAAATGGCTATATCTTGCTCAGTTCCAACAATAGTGATGTAGCGGATATCAAAAGTGCCTACTTTTTCATCAAGTTTCTCTTTCACAAAGATCGCTTTCATAGTCAAAATGCAGAAAATATAGTCCCTCTCATCAAGATAGGTGACACACTAGACCTTAGCAGAGTATCAGCAAAGATTTATGAGAGCCTCATAGCCTATGTCGCACAACAGAGGAAGATAGATAGCTCACCCATCTCACTCTCATGGCTCGATGGGGTATTGCTCTACACCAAAAGCTTCCTACTCATCTCCAAAGAGTTTCTAGGTGAAGAGGCATACAAGCAAAAGAGCGATGGACTCTCCATCCTCTCCAACACCATCACCGAAGAGCTCAAGAGAAAACCATATAGAGCAAGCACTATCTATCAATTTTTTGAAGACTTTCGACTCTTTGCCTTTATCATTACGCTTGTATTGGCGATTTTCAAATTTTTTCCAGATGATAAGTTGGCAAACGATATCCTCTTCTATCTACTCCCATCGACACCCACTGGAACAGTAGTCGTCATATTGGTCTTTTCTTTTACAGCGACAAGTATCGTGCAGATACTCTACAATGGCACTATGAGCCACTCCTACTTCTCTATTTTCCAAAAGATATGGAACAATCTACTCTCTTGTATCAATAGACACAGTAAGCCAAATATAGATTCAAAGATAGAAGTTATTCAAAAATATCTCATCCCCTCTATGATTCATCTTGAGATGTCTATGAGGAGAAATCTGAGGTGGAGATACAAATTGCTCTTTTTTGTGCTGTTGATGCTTTTGATTATCGGTTCTTTGCTCTACTATAACTATCTCTATTTTATGAGTTGAGGGAGTGGGTTTTATTCTTTATTTGTTGATTATACACTGACCTTACGCACTTCATTGAATATTACAGTGCGAGGTTGTGAAACATAGTTTACTTACAGACTGGAGTGACATTCACGGTACCCGCAGAGGCATTTACAAAAAAGGAGATATACACCATGAGAACAGACCTGCACAACCACACCACACGATGCAACCACGCTACAGGAACAGTAGATGCATATATAGAGAGAGCCATAGAGTTGGGTATAGATATTTATGGATTTAGTGAACATGCACCGATGGATTTCGACCCCAATTATCGTCTCAAGTTTGAAGAGATGGATGATTATGTCAACGATATATTAAAAGCCAAAGAGATCTACAACAAGGATATCAAGATCCTGCTAGGCTATGAGGTTGACTACCTTCCGCAGCATATGGATCAGAGAATACTAAGTGCAAGAGTAGACTATCTCATCGGATCAGTCCACTTCATAAACAGCTGGGGATTTGACAATCCAGAATTTATCGGTGAGTATAAAAACCGTGATATAGATACTATATGGCAAGAGTATTTTGATGCTATAGAGGCTATGGCAGATAGTGGGCAGTTTGATATTGTAGGGCATTTTGACCTCATTAAAGTTTTCAAATATATGCCGACAAAAGATATAAGACTTTTAGCAGACAAAGCACTAAAAATGATCAAAAAATCCAATATGGTTTTAGAGATCAATACAGCTGGACTGCGAAAACCCATCAAAGAGATATACCCCTCTAAACTACTGCTAGAAGAGGCATACACTCTAGAGATTCCTGTCACATTTGGTTCAGATGCACATGAAGTAGATCAAGTAGGTTTTGCCTATGATCAGGCAGTATCACTGGCAAAATCAGTTGGATATACAAAAGCTGTTACCTTTGAGCAGAGGGATAGGGAATTGGTTATTTTTTAGGCACTCAACAAGAAAACCTTACTATTAATATAGGTATAATCTACTGATAAAAATTTTTACTTAGGAGAATACATGGGCAAATTTGTCAATAATGTAGATGAGTTTTATAAATATTGCGAAGCAAACGAGGTTGAGTTTGTAGATTTTAGATTTACGGATATCAAAGGTGCATGGCACCATATCTCTTACCGTATGAGTGCTGTTCCTGCTGAGATGCTTGAGGCTGGTCTTCCGTTTGATGGTTCATCTATCGAAAACTGGCAGCCGATCAACAAATCAGATATGCTACTCAAGCCTGATGTTCCTACTGCTTTCCTCGATCCGTTTACTGCTGATAGTACGATTATTGTCTTTTGTGATGTTTATGATATCTACAAAGGTGATCTCTACGAGAGATGTCCACGCTCTATCGCCAAAAAAACACTTGCATATATGGAAGAGGAAAATATAGGTGATGAAGCATTTTTTGGTCCGGAAAATGAGTTTTTTATCTTTGACAATGTACAAATCTGGTCAGGTATCAACGAAACAGGATATAGAGTTGACTCTGAGGAGGGGGAGTGGAACTACTCAACCTCTTATGGCGAGATGGGCAACATGGGTCACAGGCCAGGTACAAAAGGTGGCTATTTCCCTGTGATGCCAACAGACTCCATGGTAGATCTCCGTGCAGAGATGATGCAAATCTTGGAAGAGATAGGACTTACTGTAATACTAGGTCACCACGAAGTTGCACAAGCCCAAGGTGAGATAGGTATCAAATTTGGTAATATGATCGAAGCAGCAGACAATGTCCAAAAATACAAATATGTTGTCAAAATGGTAGCACACCTCAATGGCAAAACCGCTACATTTATGCCAAAGCCACTATACGGTGACAATGGTAACGGTATGCATGTCCACCAATCTATCTGGAGAGATGGCAAAAACCTATTCTATAAAGAGGGTGAATATGCAAACCTCAGCCAGACAGCACTTCACTATCTAGGCGGTATCTTCAATCACTCAGCAGCAGTTTCTGCTTTCACCAACCCAAGCACCAACTCATACAAGAGACTTGTCCCGGGCTTTGAAGCACCATCTATCCTGACCTATTCAAGCCAAAACAGATCAGCTGCTTGTCGTATCCCTTATGGTGCAGGTGAGATGGCTACGAGAATCGAGACTAGATTCCCAGACTCTACTTCATGTCCTTACCTCTGTTTTGCTGTATTGATGCTAGCTGGAATCGACGGTATCAAACAGCAGTCTGTACCGGTAGGACCTATGGATATCGATCTATTTGAACTGACTCTTGATGAGATCAAAGAGAAAAATATCCCACAAATGCCTCGTACACTCAGAGAGTCGCTTGAGGGTCTTAGGGGAGATTTTGATTTCCTTAGACCAGTCATGAGTGATGAGTTTATCACAACATATAGACAATATATGTTTGCAGCTCAAGTACACCCAGACGAAGCTAGACCAACAGGATATGAGTTTCACTCTACATACTCCTGCTAACTCCTTGAGACATGCCTTTGGGCGTGTCTCTCCAGATCACTGAACTTGTGAACTGTACTTATCGCTTGACACTACCAAACCACAAAAAACAACCAAATCAAGAAGAGTCTACACTCTTAATAGTAGAGACCAAACCTACGAGTCTAAAAGAGTGAACCGCTATCTTCATCTATAGTAGGCACTGGAGGCTTTCTCTTTGGATGCAGAGGGTCTTCAGGTATTGGATCTGATACTTTTATCCTGTTTCTATCATCTTCCATCTCCAATGACTCTTGGTCAAATGCAGGATTGTCTTTTATGATCATCTCCATACGGTTATCACGATTGATCGCTTTAGGATGCAGCTCTATTATTGTCCCATCACCAAAAGTTGCATTGACTTCACTATCAGCAGGTTCTGGTTTGATGATCTCTCTAAAAAATGGATCATCAGACTGGGACTCTTCTCTATATTCAGTCTCAACATATTCTAGTTTACGAACTTTTTGAGGTAGATCTTTTTTGGTTTCACCAAACATACTTAAGATATCATCCTCTCTGCTATGGGCAGAATCGACCTCTACAGGGTCTATATCTTCATATACTGCCACATAGTCTTCATCTCTTTCTACTCTCTCACCTATATATTGTCTCTCCTCAGCAATAGAGGCTGCTGCATTTGGCAGAGGAGATATCTCTGTATATAGCTCTTTTTTTCCATCTACCATCCCCTCAAAAACCCCTTCAGGTTTTTCAAAAACACGCGGAGTGTCAGGATATAGCTTCAAAAGCTCTCTATAGTAGTAGGCAAATGCAGGAGCTGCCAAAGCACCTCCTGTCGCTTTTTTGCCGATGCGTCTGTTGTTGTCACGACCAAACCATACGATGGTCTCAATAGTAGGAGAGTATCCGCAAAACCATGCATCTACATTGTCATTGGTTGTTCCTGTCTTTCCTGCCAACTCAATACCTTTAACCCCAGCTCGTTTTCCAGTACCACGCTTGACAACATCTTTGAGTATATCGGTCATCAAATATGCCTGTTCAGGCTTGGTAAAATCAACGATCTCTTTGGGGCGTGTCTCATAGATCACTGCTCCCTCTTTGGAGACGATCTTGCTGACTAATCTAGGCTCGATCATATGTCCATAGTTGGCGAAAACAGAGAATATCTGTGCCATTTTGAGTGGACTAAGCCCAAGATTGCCCAAGGATATAGACATATCTCTAGGGATATGAGGTACATCTAGAAGTTCCAAACGCTTGCGTATAGTATTTACACCGATATCATAAACTAGATTTACTGTTGCCAAATTTCGTGAATGAACCAGCGCTTCTCTCAAACGAATAAAACCTTTAAAGTCACCCTCATAATTTCTGGGAGACCAGATAACCCGTTTGCCATTTTTATAATACTGAAAAGTTCTAGCTAGATCGGTCAGCTTGCTCGCTGGACTATATCCCATATCAAGTGCTGTCTGATAGATAAAGGGTTTAAATGCAGAGCCAGGTTGCCGTTTGGTTTGAGTGATACGATTGAATGCACTCTTTTTATAGTCAACCCCGCCAACCATCGCCAGAATATCTCCCGTTTTACTCTCTACTGCCACCAACCCCGCATTCAATGAGGATGTTTTGGCTTTTTCTCTGTATTTTTTGAGTGCTTTTTTATAAGCAAAAGCTACAGCATCTCTAGCTATTTTCTGCTGTTTCATATCTACTGTTGTATATATTTTGTATCCGCCGGTTCGGATATCACCAAGTCTTCCCTTAAATCGTCGTTGAACTTCATCTACTATATATGGTGCTATATTTTGTGTTAGTGTAGTTTTGTGAACCTTTGGTGTCTCTTTGATCGCTTTGATATACTCACTCTCATTGATCCATCCGATACTCTTCATCCGATACAAAACAGCATTTGCTCGAACCAGTGATCTCTTATAGTGTTTGACTGGATTGAGATAGCTCGGTGCATTGGGCAATCCGACCAATATTGCAGACTCTTTGAGTGTCAAATCTTGTAAATCTTTATTAAAAAAACCTTTTGCCGCTGTCTTGATACCATAATATCCATTTCCAAAAAAGATCTCATTGAGGTAGCGTTCGAGTATCTCCTCTTTGGTAAGCTCAAGTTCAATCTTTAGTGCCAATATCGCCTCTTTGAGTTTACGGGCAAGTTTTTTTTCATTGCTTAGTAGTTTGTTTTTTATCAGTTGTTGTGTCAAGGTACTCCCCCCCTCCACAAACTTACCGGCTTTTACATCTGCCACAATCGCACGAATGATAGCATCAGGATTAACCCCGGGATGCTCAAAAAATTGTGTATCCTCTACTGCCACCAATGCTTCGACCAGATAACCTGGCAACTCATCATAGCGGGCATAAAGTCTGTGCCTCTCTTTAAAGACATATGCCAACTGTTTACCGTTGCGATCCATTATAACAGAGGATATCTCAGGGTCATAATTGATCAACTTATCAGCATCAAGTTTGATCTCCTCATAGGCGTAGATAAATGCTGCCATCAAGGCAATAGCAAAGATCAGAAATAGGATAATAGAACCTTTGATCAATCCGTTAATCACTGTCGAAACTCCCTATTGGCAAAACTTGCCTCAATTAATTGCCTTGTATAGACCTCTTTTGGATCTCTTAAGATCTCATCTGCACTTCCAGACTCTACCACAATACCCTCTTTGAGTACCAAGATATCTTGACATAACTTCTCTGCCACCTTGATATCGTGTGTCACAAAGAGCATCATAAATCCAAACTCATCTTGTAATTGTACCAAGATTTTAACCATTTCTCCTCGTAACTCAGGATCTAATGCAGTTGTAGGCTCATCTAGCAAAAGTAGTTTCGGTTTGCTACTCAATGCCATCGCCACTACGACCCTCTGTAGCTGTCCGCCACTCAATTCACCCGGAAAACGATCTATCAATGAACGCTCCAAATCTAAAAAATCAAATAACTCTCCCACGCCCTCCAGTGAAGTCAACCATTGATCATTTATCCTTGTCATTGGAGAGAGTGCAGTGAAGGCATTTTGAGGCACAAAAGATATAGTATCTCCGGCAATGAGATCAAAAGAGGAGTCGATATCTATGATAGCTTTGAGATTTGACGGCAGTAGCCCCAAAAGGGCTTTGAGAGTTAGTGACTTACCACTGCCACTCTGTCCTACTAGTGCCAGAGATTTTTTGATCTCAAAGGAGATATCTACCAGTCGCTTCTTGTCAGAATCGATCAAAAGTTTACAACGGATCATCTCGATACTCCTATCAAAATCTGCAATGCTCTATCTAGTGATTGTTTAGATACGCCTACTCTAGGAATCATGCGAATGATAGGCTCTTTCACAGTCGGCTGACGGATGGCTCCCACTACAAAACCCTCTGATATGAGCAGTGATTGTATCTGCATCACCTTTTTATTGGACTCTTTGGGTAGTGCTATGATGAGTGATGGAGAGTCAATCCCGGTAAGCCTCTTGACTATTTTGAGTCTCTGCTCTATCTGTTTACGGTATTTATGGGCTTTTTTGGCTACGAGGTTGATGTTGACTAGAGCTAGTGCCGTATCGAAAACTGAAGGAGCAGTAGAGTATATCACAGGTTTAGCACGATTGACCAAAAATGAGATGATCTCAGAACTAGCCAACAGATACGCCCCATAACTCCCATAAGCTTTGCCTAGTGTACCCATCTTGATATGGTTTTCGTCTGGTGTGATACCATAATACTCAAATATCCCCAGCAGGTTTTCACCCACCACCCCAGAGCTATGAGCCTCATCGACTATCATCAAAGCATCATATCTATCTACCACTTCAAATATATCACGATGACACACTTCACCACTCATAGAGTAGACACCCTCTACAGCGACTATCCTTCGCTTGGCTTTGTATGATTGAAGCTTCTGCTCCAGATCAGCAGCATCATTATGCCCAAACAGCACTACTCGATCACCCAGCAACCCAGCAGCCATCACCCCACTAGCGTGATACTCCTCATCCATAAAGAGCATATCCCCCCTGCGTACCAAAGCTTCGATGAGAGAGATATTTGCTAAAAACCCAGACCCCACCACAAGCCCCTCTTCAAACCCATTGAGTCTTGCTAGTCTCTCCTCAAAGAGCTTGTGTATGGGATGATACCCATTGACCAACATACTAGCTTTGGGTGCAAAACTACGATACTGCTCTACTAATGCGATAGCTTTTTTAAACTGCTTTTTATTGGTAGAGAGTCCCAGATAGTCATTGGATGCCAAGTCTATGAGGTTCTCATCAAATATTTTTCGCTCTCTAAATCGCCCTGCTCTTTTGAGGGCTTTTAGTTGGGTTCGGTACATTGGTGCTACTTTCGGTCTGTTTTTGGATAATAGACATCTGCTCATTAGAAGTTATTATTTATAATATTACTATCTCAACATCTGTTATATCTTGTTGATTTTCATCATCTACTTTAGTATTTTACTTTTTATCCCTATACTCATCTGCTGTTCTGCCAAGTTTATCTCTCATCGTCTGATCAGCTCCCTCTTTTATCAGGAGATTTGCCATATCATCATGTTTCATAAAAACAGCGAAAAAGAGCGGAGTCCACTGCTTTGATCTGTCAACTGCATTGACATCTGCACCTTTTTCAATCAACAGTCTCGCAATCTCCAGATCTCCATTAAAAGCTGCATAGTGGAGTGGTGTCCTCTCCAGCTTGTCTGTAGAGTTTATATCTGGAGCATTTTCAAGAGTTCTCTTTACCTCAACTACACTCTTTGATAAAACTGCCTGGTGCAGTGAATTTTGCTCATATTTTTCTATATGTCTATTTTGCTTAGCAGTTGTCTGCTTTTCTGGATCGATACTATCAATCTCTTTTTTGACTTCATAATGATTGCTGGGTATTGGCTCAATCTGAGGTGTCTCTCCGGAGGTATTGATATTTTCCAATCCCTCTAGCGGAAAAAACTGATCATTTATTATCAATATGCCATCTTTAAAGGTGATATCATAAACAACACTCTCATTCTCATATTTTGCAAATAGGGTTGCTATAGATCCGACAGATCTATTCTCTTTGTAAACCTCTTGGAGTATCTCTTTTGGAAATTGAAATCGTAACTCTGCATTGAGGGCAGTCATTGCAGCCTCCGGAGCAGTGGCAATTTTTTGAATAAGTTCTTCTGTTCCCTTGAGGGATACTCTAGCACTCATCTTGACAGGACCAATATTTTTACCTTCAGTCATCAAACTTGATAAACTCAAGTCTGACACTTCGATATATATTTTTTTGCTTCTGGCAAAAAGCTCCATTGTCAATATTTGCAACTCTTCACTATCTTCCAAGTTCTCTACATTTTCTTGCGAATATTTTATTAAATTCTCATATGCTTTTAAATTTAAATTACCGATAGTTATGGCTAGATTTACTTTCTCTACCTTTGAGTGCTCTTTATCAATATTTACATCAAACAGATCTATGGAGATAGCATAGTTAATATTTATATTTTCTCCGTTTGCTTCTGTTTTTGAAATAGCTTGTATATTATTTATCTTAATATACTCACCAATATTATCGGCTTTAAGAGGTATAATATTTATGAGATCTATAGAGAATTTACTTTGTTGTTTTGTAAGATTATTTTGGTCATAAAATCCATTCATTTGGAAACCATTTATCACTATATTTACCGCATCTGGATGATTGATATCTATATCTTTAAAAGATGTATGATAACGATGAGTATCTATATTGTAATTACTGTTGAGTTCAATAACTTTGTCATTTATGATTTTTTCCAGAAAAAGTTTGGTATTTTTATCTATGCTGTTATCATCCGGAAATGAAGTAAGTGTTGAGGCTGAGATAAAGCTCTCTTCTGTGTAGTTTATATCATTGTAAATACTGAGTCCTACCAAATCTTTATATTTTTCATATGTTTCATCAATGGTTAGATTACTCTCCTTGGATTTAGCAAATCTTATGATAAAAGATTCACCCGTTTCACTCCTCTTCCTATCATCAATGAGCCAACCACCTGCTTCAATATTTTGGTTTTTTTCTATTTTGTCAATAGACTCCTGTATAAGATTTTTGACATCCAAAGATTTAGACTGATTTCTATCTTTTGGTGCTTGAGCAAATAAGCTTACCAATGCAACTGTTGCCAATAGTGATATTTTGAACATATTATCCCCTCTCTTTTCATATAATTACTAACTGTCTGAAATATACTCTATGATTGTAACTATATTTTACTTTACCTCAGGATGATTGGTGCTCTGAAGTATCATCTCAGAGTTCTGATTGTAAGTATTCGCTCATCTATCTAAACCATTGATTTTCAGAAGTTCCAAGAGTTCATTTTCAGATAAATTTTCTTTTTGAGTTTTAGAGTATATTGTCATAAGAAAAATATTATTACTTTTATCTATAAAATAGTATACCACTCTAAAACCACCACTTTTCCCTGCGGGAATAGAGGAGTTAGAAACTCTTGTTTTATAGCAATTATGTTGTAAAGCTATCCCTGATTTTGGATTGAGGATTAACTCTTTTTTTAAATCTTGAAAGTCTATTTTGACTTTTTTATATTTTTTAGCTAATTTTTTTAATTTGATTGAAAATGTTGGCAAAACTACAAGATTATAGTTCATCAAGTAGCTCATCTAGTGTTTGTAGCTTATCAGCTTTTTTAGGGTCATCTAAAACCTCTTTTAACTCTTTACATGCCGTATCGAACTCATCATATAGTTTTTGAGTCTCTTGCTTTTCTATATAGGATTTTATAGACTCTATAATAATATCTGTTCTGTTTAAGTTATACTCTTTTGTAAATTCATCTATCTGCTCTATCAAATATACTGGAAGCCTAAGCCCTACTTGTTGTTTTTGAAGTTGTTCTAGTGAATGCATAGTTAAATCCTTTTACAGTTTTTATATCATAAATTATATACTATTTATATACATAAGTCAAACACTACTAATGCACATCGCTATCAATTCATTAGGATCAAGTGTATAAATATCTACATTAAGACTTTTAACAAGCATTTGTTGTTTTAGATTCAACTCATTAGGGAACCTCTCAAAAACAATTCTACCCATCTGACTTCTCCTTTTGCTCCTAGTTGGATTGTCTTAGTCTAAGGCATTCGCAAGTGCTATTAACACAGAAGATGATGGACTTTTAAGATTTTTTTCATATTGAGAAATTGATTGTTTGCTGATTATGCTATTGGCTT
>JAYEOM010000101.1:12293-34243 GCA_034722955.1 Campylobacterota bacterium
AATGTCTTCTAGGGTGTGCTAAATTACTATCTTTCTCTTTTTGCACGCACTTTGTGAGAACTTTTCTGCTCGCTACCGTGAGAGATAAAAGCCAAAAGATAGATCTTCCAAATGGCTAAAAACATCAAACCATACGCAATAACCCTCACAATAGATGCGATAGCACTATCATACGCCAACAAGCCCAATGTGTTAAGTATGTAGTGAAAGTCATGATAAGCATCAACACCCAAAAATGACTTATTTGCAGGCAGGATAGCACCTTCGTGTGCTGTAGAGATATACCATGCAGTATTATGTATCGTAAATCCTGTAAAATAGACTCCTATCCACATCACAAAATAGTTCAACTTTTTTTTGTAGTAGTATGCGATACCTGCTGGAAACATGATCTGAAATATAGTGCCATTGAGAACTGTCAAAAATTGCGGACAAGGCAATATATAACAAACCCCATGCCCTCCCTCGTGCACTATCCCAAAAGTTTGATTGGAGATAAAAAAGTAGAGATTGAAGATACTCTGCATTATGGACGGATCTTCTACAGGGGGATTACCATAGGGTGCATAATGAGGAAAGAGAACCAAAAAAAGAGTAAGGAGTACAAATATACTTTTTTTTGCAAGCGGTGAAACCTCATCACTCTCTCTCTTCTCTCCCTCAAGTAGATATGAGAAGTCATCTATACTGCTCTTTTTCATCTCTATCCTTTTTTGCCCTATATGTTAAATCTAGGAAGAGTTTTGGGATTCACCAGATGGATCTACTGTATTTTTTTATCTCTACTCAAGAGTATAGAGCTGTCGTTACAGCTGGCATTTGCAACGATAAGTCTATCAAAGGGATCCCTTGTCCAGTGTAACTTGGTTGACTCTTTGGCAACTAAGGCTACTCCAATCCATACCGACAAAGACTAGTTTCCACCCTCAATCATTTCGGCTAGGTAGACCTTGGACTCCTCTATCGCTTCTGTGATTTTTTTTGGATTTTTTCCGCCTGCCTGAGCAAAGTCTGGGCGACCGCCGCCGCCGCCACCGACTATCGGTGCGATACTCTTGATCCAGTCACCGGCTTTGATAGATGTATCTTTGCTTCCGCATGCGATCATAACTTTATTGCCTCTCTTTTGGAAGAGCATGATTGCTAGCTTGGGATATCTATTTTTAGCCTCATCGATCAACCCTTTGATATCTCCTATCTCCACCTCATCAACGATAACAGTTATGCCATTGATCTCATTGGCAGTTAACTCTTTTTTGTTACTGATTAGTGCTGATTGGAGTTCCCCTTTGAGTGTTTTGACCTGATCTTTTAGTTTAGAGATACCCGCTAGAGGATCTTGATTTTTTAGTTCTGCTTTGACTGACTCCAGGGAGCTTCGCAGAGCAGAGACTTCATCTATGGCAGCTTCTCCGCAAACTGCTTCGATCCTTCGTACACCAGCAGAGACTCCAGACTCTTTAGTGATCATAAAGAGACCTATTTGGGATGCACTCTCTACATGGGTTCCTCCACATAGTTCAACTGAGGCATCCCCCATACTCACCACACGAACCTCATCACCATACTTCTCACCGAAGAGCGCTATAGCTCCTGAGTTTTTGGCTTCATCAACACTCTTGATCTGGGTCTCTACAGGAGTATTGTGACTGATCTTATCATTGACCCATGCCTCTATCTTGCTGATCTCTTCACGACTCATAGCCTGAGGATGAGAGAAGTCAAATCTCAATCTTTTTGCATCATTGAGCGAACCTGCCTGAGCGATATGATCACCCAAAATACTTCTCAGAGCAGCATGGAGGAGATGTGTAGCTGAGTGATGCTTCTCTATCTCTGTACGAGAACGATCTACTGCAGCTTCAACTCTATCTCCTACACTCACTCTACCTTTAACTTCAGAGAGATTCAAATCCAAAAACTGCCTACTATCCAACACTTTGACTAGCGACTCCCTACTGTCGATTATCAACTCTCCGCTATCTCCCGTCTGTCCTCCTGATTCAGCATAAAATGGTGTCTTATCGAGCAGTACCCACCCTTTGCCATCTATACTATCACACTCTCTAAAGTGATCATCCAGCAGTGCCAATACAACAGCATCGCAAGTTGTACTCTCATACCCTACAAACTCATTGCTGTCAAAACGCTCTTTGATTAGCTTGAAATCTCCCTTGGCAACTGCATCACCACTCCCTTTCCAGCCTGCTTTGGAGTTGGCTTTTTGGACTCTCATCTTTCGCTCAAAAGCTTCTCTATCTAGGGCTATATGTTTTTCACGCAGCATATCTTCAGTGAGATCCAGAGGAAATCCGTAGGTATCATAGAGCTTGAAAGCAACTTCACCGTTGAATGTATCACTTGTATTGTTCAACTCATCATTGAAAAGTTTGATACCGGCATCTATCGTATCAAAAAATCGCTCCTCCTCCAACTTCATAGAGGTTTTGATAGTTTCAGATTTATCATTGAGATAACTGTAGTATCCACCCATCTGATCTACCAATATGTCTACCAAACTATACATAAAGGGTTCACGCAATCCCAGTAGATACCCATGGCGGATTGCACGACGCATTATACGACGCAAGACATAGCCACGACCCTCTTTGTCAAAGTTGACACCTTGAGCCAGCAAAAATGCTGTAGATCTAAGATGATCTGCTATGACACGATAACTTGCTATATTATCATCGGTAGGCTCACCCTCTACTCTCTTGCTGATCTCATCTACGATTGGTTTGAAAGAGGAGGAGTCAAAGTTATTGAGTACACCCTCTTTGATAGCGATAACTCTCTCCAGTCCCATCCCAGTATCGATACTAGGTCTAGGAAGTGGATGCAGTTTTCCATCTGCATCTCTATCATACTGCATAAAGACTAAGTTCCAAATCTCCAAAAACCTATCGCCATCTCCACCCATCACATCATCATCAGAGTTGAAATTCTCTTCACCTTGATCATAAAATATCTCTGAACAGGGACCGCAAGGACCTATATCCCCCATCTGCCAAAAGTTATCTCTGTCTCCAAAACGGAGGATCCGATCCTCGGCAATATGTCTCTTCCACAGCTCAAATGCTTCATCATCACTATCATGAACAGTTACCCAGATATTCTCTGCCGGCAGTGCTAGATACTCTGCCCCAGTGATAAATTCCCAAGCATAAGCAATCGCATCTTTTTTAAAATAGTCACCAAAAGAGAAGTTGCCTAGCATTTCAAAAAAAGTATGATGCCGTGCCGTATACCCCACATTGTCAAGATCATTGTGTTTACCGCCAGCACGGATACAAGTTTGGGAAGATGTCGCTCTAGGGGGAGTGGGGATCGGTGCTTCACCTGTAAATATGTTTTTGAACTGTACCATCCCAGCATTGGTAAAAAGTAGTGTTGGATCATCCGGTACTAGGGGTGAACTAGCCACAAGCTGATGTGACTTGCTCTCAAAAAAATTTAAAAAAGATTGTCTGATATCCATGAAAATACCCTCTGTTTAAAGTAAGAGTATTTTAGCAAAATGTGGTTAACAGATGGATAAAGTATACTCTCTATAGATAAAATGTGCAGGCATCATCCATATCGTAGTCAAAGCTACCATCACCATAGGTTGTGCTAGCACCAAAATATTCACAATCAAAAGGGATACCGCCCTTTCCTCTATCTAGATCATCGACTATATAGATGATATCATCCAGCTCATAATCGTTGTCATAGTTACCATTGAGTCCTGTAAAATCAAAAGTACAAGAGTCAGGGACAAAAAATGTAAATTCGCCATTGGGTCTCGTCATAGACCAATCAACCATCGAATCACAGATATACGGGATACCACCAAGTGAAAAACCATCTTGATCGATCAAAAAGAGAGTTGTTGCTTCAGGGATTGGTTCAGGTGGATAGTAGTTATCATTAGAACCACACCCAGAAAATAGAACTACTGCGGCTACCGTACTCACCAAAACTGAAAACTTCTTCACTCTCTTTCTCCTTCAGCCCAAATCGTAATTTGGGCTTCTATCAATTAGCTATAGATAAAAAGTACACTCATCATCCATATCATACTCAAAATACCCACTTATATCAGTAAAGCCCCCTGTTCCTGACCAACAATCATAACCAATACCCTCTATACCGTTGGCAGCGGAATCATCGATATACAATGGATCCCACAGATATGCCATGCTTCCATCAAATCCTGTCAAATCAAAGGTACAGTTCTCTCCCGGATAGAAGTAGAAAGCACCAACTTCATCCGTAAATCCAGATCTTCCATCACACATATATGGCACACCTGCCAAACCTCCATTGTTATCATCCAGATACAATACATCCATCTCTACAGGAGGTGGAGGTGGCACATCACCTCCACCACCGCCTCCGCCACAACCAGTTAAGATCACTGCTGCTGCCAAACTTGATAAAATCAAAACTTTTTTCATAACAACTCCTTAAATATTGTTTAAACAATTTTAGTCTTAATCATCTTAAAGTTTCATTAATTAAAAAGAGATATTTTGTAATAGCGTAGCTATCTTTTGACTTCCACTATCTTCAACCACCTCTAGGAGACCCCTGCTTTTAGCTTCAATATCTTCATCCAGCAAGGAGAGTACCTCCCTCTCATCAATGGCATCTTCTCTCATAACCCAAGCTAACTCTCTCTCTACAAGAAACTCAGCATTATAGTACTGATGATCACTGGCTGCATAGGGATAAGGGATATAGAGTGTTGGCAAACCTGTGGCAGAGAGTTCCCAGAGGGTCGATGCTCCAGCTCTAGCAATAGCAAAATCTGCTTTTTTCATATATGATGCCAACTCTGTAGTAAATCCAAAGACTTCAGCATCGATACCCAGATCACCATAAGCTCTCTTCACCTCATCTATATTTTTCTCTCCTGCCTGATGGATGACAGCAACTCCTCTTCTCTTAAACTCTGGTGCAAGAGAGAGTGCCAATCCATTGATCGCTTTGGCACCTTGGGAGCCTCCCAAAAAGATGATACTTTTTATATGACTGCGTAGTCGAGCATTTTTAAAAAAGATCTGCTTGATCGGATAGGCATGTATCGGACTCTCATCCAGATAGGATGAGATGAAAGCTGCAGCATAAGGCTTCATCACCCTATTGAGTGAACCCAATGCTGCATTTTGTTCATGTATCGCAAGCGGTACTCCTTTGAGTTTGGCAGCCAAAGAGGTAGCAGCTGAGGAGAAACCTCCGACTGAGAAGACGACTTTGGCATCATGCCTCTTTAGCAATGTCATAGCTTCTTTAGTAGCAGAAGCTAACATTATCAAGGATTTGATCTTTCCAAAAACTCCTTGATTGACTACACCTCTCGTTTCAAGAAAGTACTTTTGTGCAAAGTCATCATCATCACCAAACCACTGTTGATCTTGTCCTCTAGTCGATCCTATATAGATCAACTCCTCACCTCTCAACTGCTCTTTAACTGCCTTGATGATCGTCAGATGACCACCGGTACCTCCACCCGTCATAATGATACTCATCGTAACTCCTCTTCATATCTTCTCCATCTCAACATCTTTTTGGAGATCATCAGCACCATACCTATTGCGATACTGTTTGCCACTATTTGTGACCCGCCATAACTCAAAAACGGCACTGCTATTCCTTTGATAGGTGTCATACCGCTGATACCATAACTATTGACGACCAGCGAGAGACCGATCAATAGAGAGATGCCAATAGCAAATAGAGCATAACGAGGCTCCAGTAGATCTGCTGCGATTTTATTGAGCCTAAAGATAATAAGCAGAAAAGCTAAAACCACAAGCAGCAGTCCTGCAAATCCCAACTCCTCTGTCAATCCAGCCAATACAAAGTCTGTATGAACATCAGAGACATACCCTAGTTTAAATTGACCCGCTCCAAGACCTTGCCCAAAAAATCCACCATTATAAATAGCATTGAGTGAGTTAGATATCTGATATGGTTCTCTTCCTGCCTCTACCTGCAGTCTCTGCACCGCTTCAAATGGAAAAAGTACAAGGATAGTATCCTGAACCGTTGACCACCAGCTTAAGATCCGATTCATCCTATGAGGTGCCAACATGATCAGACCGACAAAAGCGGCAAGACTCCACATCAAAATCACAAAAAAGACTTTCTTGCTTCGTCCAACAAGCAAAAATAGTATAGCTAGTGTCCCCGCCAATACTACTACTTGTCCCAAATCTTTCTGAAATACTGCTATCAATAAGACAGCAAACCCAAATATCAAAAGATAAGGAAATAACATTTTCAACTCTACCCAGAGGCTCAAACTCTTTAGAGAGATCATCTTTCGTGAAAAACTCCAAGAGAGGAAAAAGACAAACCCGATCTTGAAAAACTCAACTGGTGCTATCGAAGCTGGTCCAAACTGTATCCAACGCTTGGCACCTCCCACAGCTTTGACCATTGAGTCAGGCATAAACTGCATAACAATCATCAAAATGAAAAATATCAAAAAGAGAGAAAATCCTATGATATTAAACCATCTGTCCGGATTGAGCTTGCTCAATATAAAGATCAATACAATCCCAACCAAAATAGATATAGATTGACGAATAAAAAAGTGTAAATCTTGAAAATGAAAATAGAGTACCGCATAGGTTGAGAGTGAATAACTCATCACCAAAGATAGGGTCATCAAAATAATCACTCCGGCTAATAGCTGTTTGTCAATCATCAAATGCTTCTTTTAAAAAATATATGGGTATTTTACCTAATTAATCCCGAACTGAAGATAGATTTTACTAAAATATGCTTTTGATACTTATAAATATGGAGTTTAAATGACAGAGGAGAACCTAGAAGAGCTGAGAGAGAGGAGAAATAGTAAATTATACATTCTATATGGTATTTTTCTATTCTTGATCTCTGCTTTTCTATTTTCTGTATTTCGTACCATCACTTCAGATCGTGATATCCCTGCCAAAACATCAGTGATCCATGATCGCTCTTTGCGTGGGGATATCATCTCAAAAGATGGCTATACACTCAGCAGTAGCTACAAGCTCTATCAAGCGACAGTACATGTCAAAAATATTGACCCAAATAAAGAGGATCTATTTTTTAAACTTTTCAGTATCTATAGCGGGCTGGATGAATCAAAACTAAAAAAGAGATTTTATACCAAAGATGGCAAGAGAAAAACTGGTCGAGTCACACTCTCATACAATCTAAACGAGAGAAGTGCCATACAGCTAAAATCACTTGCTTTCAAGCTGAGAAAACTCAAAGTTTTCCGTGCAACTAAAAATAGAAACGGTATAAATGTCCTTTATGGTTTGGACATTATAGAGAGTGGTGAAGCCCGCAGGTTTCCACTAGGTGACTGTCTCACACCTATTATTGGTTATGTACGCAAGAGAGATGAAGATGGCTACACGCGTCCTATAGGTCAAAAAGGTTTAGAGCGATATGCAGAGGAGCATATTGTATCTAGAAAAAATGGTCTCTTTACCGGAGAGAGAGATGTAGTAGGTGCTGTCATACGCAACGGAGACAGCACCAAAATCCCACGCATAGACGGTCTTGATCTTCATCTCAATATCTCACTAAGAGTTCAAAAACAGATAGAGGTGATACTCGATCATATGAAAGAGGAGACTTGGTCAGAAGAGATCATAGCTGCTGTTATGGATAGCACAACCGGAGAGGTTTTAGCTATGGCTAGTTCAGAACGATTTGACCCTTCAAATATCACATCCAAAGATGTATCAGCACTCAATCCAAAGTTTTCTGAATACCCATATGAAGTAGGCTCTGTTATGAAGCCTCTCACTCTAGCCATAGCTCTAGAGCACAATCGTGTCACACCTGATACTTGGATCGAAACATTCAATGGCAGGATGAAGATAAGCAAGAGACGCACCATCACTGATGATCACCCTTATGCTCGACTCACAACAACCGATGTCATCGTACACTCATCCAATGTAGGTATTTCACAAATTTCATGGAGATTGACAGGGGCAGAGTTCCGAAGCGGTCTACTCAAATTTGGTCTATCCCAACACTCAGGTATCGATCTATCTCGTGATCTTCCGGGGATAGTCAAACCCGTCAAAAAATTGCAAAACAGAATGCACCGTGCCAATCAAGCCTATGGATATGGCATGCATGCGACATTTGCCCAGATGATCAAAGCCTACTCTGCATTTAACAATGACGGCAAGACTATGACTCCACGCATCATCAACTATTTTCAAAACTTGGATGGAAAGCACTATACACTACCGCCTCCACAACCTGACAGACAAGCTATCACTAAAAAAAGTGCTGATCAAATCCATCAGATGCTTGTAGAGGTAGTCCAGAGGGGGACTGGTGTTGCAGGAAAGTACGCAGGCTTGGAGGTGGGCGGCAAGACAGGTACTGCACACATCAGTAATGCACAAGGGTATCAGAGGCTATACCATAGTAGTTTTTTTGGTTTTGCCAATGACAATTTGGGTCATAAATATACCATAGGAGTTCTTGCTATCAAGCCAAGGAAACCTCATAAATATTTTGCATCACAATCTGCAGTACCTACCTTCAGAAGAGTCATACATGCACTAGTAGAGCTAGACTACCTCAAGCCAGAGTTTAGCGAGCAGGAGCTAGAGGAGAAGAGAGCAAAAGAGGCTGCCAAAGAGCGTAAAGATGCACTGAGAGATGCCTATAGAAAACCTGTGAAGATAAAAAAAGCTAAAAAACCAACCTATCGCCCCAAGCCAAAACCAAAGAGAAAGCCAAAACCAAGAAAAAGACCAAGAGAGAGACCAAAGCCATCACCGGAGCTCTTCAATGACTTAGATATGTTTTAAATCCAAATATTATCTATCAATCTAGTCCTGCCCACCCAGGCAGCTACAAGTATCATGGTGTTGCCTATCTCAACTCTATCGATCTTGTGAAAATCCCTATCTACGATCACGATATATTCGATACTATCTACCTCTCTGAGCAGACCCTCTATCTGCTCTATCAGGGTAGCAGAGTCTCTCTCTCCGATCATCACACTTTTAGTAGCAAACTTCAAAGATCTTGAGAGTAGGAGTGCTTGCTCCTTCTCATCTACAGATAGATAAGCATTTCGGCTACTTAGTGCCAAGCCTCGCTCATCTCTGATGATTTCACAGGGGATGATTTGGCAAGAGAGAAAATAACTCCGTGCCATCTGCATGATCAGTGCCAACTGCTGTGCATCTTTTTTCCCAAAATAGGCTCGTGTCGCCGAGGATAAATTTAAGAGCTTCATAACCACTTGCAGCATCCCATCAAAATGTCCTGGTCTCTTCTCTCCCTCTAGTATATAGCCACGCAAGGCTGGTGCACCGATAGAGAGTTCATCCTCTTCATACATCTGCTCTATCGTTGGCATAAAGAGTATATCCACACCTGCAACTTCACAAATCCTACGATCAGCCTCCTCTCTCTTGGGGTAACTCTCCAGATCTTCCCCTTCGAGAAACTGTGTGGGATTTACAAATATAGAGACGATAACTTGATCACTCTCCTCCACTGCTCTGCGTATCAAGGAGAGGTGCCCTGCATGAAGAGCTCCCATAGTCGGCACAAACCCTATCTCTCCTCTCATACTTTTCTGAGCACTCTGTAACCCTGCTACTGTTCGCACTATCTCCATCTCTAACCTCTATCTCTATTATATTTTGCTAGAATCATAGCAGATTTTCAATGAAGATAAGAAAAGGAACTTTCTACACATGGATGCTTATGAATATAATGAACTTTTAAAATCTCTCTCAACAAAGATGGGAAACATCCGTAATATTGTCAAACCTGATATGATCATATCACGACTCAAAGAGATAGAGGAGCTCCAGCAGGATGCAGCCTTTTGGATTGATGCTAGCAGTGCAGGCAAAGTATCTCAGGAGAAGACGCGTATGGAGCGTATCTTGGAGAAATATAACAATGCCCAAGATGCGGTAGATGATGCAGCTGACTATTTTGAACTCTCCAAGACAGAGGGAGATGAAGAGACACTAGAGATGCTGTATGATGAGGCAGAGAGTCTCAAAGAGAAGACCGAAGAGCTAGAGGTGCAGATCATGCTCTCAGGTGAACATGACGGCAACAATGCCATCATCTCCATTCACCCCGGTGCAGGCGGTACCGAGAGTCAGGATTGGGCTAGTATGCTCTATCGTATGTACCTGAGGTGGGCAGAACGACATGGCTTCAAAGTTGAAGGATTAGATTATCAGGCAGGCGATGAAGCAGGGATCAAAGATGTCTCATTTATTATCAAGGGTGAAAATACCTATGGTTACCTCAAAGTAGAAAATGGTATCCACCGTTTGGTACGCATCTCCCCTTTTGATAGCAATGCAAAACGCCACACTAGCTTCAGCTCTGTTATGGTATCACCTGAGATTGATGATGATATAGATATAGAGATCGAGGAGAGGGATATACGCATAGATACTTACCGTGCATCCGGTGCAGGAGGACAACATGTCAACAAGACCGAATCTGCCATCCGCATCACTCATGAACCCACAGGTATAGTAGTACAGTGTCAAAATGACCGTAGCCAACACAAAAACAAATCAGCTGCTATGAAGATGCTCAAGTCAAGACTATATGAGTATGAGATGGCAAAAAAACAGGCAGAGATAGATGGGGTAGAGAAGAGTGAGATAGGGTGGGGACATCAGATCCGCTCTTATGTTCTAGCACCCTATCAGCAGGTCAAAGATACGAGAAGCAACCAGCCATTTTCCAATGTTGACGGCATACTAGATGGAGATATAGATAAGCTGATAGAGGGTGTATTGATCGCACAGGCAAAGTAGGCAAGTTACCAAAAACAGATCTACTTTTCACTCTCCTCTTCATCGGAGAAATGCTTTCCTAGCTTTTTGGTTGCTACGAATGAGACTACCAAAATCAGCACTATCATAGAGGTATTGTAGAGTATACTCATCAAATCAATCTTCATAGGGTTCGCTCCAATCTTTTATCTTTCAGATGGTAGATTGCATCACATCTTGCTGCCATATCTTCATCATGTGTCACTAGCAGAAGAGCTGCTTCTCTCTCCTCTACATACTCTAGTAGGATATCCATCACGAGATTTGCTGTCTCTCTGTCGAGATTGCCCGTTGGCTCATCTGCAAAGATCACTTTAGGGTTTTTGCTCAATACCCTAGCTATAGAGACACGCTGCTGCTGTCCGCCTGAGAGTTCTGAGATCTTATGATCCATCAACTCCCTGATCTCTAGTCGTTCGAGCAGTGCTTCATCTATCTCTTCTCCTGCTAGCATAGTCGCTATTTCGATATTTTCCCTAGCACTCATCCCCTTGAATAGATAGTGAGATTGAAAGATGACTCCTAACTCATGTCGTCTAAGTTGTTCTATATGAGTATCGTTGAGAGTGTAGATGGGTTTCTCTAGTAGTATCACTTCACCCTCTTTGGGTTTGAGAAAAGTAGAAAAGTGATGAAGCAGAGTTGATTTGCCACTGCCGCTCCGACCGAGTATAGCTGCACTGTGAGAAGAGTATAGTTTGAGATCCACATCGCAGTATAGCTCTATATCGAAACTATGAGATATATTGGTGGCATTTAGTACTATTTTTGACACTATATAGACTCCCCCGTGTGAAGCATCACAGCAAGGGATGAATACATGGGAGTGTTAAGATCCCATCTGCTTTGCAACTTCTGCTGCAAAATCTTCTTCCTCTATCTCTATACCTTCACCCACTTCAAGTCTGATGAAGTTTGTGATCTCTGCACTTCCGCCGGCAGCTTTAGCTTTGCTATCTATATACTCAGCAACACTCATGCTGTCATCCATCACAAAGTTCTGATCTAAGAGACACTGCTCTTGATCTAGTGTCGTATTGTCTGCGATAAATCTGGCTATTTTGCCAGGGAGGATTCTATCCCAGATTTTTTCAGGTTTTCCCTCTGCTTTGAGCTCCTCTTTGAGTTTAGCCTCTACTGTTGCCAACACTTCATCTGTAAGTTGACTCATAGATATATACTGAGGGATATTTTTAAGACTCTTACCGAGTCTAGCAAGCTCTTCATTCTCTTTCTCTATCGCTACTATACGACCTTGAGTCTCTTGAGCAACAAACTCAGCATCAAAATCTCTATAGCTAAGTGTAGTTGGGCTCATAGCAGCTGCATGCATAGCTACATCTCTCACTACAGAGGTCATAGCTTCCGCTGTTTTGGCAGAGTCGCACTTGGCTTCGATGATCACACCTACTTGGTTGTTGGCATGAACATATCCATTGACAGCTGCACTCTCATCACCACAGATCAGTGCTGATCGTCTAACAACAAGCTTTTCACCGATAGTAGCGATCTGCAGTGAGAGATACTCATCAAACTGCTGACCATTGATCTGAGAAGCATTGATCGCTTCAGCATCTGCGATATCCTCTGCAAATGTATGATCTACAACTTCAGCGATGACAGCTTTGAACTTATCATTTTGTGCAACAAAATCTGTTTGTGAATTGATCTCAACGATGACAGCTTTTTTGCCCTCTACCTTGACACCGATCGCACCCTCAGCAGCTACTTTGCCTGCTTTTTTAGCTGCTGCACCCAGACCTTGGTTGCGAAGCCACTCAACTGCCTTGTCCATATCACCATCTGACTGGCTCAATGCTTTTTTGCAATCCATCATACCTGCATCAGTCATCCCTCTGAGTTTTTTGATATCTTTTGGACCAAAGTTTGCCATATCTATGCCTCCTCTCTCTTGGCATCTTCTATAGCTGCCTCTTCCTCTGCCATATCTGCAAGTGCTTCATTTTCAGTGATGTCTAAATCTTCAACCTCTTTGAGTTCAACTTTAGCATCTTTACTCTCCTCTGCAACAGCTTCAGCAACGACCTCTTTGATCTCTGCCTCTTCTACCTTAGCTACCTCTTGAGCTACCTCTTGAGCTACCTCTTCAACCTCTTGGTTCTCTGCTAGTGCTGCTTTTCCTTCATTGATAGCCTCTGCCATCTCTCTACAAAAGAGGTTGATAGAGCGGATTGCATCATCATTCCCTGGGATCGGATAATCGATCACATCAGGGTCACAGTTGGTATCGAGTGGTGCGATAACTTTCATGCCCAATCTTCTAGCCTCTTTGACCGCTATATGCTCTTTGACAGCATCTATGACAAACATCATATCAGGCAATCTTTTCATATGTCTATAACCCTCAAGATAAGCATTCAGCTTATCTTTTTTGCGTCGAAGCATCAATGCCTCTTTTTTTGTCAAAAGTTCGATTTGACCATTCTCTTCCATCTGCTCAATGATTTCGAGTTTTCTGATAGATTTTTTGATAGTCGGGTAGTTTGTCAACATTCCACCGAGCCATCTAGTAGAGACATACGGCATACCACAACTCTCTGCATGCTCTTTGATCGCTGATCTTGCCTGCTTTTTTGTCCCTACAAATAGGACTGTCTGCCCCTCTGCCGCTGCATCTCTGACTACATTATAAGTATATTTAAAATATCTCAAAGTCTTCTGAAGATCGATAATATATATATTTTTTCTCTCACCAAAGATGAATTTCTTCATTTTTGGATTCCATCTTCTTGTCTGATGCCCGAAGTGTACACCACATTCGAGTAAGTCTTTCATTGTTACCATTTTAGCTCCTTGGTAAAGTAGATAATTTTGTGGTCGAATTGAATCGCCTTAGGTTTAACCCTCTGTAGTCCTGAACGCCGACGCGCAACCTTTCAAGGAATAACTACATGAGTATTTCCAAATCCTGCTCTTAGAATAAGGAGTGTGATTGTACCTGAATAATATTTAAACCCTAGTTATACTCATAAAAAATAGACAAATCACTTAATTTCTCCAAATCAGTTCAAAGTCTAAAAATTTTTAGGTATAGTTGTACTATAATCTTATTATAAAAGAAGGACAAAGATGCATCACTTGACTGCACTACTCACAAACCCTTGGATTATGATCCCTCTTTTTATCCTCTTTTTTGGTGAGTATATCCCCTTTACCAAACTGCTTTGGCAAAAGATCGGGCTTAAGCTCAAGGCTTTTGGTGAGTGGTTTTTGCGTACTTACGAAAATAGACTATATAAAGAGCAGGAGGTTTGGGTAGAGGACAAAAAGATCAATCTGCAACTCAACAATATTTTTGCTAGGATCATCTTCTTCACTCTCTCAGCGATTGTTGTCATCCTCATAGAGATCTTTTGGGAACTTGGTTTTAAGGGAGTTACTAGAAGATTTGAGAGCTCAAATATCGCACACTGGTCAGCTCAGCAGATCGAAAAGATGCCAAACTGGGCAGTCCTTGCACTCTTTGGTGCACCATTTATATTTATGGAGCTTATAGGTATCTTGTCACTGGCCGCTTTCGTCTCAGGTCATATATGGGTAGGTATAGGACTCTATCTCTTTAAAGTACTATTCTTCATCCCTGTACATTTCGTACTCCATGCCGGAGAGGCACAACTGATGGCTATCGATTGGTTCAAGCGACGCTATGATATAGTCAAAGCGACACTAGACTGGTTCAAAAGATCACAAACTTATGTCAAGATACACAATATTTCAGAGATAGTCAAAGCCCATATTCTTGCCTTCAAAAACCGCTTTACACAGACGGTTGTACTGCTCAAAAAGGCATTTGAACATGATGATATACTCTCACCGGAGTGTGAAGCCGTCAGGCAAGAGATACTCTCCTCTTCGCCCACAGGAGGGGAGAGGCAGATGCTCTATGAGAAGTTCTTTAACTGTGTCAATAACCACCTAGAGGGGGATCAGAGAGAGACAGAGAGCCCTAGAGAAGATCCAGAGACCACACTAGACAAATCACAACATCAAAACAGAGGAGAAAAAGATGGAAAAGCCGGAAAAAAACCAGAGTAAAAACTGGATCATGATCGTAGTCAATTTGATATTGGCACTGATATCGGTCTATCTCTTTGAGTATTGGTTCAAAGAGGTGATCGCTTTAGATAATACTCTTCAGAAGTTTGCCAACATAGGGGTTGTTGTCTTGACGGCTATAGTCTATTTTGTGGCAAAAACATATTATATCAAAGGGGTGATGAATACTGCCAAGAAGATCTTCATACTCTTTCTGCTCTCTATAGCTATCTTGGGATTGATGCTGCTCTCTGTCAAAGTACCTGCTGATATCATATACCCATTTAGTGGGATCTTTCTTGTGAGTATCGCCTTCTATATGCTTTCGCTGAGTGCAGGCACACTCAATACAGCAGGTATGATCGGTTTGGCACTTCTACTCTCTATACCTATTATTTTCCTGAAGTGGTTTGGAAAAATTGAGTGGGGTATGTTCGTGGAGTTGAGCCAATTTGCTCTCTTTATTATCCTATTTTTAGGTGGAACATGGTCTCAAATACGCTCGGTCATCCATGGTATCCGAGGGGTCAACAGAGATGGTGGAGGCTTTGGTGATGAGGGAGATGGAGATGGTGATACAGCAGGAGAGTAAACATATATTGTTAGGCTTGAGTGCATGGATACATAGGCATCGCTCAGGACTTATCATCCTCATATCCCTCACCTTTGTCATACTCTTGATCTACTACCTTGGGTGGTGGGAGATGATAGGGATACTATTTCTCAAATTTGGTCTAGGAGCCAAAGTCGCCGGTGCCAAAACTTTTGCCCATGCCATAGTCAAGGCAGGAGGCAAAAAAGCGATCGCTATCGCTACAGCAGGTATGCTGACAAAACGGCATATCATCGATATCATATCCAAATTTTTTGCTGAACACTCTATCAGAAGGTACAAAAAAAACTTGACCCTCGTCATAAAACAGCAGCTTGATGAGATCAGACACTCTACTCCGGTCAAAAAAATCAAAGCCTTTGGAAGCATGCTCCTCTCTATACCAATATTCTACTTTTTCTGGACGAAAGTTTTGGGTACGGCGATACAAAAATTTGTCTATGCTCTGGTAGTCCCTCTCTTTGCACTGCTCTGGAATCTCATCTTGACTAGTATCAGTTTTATGGGTTTCATATTTCAAGTTCTGATGCTCAATCTATTTTTTGACACACTAGCCAACTACCGTTGGGGTAAAAAGATCATCGCTATGATCAACTATACCATCACTCTATTAGGCTCTATACTAGGTCTACTCAACACCATTCTATCAAAGATCGGGATAAATCCAAAAAAGTGGCTCATAAAACTATCGAACCACTTCAACAGATGGCTTGAGTCTATCCTAGACAGAGGGCTGACTCCAGTCGAGAAACTGCATAAAAAGAGAGAGAGAAGTATCAATGCCACAAAAGCCCTCGCAGAAAAACGACACATCTACGCACAATCCAAAAAAAAGAGAGAGGTTTCACACTGGAACTATATCAGAAAGCTTTTCAAGAAAATGGTGCTCAAAAAGAGAGACTGGAGAGAAGATCGCAAAGAGAGAGCGAAACGATGGGAGGGAAAGAGAGACTAGCCGAGGTCAAGCGTTGAAAATCCACCCACTTCGTGGGTTGATTTTGCAATGTATGACCCCTATCATACTCTATAGTTGTATCCATTTTCAAAGAGTGAACAAATGAGTGATTTAGGGGTTTTTCGACAGCCGAGGTCGGATGTCGCTGTTGTAGGGGTACCCCTTGTGGGTACCTGAAATATTGGATTATACTAGCATCCCTAACCCTGCTATCTCAAAGACTCCAGCTCTGCTCTCACTGCATCGACATGTCCTTTGACTCTGACTTTTTCCCATTTTGCAGCTACCTCTCCTTTGGGGTCGATGAGAAATGTACTTCTGACAACACCCATATACTCTCTGCCATAACTCTTTTTGAGTTGCCAAACACCAAATGCACTACAGAGCTCTCTCTCTTCATCTGAGAGTAGAGTGATCTTCAGCTCTCTCTTTTCGATAAAGTTCCGATGTTTTTTGGGACTATCGGGACTCACACCCAAGACAATGGCATCTAGTGACTCAAACTCAGGCAGAGCAGCGGTAAAATCACAAGCCTCTGTAGTACATCCGGGGGTATTGTCCTTTGGATAAAAATACAATACGATCCATCTGCCTCTGATATCTCGAAAGCAGATCTCCTCTTCATCTTGATTGGGGAGACAAAAATCCGCTACCACACTACCTATTTCAACCATATTCAATCCTTTTATGATGACTTTTTCGCTAGTATAGCATAATCACGAATAGATAAAGTGTTTGGCAGTGCCAAACCTACAAGGTTGTAAGGCTACCCAATGAAATATGTAGGTTTGGTACCACCAAACAATAGATAAAGCATACTAGGAGTGAACCAGATGCAAAATAGAGAAGATCAAGAGCAGATGAGCCATAAAAAACCAAACAACAATGAGAAACTACCCACAAAAGAGGAGCTGCTCGCAGATATCGAAAAACTGCTCCAATATGATGAACATGACAAGGAGACGATCAACCCAAAGCTTTTGGCATATCTCGATATAGATACACTCATCTCCACCAAGAGATCACTCCTAGGCAGAGTGGGGATCCTCAGCAGTGCAGATAGAGAGTGGCTAGAGCAGTTCAAAAGGTATGAGTAGAGACCATAACTACCCCTATGCACTAGACTCTCTCACACTCTACTTTTATATTCATTTTATATTAGATATGTTATTCTTTAATATAAAGTTATTGTGGTCGATGTGATCGACCCTACAGTGTCCGCAATGATAATATACCATATCCGGATTTGGTCGATTCTGTGACAAAAGCCAACTTTAAGCAGACTTTTACATCTCTCTCATAAAATCTGTGTTATTCTGTAGAAAGTGATGTGTGTTGAGAGATGTGCATACGGATTTCACTCACTTTTGGTGGGGATGGAAGGTGTTGTTGTGAAAAATAAGATATAATATTATAAATAAAATATTTGGAGCAACATCATGGGTGCATTCGACTATGAACCACACTACACTTACTCAGATTACAAAGATTGGGAAGGCAAATGGGAACTTTATGATGGCTACCCTATCTCTATGGCACCATCTCCGATGATTAGTCATCAAGCCATAGCTTATGCTCTAGCAAGAGAACTTGGAAACAATATGGACTGCGACAGATGCTTAATCTTAGGCGAAGAAGATTGGAAACTAAGTGATGATACTGTTTTGAGACCTGATGTTGTCCTTATCTGTGATGAGCCTAACGATGCCTACATAACAAAAGCACCTCAAATCATCATAGAAGTTATCTCTCCATCAACTGCCAAAAGAGATGAGGGTTATAAGTTTAAGACCTATGAAAAAGAGAAAGTTCTCTACTACTGCATAGTCTATCCCGATGATTTAAAAGCAAAACTTTACAGACTAAAGGATGGTAAGTTTGACAAAGAGGGCGATTTTTCCTCTCAAAGCTATGATTTTGAAGACTCTACATGTAAGACAAGCATAAACTTTAAAAATGTGTTTAAGAGGTTTAGAGTAGTTCAAGAGGTATGAGTAGAGACCATAACTACCTCTATCTATTAGACTCTCTCACACTCTACTTTTATATTCCTTTTAGATTAGCTATGGTAATATAGAGTTAAGTATTACATAGTGAAAAGCCAAACTCACTGCGAAGTGAGGACGGAAAGTTACGGGTCTCTAGCAGATAGCCGGACTGCCTCTCGTAAGCTTTAGTGCTTATGACATCGTTTTCAGGATGTAGATGCAAATCTTGCTCAGTATTCTGAGCGTTAGAAGGTACTATTATGAAACATTTGAGATCTATTTTTACTCTTCCGCTATCTCTCTATCTTTTTGTGATATTGGCTCTGCATAGAGGTTTGAAGAGATACTCTCTCGCACTCTTGCTAAGTGCCGTACTCACTCCACTTTCACTTCAGGCAGCTTCCAATACCTGTCCTGGTGTCAACTACGATGTTCCTCTAGGAACAAGCAGTATTATTGAACTTTCGGCAAACTCTGACTTCAATTACCATCAGCTCTCGATACCATCTGATGGCAACATCACCATCACTTTCACCAATGATAGCAATAAGGCTTCAACCTTTTATGTAGGCTCAGCCTGTGCCGCTATCAGTGATATATACGACGGCAATACAACAGCAGTAACTCACTCTGTCCCAAAGTTTGCCGTCATAGAGGGTCAAACGATTCAACTGCTGGTTGATGATACTGGAAATAACGAAGATTACAATATCACTATTGTATACGATGCCCCCATCATCCTAGCCTCCATCGCCCCTGCTGCTGTCACTATACCCGAAGGATTCACATCTGTAGATCTCGATGTCACGCTCAACAGAGGAGCGATCAATGGAGATCTGAATGTCACCTATCATAACAGCTATGACAACTCTACAAACTACTTCCTGATCGACAAGTGGTATGATGAGTATACCCTGACTATCGATATCAACACTACCGATCAGCTAGATGGAGATGACTTCAATATCACCCTCATCAGTGCCATCGATACATCAGGCTCGGATACCGGTATCATCACAGATGACAACACCTCCACCATAACTATCGGACCACCCGAAGCCGATCTCTATATAGTCAAAAAAGATGATAGAGATCCAGTCAAGATAAATACATCTTTTTACTACACTATAGCTGTCACCAATCTAGGTACGGCAGATTCTAGCGATATCAATGTCACAGATTCCCTGCCTTCTGCCTTTAGAGTCAACCAAGATATTGACTTTACCAAAACAAATAATGAGTCAACAGACTGGAACTGTAGTATATCATCAGTACCAAACAATAAAATCGTTTGTCTCCATGATGGCAATATCTCCGCAGGGAACAATGCACTCATCAAAATCCACATCAATGTACCCGATGACAATAGTACTATTGGGACTGTTACCAATATAGCAGAGGTCGTGAGTGCCCATGATTATGATATTCGCAACAACAGCACAACAGAGACGACCAAGATCGTAGCAGTAGACTATGACGAGATCAATGAGATAACAGAGATATGTTATTCAGACACAACCGCAACTACGATGAATTCCATTGATTTCAAGAAAAACTGTGTACTATCAGGGAACTTCTACTCCGGCAATGGCTGTACTGCCACTGTAGATATCAATGCATCATCTATACTCACTCACAATATAGATATCAATCTCACCAAAATGTATGCACCCGAGATAGTACATGGTACCTGTAGTGTAGATATGGATGGCACAGGCGTAGGTAGCTGTAGCGGTTATGAGGATATTGATATCGAGGTTTCCCCCTCTTATACCAAAGGGTACACTTATACCATCACAGCAAGTGACGGAAACTTCACGATCACAGATGTTGACTCTTATGATGGTAACCCGAACAACCCTGCCGATATCGATGCTATAGGTCTCTATGCCACCTATAACTATCAAGGTGTCTATCACTATGGTCGTGTTACTGACTGTGGCGGAAACAAAGAGAGTGGTGTAGAGATGCCCTCTTCGGCAGATGCTATAGATACTCCTATCGGTGCCGATGCTACATATGCGGGCTACTACAATAACAGTATCGGCAATGGATATGATCTGAGTGTTCCTCCGGTCAATCAAATAAAATTTATACAGACTATGGCGACATACACCTCTCGGGATATCACAGGAGTCTATCTGGATATAGAGACTAAAGAGACTATACCCTATGACTTCAACGGAACCAAAGACGCTTCCGATTTTGTCATCATCCCCTATCTGGTGGATGAGGAGTATGGTACATGTGGTGAAAATGCACGACATCTGACTGATGATACCGGCGATGAACTCATCATTTCGATACCGGAAGGCTCATACTCTGCCACAGTAGCGATCAGAGTTCCCAAAGATGTCAGACAAACAGCAAGACTACAGCTCATCATCATAGATCCAAACACTTTGAGTCCTGAGGGGCAGAAGTGTCTAGCCAACAGTAGCACCGGAGGTAACCTAGAGGGGATAGGACAGTGCGGTAACTCCGAGATACAGTATGTAGATGGGTTTGGAGTAGATGCTTGGGATCGATGTAGCCTCAACAACGGTCAGCCATGTCTCTCTGCACATGGCGGATATAGCGGTGGAGGCGATGACTCATATCCCGGATACAATGCACTCTATGACAATGCACTCGGATGTTATATGTGTACTTTTGACATACAGCCTGCCTGTTCGACCGACAACTTCGCCATTCGCCCCCATAGATTTGATGAGAGCAGCATGCTCCAACATGATCATGCCCCCAATCTCCTGCGTGCAGGTATGGATTATAATATCTCTCTCACGGCACTACATGAAGACAATACGACATCAACCGGCTACACCGTCACTGATACTAATTTCTTAACATATCTAGATAGCGATGTAACCAAGTTTTACAAAGATGGCACCGAAGAGAACGCTAGTGAGCCACTGCATGGCACTATCACTAATGATACATCAGAACCTGCCTACGCTGTAGGTGGCTACTCCAGTCTGTATGCCACAGGTCCGGCAACCGCAGGAACAGCGGATGGGATCATGTGGGTATCATATAGTGATGTCGGAAAAGTGGAACTCCACATCTATGACAAGAAGTGGGCAGAGGTCGACGATGATGATACACCTACGGATTGCAACAGTACCACACACACCTATATCTGCGGAGACAAAAATGTCACATTCATCCCTCACCATTTTGAATTTGCAGAACTCAATATCACCAACCATGACGGTCCGACGAACAACTTTACCTATATCGCCGATGAACGAGATGATATGAGTGCCAAGATACAAACCCTGATCAAAGCTGTCAATGAAGATAATGAGACAACGGAAAACTTCAGACGAGGAGATCTCTTTTATGAAAACAATATCTCCGTCACTCCCATAATCCTCTATGAATACAACACCACTGTCAATCCTACTACATCACTCGAATCCAACGAATCCAATATCACCGATCTTCTGATCGGCTTCGGGGATGGAGCAAACAGTGATGAGAACGGTACCCGCACGATC
>JAYEOM010000102.1:0-6993 GCA_034722955.1 Campylobacterota bacterium
AGTAGCTGAGATGAATAAGGGTAAAGTGATAAGCCCTTTGGATATGTAGTGGTCATAAATTACCCCTATTCAGCTTCAAATGCTAAAATATTGCTCTATAACTCAAAAAGGTATACAAATGACAATATACCTTACACCCCTGTCGTTCAATCTCCACTTTTGTTTTGTTAACGATTTTAAGAAACAAATCTTTGTCTTCATAAAAGTGGAGATTGAACGGTAGGGGTGTAGACTCCAATACACTATTGACAAATCGTATCTTTTGAGATACACTACACTATGTTTACACTAAAAGAGACTCAAATATTTTCAAAATGGTTATTGAAACTTAAAGATACCATAGGAAAAGTTGTGATTTTGCGTAGGATTAAAAGATTGACGCAAGGAAACTTCGGAGACCATAAATCTGTTGGGGATAGTGTGAGTGAACTTAGGATAACAACAGGACCTGGTTACCGTGTCTACTATACCCAAAGAGAGAGTGAAATTATTATTTTACTTATAGGTGGTGACAAATCAAGCCAATCCAAAGATATAGAAAAAGCCAAAGAGTTGGCAAAGGAGTACCAAGATGAAGAGTGAATTAAACACATTTGATATAGCAAAATATCTTGACAACAATGAAGTAATCGCGGAATATCTTTCTCAAGTACTAGAGGATGGAGATTCAGATGAGTTTTTGTCAGCCATAGGAGATATCGCAAAAGCCAAGGGGATGACTCAAATTGCCAACGATACAGGATTGGGCAGGGAGAGTCTCTACAAATCCTTTGCAGCAGGTGCAAAACCTAGATTTGATACGGTTGCTAAAGTTTTAGACTCTTTTGGAGTTCGACTACAGGCTACTTCTTAGAGTAGAGAAACTAAAGGGTAGAGCAGGAAACAACTCCACACTATACTCCAAAACAAGGAGCAACTATGCCAAGACGACCACGCATAGAGATAGCAGGATATTGTCACACTATTAACAGAGGGGTAGTCTTCTCGCCTCAATCCCCTCTTTTTGTATGCAGTCAAGTATATGCTCTATATACACCTCAAACTTCCCCCTCAACCCATCACTAAGTCCTATCTCCACCCGTTCTATATCTTCAGGGACGATAGCGATGATGGTGACTTCGGCTCTTTGGTTTTGCAAGGCACAGGCTTCTAACATTTGGATGACTTCCACTTCGTGGGCGGTTTGTTTGTAAGCTCCCATACCTAGGAGGGTATCAGATGGGATGGTGTAGATGCTACCGACCTCATCATCTGTGGAGATGGTGTCGAGGATGAAGACTCTGTCGTACTCCAAAAAATACTCTGCTAGGTTAAATCCTAGCGTACCACCATCTAGGAGTTCTATAGTGGGGGTAAACGAGTAGTTTTCTTGTAGGTAGTCTACGGCTATGATACCGATGCCATCATCACAAAAGAGGATATTGCCTACACCGATGATGATGGTTTTCAAACCGTCTTCATCTTGTAGTGGCTTAGCTCCTTGCCTTTTGCATCTATGACATGCACTGCACAAGCTAAACAAGGGTCAAAGGAGTGAAGCACTCGTAGCACCTCTAGTGGTTTGGCTGTATCTACTACCTTGAGTCCGATGAGTGCCTCTTCATAGGCTCCCCTCACTCCATCGTAGTTTTTGGGTGTGGCGTTCCAAGTGGTAGGAGCGATGACGGAGAAGTTGGCTATCTTCTGCTCTTTGATATGGACAAAGTGAGAGAGTGTACCCCGTGGTACTTCAAAAAACGCTCTCCCTTTTGTCTCTTTGGGCATGCTCTGGGCATCAAACTTGACCCAAGTATCAGTATCATAGTATTTGATATTTTGGATGAGCCGTGAGACGAGCTTGAAGATATATTCACAGATATATCCTGTCTCTATGGCTCTAGCAGCATTTCTGCCTACTGTAGTGGAGAGATCCATCAGCTCCAGATCAGTCGCCTCCAAGAACTCATCTACAAATGATTTGATAAGTTTGTTCTCTTTGATATAGCTAATAAGCACCCTTGCTAGTGGGCCTGTCTCCATCGTCTTGCCATCATACCTAGGGGCTTTTATCCATGAGTATTTGTCATCATTTTGGGCTGTTTTGAGTGAGCCATCATCATTGAGGTCTGTGTAGTGGACTTCATCCCCCTCATACCACGCTCTATCAACCTCTTCAGTGATGAGAGACTCATCAAAATCCTCTACTTTGTCAAAGTCGTGTCCATAGAGAACCCCCGAACAAAAAAGCCGTTGTCTCCCCTCAAACTCATATCCTCCAACAGAGAGGAAGTTGCCATTGGCACGACCTACACCTGCTTTGATCTCATCACGATAGGCGATAGAGAGGAGTTTGGTATCGGGTAAGTAGGCACGATCTATGAACTCTTTAGACTCTTTGATGATGAAGAGATAATCATTGAGTCTTTGTGGGTTTAGCATATCGGCGACACTTGTGACACCTCCTACTACTATGCTCTGAGGGTGTGGAGTTTTACCACCAAATATTGCCACAGCCTTGGATATATTGGTCTGAAACTTCAATGCCTCTAGGTAGTGGGAGATGAGTATGAGATTCTGTTCGGGGGTGAGCTTGTAGTCGCTATGCCCCCAGTAGCCATTGGCAAAAGGACCAAGCCGTCCTGCTTGAACAAATTTGTTTAATTTTTCTATGACTGCTTCATAGTGTGAGTGAGCATTTCTAAGAGGTTTGGTATGGTAGCGGTGTGCCTCTTTGGAGGTGAGCTTGGGGTCTGCTCTCAGTGCGGAGGTGACATCGACGAAATCCAAAGCGTGCAGATGATAAAAATGCACCACATGGTCTTGGATAAATAGAGCCATAGCCATCAAATCTCTGATAATCTCTGCATTTTTGGGTAGCTCCAATGCATAAGCATCCTCTACACAGCTCACCGCCGCACGGAAGTGAGAGTTGGTACAGACTCCACATATACGCCCTGCTAGTAGTCCTGCATCCCTAGGGTCTCTACCTTTGAGGATCACCTCTATACCACGAAAGAGTTGCCCACTGACATACGCCTCTTGGACTATACCCTCCTCATCTACCTCTATCTCTGCTCTTAGATGCCCCTCTATCCGTGTGATCGGGTCTATGACTATTTTTTTAGGACTCATCTTGGCTCTCCTCTATTTTTCTCTCATTGGCAAATTTATCAGCAAAGCCTACCTCTGTACACGCCATACAGCCGTGACCTGCTTGTACAGGCCAGCTTGTACCTGCGTTGAACTTCATCGTAGGGCAGTTGACATTGGCATAGGGACCTTTGCAGCCCATCTCAAAGAGGCAGTAGCCCTTTTTGGCTCCATCATCACCCCACTCTTGGACAAATTCACCTAGCTCATAGTGACCACGCCTCTCACAGTTATCATGTACTCTACCCTCATACGCCCAGAGTGGACGGTTAAACGAGTCAAGAGCAGGTAACTCCTCAAACATCACATAAGAGAGTAGAGTTCCTACGATATTGGTTGGGTTGGTTGGGCATCCTGGGATATTAATGATGTCTGTTCGCCCTAGTGCCTCACTCACACCCACCGCACCTGTAGGGTTAGGGGCAGCTGCGACGATACCCCCATCCAAAGCACAAGATCCTACAGCCAATACAAGTGCCGCATCATCAGCACACTTTTGCAGTAGCTCTATACCTGTCTCACCTTTGGGGCCTATACGCAGGTATTTACCCTCCATCGCCATGGGTACAGCTCCCTCTACGATGAGTATATACTCCCCCTTTTGGGTTGCGATAATCTCTTCTAGGATACTCTCGCTCTGGTCACCACTAGCACTCATCAGTAGCTCATGGTAGTCAAGTGATATATAGTCAAATATTAGAGACTCTATAGCAGGATTGGTAGATTTGATAAAGGCTTCGGAGTTACCGCTACAGTCACTCAGCTCTAGCCAAATGATAGGAACTTTGTTCATCGCACATACAGCACCCTCTACGACTTGTTCAAAGTTGGGGTGCAGCTTCATATTGGCTGTGACCATCGATATCCAGCTATTGACCTCGTGTTTGGCGATGTCTAGGGACTCCATCGCAGACTCTAAGTTGGCAGTAGTCAGAGAGTTTTGGGGTTTGAGTCGGTTGAGCTTGTCGATGCGTTTTTGTACCTCTAGCATCTGCGCTTCTCGTGCTATATCTTCAGGAGTTTTGCGTGGCATATTGGGGTCGATGAACTCTTGGGAGGCTTGGATAACATCACTCACCATCACCTTGCACCGTCCGCAGACACGCCCTGCCTCAGAGTATGGAGCTAGCTCACCAAACGAAGAGATACCCGACTGCACGACTATATCTACCAAATCTTGATGATAGATATGCTCACAACTACAGATAAGCCTACCTCTCTCACCTATAAGTCTATTTTCATAGAGGTAGTTGATATCGACTGCTTCACCACTATGGATAAGTGTCTCTATATAGCCTACATCCACATTGGAGTTGATACCGATAAAACGGGTGAGTTTATTATCACTGAGGAAATACTCATCTATTCTACTATCTTTTTTGGAACTTATAAGTATCTTTTCATACTCACCATCAAAGCTAGGAGAGCTAACCTCTACTAGGTCAAACTCACCGACTTTGAGCATATCTATACTCACCTCTAGCTCAAACGGCTGAGGGTTATCTCCTAATATATGAGAGATAGCTGTGTTAGCTTGGGCGGTACACTCTTTGACATGTCCTGCTACAAAACCAAACTCCTCTACCTCTGCACACTCTCCTACCGCGTAGATATGCTCATCTTCTGTCTGCATCTGCCTATTGGTCAAGATACCTCGACTACACTCAAGCACCTCTCTAAAGGGTTCAATATTGGGCTTGATACCCGTACCAAATATCAAAAATGGATTGTCAATAGTGAGCTTTTTGGTGATGAGCTGGCTAATCTCACCACTATCTACTACCATCTCTACAATCTCATCTTCATAAGAGATGGTGATTTTGCCACCCTTTGTATAGCACTCCTCTATAGTCTTGATAGCATCTATGGATAGATCTCTACTATAGAGGTGCTTGCCACGCAGTAGTAGCGTGATATGATCTACACTAGGCATACTACTAAGTGTCTCTAGTAGCTCTAGCCCGATAGGACCACTTCCCACTATCACCACTTCACGACCCTCTACCCCCTCACGAATAAGCCTACAATCATCAGCAGACCTAAAGAGAGCAGCATTGGAGATAGCATCTATATCAAAAAGAGCGATAGGCAAAGACCCCGTAGCGATAATGAGCTTATCATAATGAAAAGAGGCTGTAGACGAAAAAACTCTTTGGTTTTCTCTATCAATAGTCTCTATTTTTTGATTTAGCTCTAGTGTCACTGTGGGATCAAGTGTGAGAGCGATACCATCAGTATCCTCTGAACCATCTATCAAACGACAAAGATGTATCCTATCATAAGGAGCATAACTCTCCTCACTAAGTATAAGAACCTCACTATTTGACTGTTGTTTTTTGAGATTATTGGCTAGATAAACCGCAGCGATACCACCACCGATAATAACGACCCTCATAGATACTCCTCTATAGAATATATTACCCCACCAACTAAATGCCCAAAAGTTTGGGTATTTAGTTGGTGGGGTAATAACGATATTATAGAGCGAATATACTTAACTCAAGTTCACAAACAGTTCATAGAGATATAATATAGTCAATAAAATTACTTAAGGAGAGATAATCATGAGAAGAGATTTGAATATAAAGATACTTCTTGCATCTACCTTGCTGTTGACATCTTTCTCTGTAGCCGATGATACTACAGAGAAGCTTTTTGATAGCAAGTGTGCCACTTGCCACAGCAAAACAAGACCTACGGATATGTCCAAAGTAGTTGCACCTGCTATAATGGGTGTGATGAGACATATAAAGATGAGTTATCCACAAAAAGAGAAGGCTGTTGAGTTCATGGTGGACTATGTGATGACTCCTACCAAAGAGAAAGCCATATGTATGCCAAACAAAATAGATAGATTTGGACTTATGCCATCACAAAAGGGTCTGTTGACTAAAGATGAGTTGACAGAGATATCAAATTGGCTATATGATAACTATCCACCTGAAGGCTTCAGAGGCATGGGTCAAGGTAGAGGTATGGGAAATAGATATTAGATAGGATTCAAATTACAGCACATCATTAGCAAAAGTAAGATATCATAAACCAAAAATTATAATGGAGTTTATCACAATGAAGTATATTGTTTCAGGACTATCAGTGCTAGTGATGTTTTCAGGATGTGTTGGTCTACCAATGTTTGAGCCAAAACCAGAGCCAAAACCAGAGCCAAAACCAGAGCCAAAGCTTGTAGTGGAAAAGAAGCCTGTTTACCATGCACCAAAAAGGAGTAGAGTTGTACCGCCACTTCCAGAACGAGAAGTAGATATAGATGTAGACAGTGCTGTAGACAGTGCAATGGGTGACTCTATGTCTGAAGCTACCAATGATGCGATAGCTGAAACTCTTAATGATGATAACGCTATCGGAAGAGATCGTTAAACTCCAAAAGATCAGGATGAGATCATGTTATCTAGTCAACTATCTTTACTATTTGTGTGTTTATCTCCTTGGGGTAGCCTTATAGTATATCATTTCCCTTTACATTTAATTCGACCATGTTCCCAACCTACATGATAGCTTTGGTTATGGTTGAATTGGTTATGATTTTTGGTATAGTCGCCATCAGATGTTTTGCATCCGTCTTGAACTCCTTGCTTGTAGTTTGTATCTCTATTGGCTCCAAAGTTGTAACCATTGTAGACAAAATCATTTTTATGTACTGTTGGTTGTCCTACACAGGCACTCAAGAGAAATACGCTACCTACAAAGAGTGTTGTTGTTATCACTTTTTTTATTGTCATCATTGATCCTTATAATTTAAATATCTCGATAATAACAAACATTTTTATAAAAAAATAAATTAACTACAATTATTATGCTAAAACTTATAAATATATTACTTTTTGATACATTAGATATTTAAAT
>JAYEOM010000102.1:7093-10018 GCA_034722955.1 Campylobacterota bacterium
GTGGTTTTAGTAGGAGTGGTGGGGTAGTAGTGAACACTTAGTTTGAAACGATATGTTATAGGTAGATGGATATTTGCTCCTATTTCTAACAAATTATATCTAGTGAACACTTAGTTTGAAACAAATAAACAACTTTAGGCTACCGATCGTGATAGGATGATCTAGTCTGCTATCGCCATCCGGGCTAATAGTCCGGCTGTTGATGTGTATCCTACCTCTGAAAATAGCAGCTCACCTCCACTATTATATATGAAGGTTGTAGGGAAGAGCTCCACGGAGAACTGCTGTGAAAGCTCTCCCTCTCTATCATTGACCACTGTGAAGTTCGCACCTCTCTCCTTCATAAATGCTTTGATCTTGTTATCATCTCCAGATTGTACTGCTACTGTCACAACTTGGTATTTTTTTGAGACTCGTTCGATATTGGATAACTCCACCTTGCAGACAGGACACCAAGTCGCCCAAAAGTGTACTAGAGTAGGTTTTCCCTCATATGATGTGAAGCTCAACTCTTCTCCATCTATAGTTTGGAAGAGTGTCGTGGGTAAGCTCTCATCTTTGAGCCGAGGTTTTCGGAGATAGCTGATGATATTACTGACAACAAAAAGTATCAGGAGAGCTACTGCGATCTCTTTGCTGAATCTCTTGATACTCTGGATCTTATTGCTTTTAAAATCCATTTAAGTTTTCAACTTTGTACTTCGGCTTTTTGCCATCGTTGATCTCTCTAATGGTCTGCTCGATCACCTTGATATCATTATCAAATGATCCATGTGCCAAATCGATATAATCATCATCGAGTGATGTCTCTACCTTGCTTTTTGACTTGTCATAGATATGTCGCTGGATACCGGCAGAAAAACCGATCCATCTCTTGATATCCGCATATGTCACACTATTGAAAATATCATACTCTTGAGATTGCTTCAGATCCCAGGCTGCGTTCATTCCCAAGAGAGGAGTTTTGTGTATATCCTCCAATGCACGACTCACTAGATATAGGAGTGATTTTTTGTAGATAGCGACACTATCTGCCCTCTCCCTCTCATCATCCATCATATATATAGAGATCTTCTCTTTGGGTACGATACCCTTCTCACAAGCTTTGATGTAGTGTTTGTTGGCAAAATCCACTGTACAAGCAGGAGCATATAGAGTGAGTGACTCCACACTCAATGATCTCTTGGTCAACTCATCTAGCCAATGCCCAAATAGTATAGAGCCGGCAGAGTGTCCTGCCAAGTGTATTTCACAACCAAAGTTATCTTTTAGCCTCTTCAACTCTCTCGAGAGTATCACCATAGCACCTGGTCTAGTATGCCCATGCTGAGGATATCCCGGTACAGCTCTATCACTGGCATATTTGGCATTCTCTTTCATCTCTGACCATACACCTTTGACTAACACTTTTCTAGAAAAGTTCTCTATGGATCTATCTATCACATCTTGAAATTTACTCAGGACACCTTGGGCTTTTGCCCCTGATGGTGAGATACCGGCATTTGAGAAGATATCATATATTTGATCCTCTATCTGATTGGTGATAGACTCCATAAATCCTGTTTTCCAACTCACAAAGAGTGGGTAGATACCGTTCTCTTTAAAATATGGTGCCATGATTCTGACCCTATCTATAGAGGCTTTTTCACTGTTGAGTCCGCCATGTGCATAGATAACGATCCTTCTGTTTCTACTACTCCTCTCCATCCACTCTTTGATATAACTATGGCAGATAATCTCTGCTGATTTTTCTGGGTCGGATTCGGAGACGATTGTCAGTTTTGGTCTCCCGTCATTGCCGATCACGAGAGTATGTTTGTATGCCTTCTCCTCACTCCATGGGGCAATCTCTCTATTTTCATAAGGATACTTCGACATACTTGAGCTGTCACCAAGAGTATGCTCAGTACCAATAGTCTGTAGCGACTGACTTGAGAATGTATGAGGAGAGGAGGATCGATCGATCACTGAGCCCCGTACAGCGACCCAGGCGTCTCTTCCATTTTCTACCCAATCCTGATATCCAATAGTGGCAAATCCATGATATCCCCATCTGTTACCCCATGAATTTTGCACTATAAACCCATCTTTGTTGTAGCCCAATATAGCAAAAGCGTGTCCGCCTATCTTCTCTGTGGAGTATTGGATGATCGGAAGAGTATCTGACTCATCTATCCACCACCCTTCATGCAAAACTGCTGAGCAGTAGATAGCACCCACCTCTCTGATAGCAGCTTGCATATCAATAATCGAATCTTTATTGATACGATAGTAAGCACCTAGAGGACTCTTGGCTGCCTCTTGGGACCACTCTTTGGTGGGGTATTTTTTGTCACTATTTTTATCTATCCGATGCGGCCAGCTCTCCTCTTCGCAGACTCCATGTCTATGCCACCCTTTCATAGCACCTCTACAGCTAGATCCATCATAATCTTCACCATCCCACTCATCATAGATGCGTGCCATGTTATATAACATTTTAGGGCTTACTTTTTTTCTCTTTGACGATATATTATCGATCCACCAGAGATAATTGATCACTGCTGCTAAACCAAAACCGGTGCAAGCACCATCATCCCCTTGATCCAAGATCATATCATCATCAATATATCTCTTAAATAGTTTATCATAGTCATCTCTAGTGGGCCATGCATCAGGCAGGGACAATAGAGGGGGTCTATACTCTCTATCTCTCAAGTCCAAGCGATCAGGACGAACATCTAAAACTCTATTTTTATAGAACATATTTGGCATGTTTTACTCCTAAAGATTAAATATATTAGGCTACCCCAAGGAGATAAACACACAAATAGCTTTATGAGGTTTTTCATAGACAAGGCAATCGTTTGAAGGACTAGCCTTAGCTAATGCGAAAACGATTAACGCCGTATATGGGAAACCTCATAAAGCCCGCAGGGAAGCCAC
>JAYEOM010000103.1:0-33548 GCA_034722955.1 Campylobacterota bacterium
TAAACACACAAATAGCTTTATGAGGTTTTTCATAGACAAGGCAATCGTTTGAAGGACTAGCCTTAGCTAATGCGAAAACGATTAACGCCGTATATGGGAAACCTCATAAAGCCCGCAGGGAAGCCACTAAGAGGGCAATCTTCACAAAATATAATTCTCCAATTAGCTATGGCTAGCCCTATGAATTATATTTTGCAAATCTTACCCTCTTGGTGGCTTCTATTTGTGTGTTTATCTCCTTGGGGTAGCCTTACTCCCCAAACAGATAGACCACATCAGGCCAAAACAGCACAATCATAAGGGCTGTAACTTGCAGAAGTATAAAAGGGATAACCCCTCTATATATCTCTCCTGTAGTTACCTTGTCACCAGCTGCTCCCTTAAGATAGAAGAGAGCAAAACCAAAGGGGGGCGTGAGAAAAGATGCTTGTAGATTCATCGCGATCAATACTGCGAACCAGATAGGATCGATCCCCAAAGTATGAACTATAGGTACCAATATAGGCACCACTACAAATGCTATCTCGATAAAATCAATAAAAAATCCAAGCAGAAAGATAACTAGCATACTTATGATGATAAAAGTCCACTGACTGCTCATATCACCAGAGAAAAACTCCAGTGCCATATCTCCACCGCCTAACTCGTTGAATACCAGTGAGAATGCTGTAGCACCTATCAATATCATAAATATCATAGCTGTAAGTTTCACCGTCTCTATAGCGGCATATCGTATCAAGTCAAAGGATAGAGTCCCATTGCTCCATGCCAAAAGTGATGCACCTATGGCACCTATGGCTGCTGACTCTGTAGGAGAGGCGATACCTGCAAAGATAGACCCCAGTACTATAGCTATCAAAATCAGAGGTGGGACGATAGCTTTTAGTGCCTCTTTTGCTGTTTGCGAATATGGCTGATCACTCTTGATAGATGGTGCCACCTCTCTATCTGCTAGTGCTCGTATAAAGATATATAGGATATATAGTATGATCAGAAGCAGACCCGGTACTACTGCTGCTCTAAAGAGATCTCCTACACTCAAATGCATCTGATCACCTAGTACGATAAGTACAATCGAAGGAGGAATGATCTGCCCAAGAGTACCACTCGCTGCGATAGAACCACTAGCCAATGATGGCGAATAGCCATGCTTTAGCATCAGTGGCAGTGCTATCAGACTCATCATCACCACTGATGCCCCTACGATACCGGTACTAGCTGCCAATACAGCACCGACTAGAACTACAGAGATCGCCAATCCACCGCGAATAGATCCAAATAGTCTACCCATAGAGATCAATAGCCCCTCTGCCATTTTGGATCTCTCAAGGATCAGTCCCATAAGTATAAAGAGTGGTATAGCCATCAGTGTTATGTTACCCATAATGCCATAGATGCGATAGGGCAGCATCTCAAAGACCACAAGCCCAACTTCATCAGAGATCAATGCAAACAGCAGTGCCACACCTGCAAAAACAAAAGCAACCTGAAAGCCGGAGAGCAGCAGTACCAGAGAGAGTACAAACATGAGATAGACAGGATCGATCCAGAAAACTACATCAAAGTAGACCCCATAAAAAGCAAACAGAGATAGCAGTAGAGAGAGTATAAGCGGCAGAACAACCGCACGAGGGGACTCCAGAGAGTGATATGATTTTAGTATCTCACTAACTGCCTGCATAACAAGCAATCCAAATGATACAAAAATCATCCCTTTGATCAGGTATCTATGGGTCAAACCACCCGGATCACTGGAGATCTCCTGCTGTAGATAACTCTGCATCATCAGATCATAAGCATCACTCATTAGCAATGCAGAGAAAGGTATCACCAAAAAGAGCATAGAGAAGATTTGGATGATAGCACGAGTCTGATTGGAGTATCTCTCATAAAAGATATCAACACGCACATGTTTGTTGTGTTTCAATGCATAAGTGATACCTAGCAAAAATACCATATCATACAGATGCCACTCCACCTCCTGAAGTCCTATAGAACCTGCCGAAAAGAGATAACGCATAATAGCATCATAAGTGACCAAAAGAGCCAAAACTACTACCAATAGAGATGCTAAAAACCCTGCATATTTCGATACTCTATCTAAATAATAACTGATACTGTACTCTCCTTACCAATCCTCTAGCCAGCTAACTTCATATCTCCAAGGAAACATTCTCTTTTCACTGACTATTTTCGGTGGTGTACCTGTAACTGTCACCTCCATACCGGTTCTAGCCCATGCCCACATCTTTTGTGCAAAACCTCTCTGCATCCGTATACAACCATGTGATGCCGGATAGTTGGGAACCGGACCCAAGTGCATAGCGATCCCGTCCCAAGTCAAACGCAGCAGATAATCCATCTTGGCACCGCCATCAGGTTTGGGCCAGAGGTTAGATGCATGTCTCTTCTTTTTCTCAAGAATATAAAATGTACCTGTAGGTGTACGGCGACCATATGTTCCAGTAGAGATACGACCACTAAATACAACTTTTCCATCTTCATAAGCGTAGGCTATCTGCTCATCCAGATCTACAGCTATACTCTTTTTGGCTTCTATCTGTGTAGATACTAAAAGGAGCATTAAAAATACAAATATTACTCTAACTCTATTTTTCATGCTATTATTATAACTAAAAATAGAGTGAAAAAGATAATAAATGAAAAAATTTATAAATGAAACTATGTGGGATATTCTCATCTGGCTTGAAGCAGAGGTAGAGGATATAGATCCATCTGACAAAATCCTCTTTCAGATACCAAATCCTGATTTGGATACTACCAAAAGATATCATAGCTGGAGATCCTGGAGTGATCTAGCCACCCTGCTCTATTGTCGTATGATGACTCCACATATCATCAACGATAGAGAGGTCATAGTATCGTTTCAAAAACTTGATCACTCTGACTCTTTTCACACAGCAGAAACATCTGACCATAGAGAAAAATATGGTACTCTATCCTCTTTCTCCCTGATAGAGAAAAACGAAGAGCCTGCTTTTATCTTTGCATTTGTCAAAGCACTAAAACAGGTCAAGATAGAAGAGAGGCAAACCATCTTAGATCTAGGGGTCAACAGCGGTGATGAGTTTGAGGTGATCACAAGTATCCTGCCCAAAAAGAGCTATAAGAGTATGAGCCTGATCGGTATCGACCACAGCAGATCAGCCATAGAGAGAGCCAAAATGCGTTTCCCTCAAGCCAATATCTCTCTCTACTGTCATGACATCAACCATCTCAAAACTCTGTCACTCCCAAAAGCAGACCTCATCATATCTATAGGCACTCTCCAAAGCCCCAGCATCGAGTTTAAGCCTCTCTTTATGTCACTCATCCAAGATCACCTCACCCCTAGTGGAGCCATCATTCTGGGCTTCCCCAACTGTCGATGGATAGATGGAGAGATGATATATGGAGCCAAAGCCCCCAACTACAACTTCTCTGAAATGTCACTGGTGATAAAAGATATCTATTTTTGCAAAAAATATCTACAGCAACACAGGTTTAGGGTGACAATCACGGGGAAAGAGTATCTATTTTTGACTGCTACAAAGATTAGGATAAGGCTACCCCAAGGAAATAATTACTGTCACACAACACCCTCTTTCAGCAAACTCTATTGCATAATTTGAGATAATACGGCTAAAAAAGATCTATATGAAGATAGTAGTGGCGATTACGGGTGCTAGTGGGGTTGGATTGGCACAGAAGTTTATTGATCTCCTTCCTGGCGGTATAAGTGTACATGTTGTGGCATCTGACCATGCCAATATCGTAGCTATATATGAAGAGAAGAGCCATATAACCATCCACCACAATGATGATATAGCAGCCTCTATCGCATCAGGTTCGTTTCAGGTAGATGCTACAGTAGTTGTCCCTTGCAGTATGAATACACTAGCCAAGATAGCACATGGTATCGCTGACAACCTAGCATCTCGTGTTGCGGCAGTAGCACTCAAGGAGCAGAAGAGACTTCTGTTGGCGCCTAGAGAGATGCCCTTTTCTGCTATAGCTTTGGAAAATATGCATAAACTATCTATGCTAGGTGTAGTTATCGCACCACCGGTGATGGGGTACTACTCGGATAGTGACTCCCTAGAGGATATGGAGTCTTTTATCATCGGTAAATGGTATGATACTTTGGGCATAGAGCATAGCTTATATAGAAGATGGAATTGACAAATGAGAACAGAGACAATTAGTAAAAATATCAAACGAGCAATATATCCCGGAACCTTTGACCCTATCACCAATGGACATCTCGATGTAATCAATCGTGCTTGTAAAATATTTGATGAGATTATCGTAGCAGTAGCTAGGAGTGAAGCTAAAAAACCGATGTTTTCACTGCAAAAGCGTATCGCAATGATAGAGGCATCTACACGAAAACATCCCAAGATCAGAGTAGTTGGGTTTGATAACCTACTAGTAAACCTCTCAGACGAACTAGAGGCAGATATCATCATAAGAGGATTGAGAGCTGTCAGTGACTTCGAGTATGAGTTGCAGATGGGATATGCCAACGCTTCACTCAAAAAGGAGTTGGAGACGATCTACCTTATGCCGAGTCTCAAACATGCCTTTGTGAGCTCCTCTGTTGTCCGATCTATACTTCACTTTAGTGGCAAAATCGATCATCTTATCCCTAAAGAGGTATATGATATGATCATAGAAGATCAATAATAAATAGGAAACGATAATTATGTATATACTTTTTGAAGGCATAGATACATGCGGCAAGAGTACGCAGATAGAGTTGATGAAACAGAAACATACTGAAGTGATCATCACAAAAGAGCCAGGCGGCACAATATTTGGCAAAAAAGCCAGAGAGATTTTACTAGATGGTCAGCTTCGATCCAAAAGAGCAGAACTTCTACTCTTTTTGGCAGATCGTGCAGAGCACTACGAAGAGGTGATCAAGCCAAACCGAAACAGAGTTATCCTCTCGGATAGAGGCTTCATCTCAGGGATCGCTTATGCCCTTGCCAATGGAGATTTTGATATCAAAACACTGGTAGATTTGAACTACTTTGCACTAGAGGAGCACTTCCCGGATAAGATCATCCTCTTTCTTACAGATCTAAAGACACTTCAGGAGAGAACATCTCAAAAAGAGCTTGACGGCATCGAGCTTCGAGGGCTGGAGTATCTCTTGGATGTTCAAAACTATATGAGAGAGACTATTCAAACCCTTGAGATTCCACATCTCTTTATAGATGCGACAGAGGATATAGATACTATCCACCATACCATTACAGACTATTTAAGGAAAACACTATGATCAATCCCTTGCGAGGAATGAAAGATTTGACTTTTGATGAGAGTCAACGCTTTGTCTATATCATCACTACAGCGATAGATATTGCCAAAAAGTATGGCTATAGCTATATAGAGACACCTATACTAGAGGAGACTATACTATTCAGGCGATCAGTAGGAGAGAGTAGTGATATAGTCGGCAAAGAGATGTATCAGTTTGTGGATAAAGGGGGCAATGATGTCTGTATGCGTCCAGAGGGTACAGCTGGTATTGTGCGTGCTTTTGTCTCTGCCAAGCTAGATCGTCAGCCACAAAAGTACAAATTCTACTACTATGGACCGATGTTTCGTTATGAGAGACCGCAAAAGGGACGACTCAGAGAGTTTCATCAGTTTGGCTGTGAGAGTTTTGGTGAAGCATCTGTCTATGAGGACTTCACTGTCATCTCCATGATCAAAGATATATTTGATAGACTTGGGATCGGATATACACTCCAGATCAACTCCTTGGGATGCCCTGAGTGTATGCCTCTCTATCGAGGAGATCTGATCAGCTACCTCACCAATATCAAGGAGGAGCTATGTATAGATTGCAATCGCCGTATAGATACAAACCCTATCCGTGTACTTGACTGCAAAAATGGAACTTGCCAATCACATCTTGCTACCTCCCCAAAACTCATCAGCAATCTCTGTAGAACTTGCGATACGGATTTCAGTAAACTCAAAAAACTTTTGGATGATGCAGAGATCTCCTATGAAGTAGATACCAATCTTGTACGCGGTCTAGACTACTACTCCAAAACCGCTTTTGAGTTTGCCAGCAGCCAAATAGGTGCCCAAAGTGCCATTGCCGGTGGCGGTCGCTATGATAAATTAGTCGAATACCTCGATGGACGATCCACACCTGCAGTAGGCTATGCCATAGGTATAGAACGGATCATGGAGTTGGTGCAGATGCCCCAAAGCAAAAGAGAGGGTATCTACCTTGGTGCCATGTCAGAGGAGGCTGTAGATACCCTTTTTCCTCTAGCTGCGAAGAGAAGATCTGAAGAGAGAGTGACCATAGAGTACAACAAAAAAGGACTCAAAGCCCACCTAAAGGGTGCAGATAGAGCAGGAGCCAAGATAGCAGCCATCATCGGAGAGGATGAGCTGAGTCAGGGTGCTATATGGGTAAAAGATCTAGAGAGCAAAGAGGAAAAAACTATCCCATTGGATGAGTTTTAACTCCCAAAATGCCATACAGCACAGCAGATCAATCATATAGTGTCTACATCCTAGAGTGTGCTGATCATACACTATATACGGGTATTACCAATATGCTTGAGCGGCGTATAGATGAGCATAACTTATCAGATAAAGGTGCAAAATATACGAGAGCTAGACGACCCGTAACACTAGTCTATCAAGAGAATCATCCTGATCGAAGCAGTGCCTCAAAAAGAGAGCATAGTATCAAAAAGATGTCAAGAGCAGAGAAAATAGAGTTAATATCTAAAACTTTTGGCTAATATATGATAAAATATATACATAATACCGGATCTGAGAGGAATAAGTAATGGCTGATGAATTTTATGATGATGATCCCTTCCATCAAGGCTCTACTTCACCCGAACAAGTAAAAATAATAAAGAAGAAGAAGAAAAAGAGTGAAGAGGAGAGTGAAGATAGAGGGTTTATGAAGAGAGAAGTAAACTTGATGGACTCTGTCTTCTTTCCTGATGGATTTGAACATATTATGCTAGCAATCTATTTTTTGACTATACCTTATATCGCTGGTCTACTTTTTATCTTTTTCTATATTGGAAAGGGTGACTATACTATCTTTCTGACTCTAAATGATGAAAACTCTTTTATTATTACTTGGGCAATAGGCTATGAGGTGGTTGCATTTTTTCTTCTATTGTGGATTACAAAACTGGGAATCTCTTCACTATTAGTAAAAGAAGAAGATACAAGAAGTAGAAAATTCAGAATCCCATAGGGATGATTTAAACTAGATTGATCAATTAACATAAAACCATATTTGGAATAAAAATGAAAAAACAGAAACAAGAAAAAGTTAATAAAGTAGAATCAAAATATATAGATTCTGACTCTATGGATCTTGAACAAGAGAAGAGTATCATAAAACCTTTTTTTGATGAGAGTTGGTATAAAAAAACTTTCAATGTTTATGATATGTGTCCGATAGAGCATTTTTGTAAATATGGTGTATATGAATTTAAAAATCCAAATCAAGTATTTGATATTAAGTGGTATTTAAATGAGTATGAGGATGTCAGAAATGCAGGTGGAAATGCTTTTTATCACTATATTTTATTTGGAAAATCAGAAAAAAGATTTCAAAATAAAAATGAAAAAAACCTTAGTACTTTAAAGTTGAATACAAAACCGTATTTTAACAAAAAAGAGTATGATTATATGAGTTTATACTCATTTAATACAGATAAAAAAAACACTCTATTTCTTGACTATATCAAAGGAGATAGGAGAGGAGATTTGAAGAGTCTCTCCATCGGTGAAGATATTAAACTCTTGTCACTAGATATATGGGATACTGTTTTAAGAAGAAAATGTCATCCTGATGAGATTAAATTATCCTCTGCTAGATATCTATATTTAAATTATTTCAAGTATTTAAAACCTGCTTACAGAGATATGATCACTCTATACAAGAGTAGAAAAAAATCTGAAAACTTAGTGAGATTAACCGACGACTTCGAGTTTAGGTATGCTGATGCTGTTGAAATATGGCTTCCTATGATATTTGAGACAGGGACAACAACTGAAAAATTTCAAGAGCTAAAAGATAGATTGCTAAAGCATGAATTCGATGCAGAATCAAGAAGTACCCAGAGAGACAGTGCAATGGACAGATTCTTATCCAATGCAAATTTCCCACAAACAATATTTGCTTCAGACTTCTATATGCCTAGAAGTTTTATAGAAAAATTATTGATAAAAAACAGTCTAGATCATCACTTTACATCTGGTTATGCATCATGTGACTCAGTTAAAAACAAGCGTTCTGGCATGCTGTTTGATCACCTGATAGAAGAGTTTGATATCAAACCAGATGAGATCCTTCACATAGGGGACAATAAAAACAGTGATGTTGAGACTCCTTCTAGGAAAAATATCTTCTCTTATCATTATCACAACAGAGAAGAGGAGAAGCTTACTAAATGGTTTAAGGGAGGTTTGGATGATAGCTTAAATGGCTCCTCTTCTGTCCATTCTGAGAGAGTACTATCCATTTTGGAGGATTTGGCAAACCAACAGAGTAGTCAATTGGAAGCTTTAGGAGTGAGATTTGCGCCTGTTGCTGTTGGCTATATACTGCACATTATAGAAGATGCTAAAAAATTAGGTGTTGATAAAATTTTCTTTTTTACCAGAGAGGGTATTTTTCTGAAGGAGATTTATGACTTGATTGTCCAGTTAGATCCTTATCATACAGACTATCCCAAAAGTATACTTTTGGATGTGAGCAGGATCGCTACTTTTGCTCCATCTCTGGAAAAAATAGATACCACTAACTTAATGCGAATGTGGAATCAATATAGCACTCAAACCCCAAGGGCATTTTGTAAAACGATAAACATTGATAGTGACAGATCCAAAAGTCTATTTGAGGAGTATAAATTTGATTATGATAAAGAGATTGTTCATCCATGGGAAAAGAGAGATTTTATCAGCCTGCTTGAATCAGATGAGTTCAAAAAGATCATAGATAGTAGAGTAGCAGTACAAAAAAAGCTTCTTTTAAAGTACCTGTCCGACAAGGGATTGAGGGATAGTCAATCTCTATCTATAGTAGTTGATCTTGGCTGGAGAGGAACAATACAAGACAATATATCACATCTAATAGATGAGCGTATCCATGGTTGCTACCTTGGACTATTCACATATCTCAATCAACAGAGAGATGAAGTGAGTAAATCGGGATGGCTTTTTGATAAAAATATAGTAGATGAAGATTGCTCCATAGAAGAGATAGGACCTATTGAGATGCTCTTTAATGGGCTAGGTGGGTCGGTGATCGGATATAGAGAGGTTAGTGGTACAGTTACTCCTATTACAAAAGAGGAGGAGAGTGAAGATCAAGTCTACAGAGACTATACTGTACATTTTCAAAATGGAATAAAAACAGCACTGGAGGGCTTGATAGAGTATATCTCCATTCATGCCATGACATCCAATGATCTAAAAGCCATCTCAAAATCACTATTAGCCGGTTTGATCAATAATCCACCACACGAAATAGCAGAAGCTTTTTTCAAATTAACACATAACGAGACTTTTGGTGCAGGTTTATACCAAAAAATGGATAGCAAAGATCAATTTTTATCACAAATAAAAGATAAAAAAGGCTCTGATTTACATTTTGAAATTAGCTCTTTTTTAAAAAACAATAGATGGCCCGATGGTATTATCAATCTAAAGGAGATACAAAACTTAAAGAGCCTGAAGAGTCAAAATTTTACGCACTCTCCTATAGAGTTTTATAAAAAATTATTTCTAAATAATCAAAAAACTGATTATAGAGTAGCCCTCTATGCTCCTAGCCCTCTCGTAGGTTCCGGGGGTCACAAAACACTCTACAACCTTGCTAGTAAATTTGTACAGGCAGGTTGTGAAGTATACTGCTTCATAGAGACTTTAGGGGAAGGTATTGATGCTGTCTATCACTATCTAGGTGAAAACAGAGCATTTGTATATGTAGGGTGGCCGGATGACTTAAAATTTGATTTAGCTATTGCTACGATTGCACACTCGGCCAAATTTGTATCCGATCTTAAAAATGTCAAATATAAAGCCTACTTAGTTCAAGATTTTGAAGCATGGTTTAACCCTGTAGGAGATACTTATACCATGGCAGAAAACAGTTACTCTCATGGACTGCTTCATTTTACTGTTGGCAACTTCTTGACACATATGCTTACAAATCAATATGGTGCCAAAGCCATACCTTCGGGTTTGGGAATAGATACAAATATCTATTTTGATAAAGGGGAGGAGAGAGAAGATGCGATCAGTTTTCTATATCAACCAGAAAAAGATAGAAGAAATCCAAAATTAGCTATAGAAGCACTGAGAATAGTCAAAGAGAAAAATCCCGATATAAAGATCTATATATATGGTTCTGATCTACCGTTAACATTAGATTTTGAAGTGGTAAACTTAGGCTTTATAAATGATCTTACGGAGTTAAACAATCTATACAATAAGTGTCAGATAGGGTTGTGTATCAGTATGTCAAATCCATCTCGTATTCCTTTTGAATTTATGGCAGCAGGTGTTGTACCGGTTGATCTATATAGATATAATAATCTTCTTGATTATCCATCCAATACACTTAAACTAGCATATCAATCATCCCAATCAATAGCCGATGCTATCATTGAATTGACTGAAAATAGAGAAGAGCTTGAGGAGAGACAGAGATTAGGAAAATCATTTGCCCATACTAAAACTTTAGAGTGGGAGATGGATGTCTTTGTCAACAGTGCCTTAAGCCTTTTAAATGGACAGAAGCTAGATACTACTGAAGTAAAATCCAACTATCACGAAGAGCCATATATCGCCAAACAAGATATGAGCAGAGAGGTTATAGCTTTTTGCAATTGGCAAAAGAGATTGGCAACAAATAACATAGTAATGGATAATTGATGAAGAGACTATTTTTGCATATTGGTTTTCACAAAACAGGTACATCAGCACTACAAGAGTATCTGGATGAAAATAGAGAAAAGTTGATAAAAAATGGGATTTTTTACCCCAAAAGCCACAGTAGTTTATTCCCTGGAAATGTTGATCTATCTTGGGCATTTGACAAAACACCTCCTAGCTGGTCTTCTGTTGATAAAACGAATAAAAATGATATTATCAAATACTATAAAGATCAGATTGATGAGACAAGTTGTGAAACTATTATCATCTCAAGTGAAGATTTTGTACTGCTTGATGGACAGAGTGATTCAATTGAAAAAATAAGAAAATTTTTTATTGATTATGATACAAAAATTATAGCTTATGTAAGGGAGCCGATAGAGTTTATCCTATCACTCTATAGCCATGCGGTAAGATCCAGATCTATCAACTGCTCCTTCAAAAAATATATTGCTGAAAAATATAGTTTCAGGGCTGCAGACTATCCTACCAGACTCCAACCGTGGATAAAAATATTTGGAAGAGAAAATTTGATTGTCAAAAAATATTTAACAGCAGAATTTGTAAACAGCAATCTAGTTGATGATTTTTTTGCAGCGACAGGTATAGAGGTAGAGGTAGATAAAACCATGAATAGATCAAATATAGGTATTCATCCATGGCTCATTCAACCATATATCGAAATCTCCTCTGCCAATATCGTTGAAAAGATAAAAGTAAAAAAGCTCAGGGAACTATCACTGTTAGGCTTAGATCTTCCAAAAGAGGATACATTGCGTTATCTGCTAGAGAAAGAGGATTTAGAGATCATAAGAAACTCTTATCAAGTTAGTAGAAATCGTCTAAAGAGAGATTTTGGAATAGAGTTTTAACTATTCATAATCTCATAGGGTCTCTCTAGCTGTGTTACTAGTTGATGCAGACTTACAGTTCGACCCTCTCTAGTAAACTCTCGCCCATCCAAAAAGATGATCACTGTAGGGACCGTAAAGACTTGAAAATATGCTGATATTTCGGCATTGTCATGAGCATCGAGATAGATCTGTTTGAGCAGAGGAAAATGTGTATCAAATGCCTCTTTGAACTTGGGACGCAGAGCATGGCAAACATTGCAATTTTCTCCGGAAAAATAGAGCATAATCCCTACTTCGGAGCTAATCTCCTCTTGTAACTCTTTGATTGTCATTGTGTACCTTTCTATAATTTTACGAACTATACCCATCAAGACTTTGACATAACTTAAGCCCATTAGAGTTATAATGCGAGAAATATTTTACTTTTCACAAGGATCAAAAATGGGTAGAGCGTTTGAGTATCGTAAAGCAGCCAAAATGAAACGATGGGGAACGATGTCCAGAGTCTTTCCAAAACTAGGCAAAATCATAACGATGGCAGCCAAAGATGGCGGTACTGACCCAGAGATGAATCCCAAGCTGCGTACAGCTATCCTCAATGCCAAAGCACAAAATATGCCAAAAGACAATATCGAAGCAGCGATCAAGAGAGCTAGTGGCAAGGATGCTGCCGACATCAAAGAGATCAGTTATGAAGCCAAGGGACATCATGGGGTACTTCTGTTTATAGATTGTGCAACAGATAATAATACACGAACAGTGGCCAATATAAAAGCAATACTTACTCGTAATGGTGGAGATGCACTTCAAAATGGATCATTGGACTTTATGTTTACACGCAAATCACTCTTTACATTTGACAAAACTGATGATATGGATCTCGAAGAGCTTGAGCTTGATCTTATAGATTTTGGTCTAGAGGAGATAGAGGAGGATCTGGAGCCTCAGGAGAATGATGACGATAAAGAGATCATTAGAATCTTTGGAGAATTTTCATCTTTTGGAGATCTATCACATGCTCTCGAAGAGAGAGGGATTCAAGTGACAAAAGCTGAGTTGCAACGAATCGCAAATACCCCTATAGAGCTCACAGAAAAACAGATGGATGAGATCGACAAACTCATCGACAAACTCGAAGATGATGAGGATGTGCAGGCAGTCTATACCAACATCGCATAATAAAATTGGGTATGAAAATCATACCCTCCAAAATCAGTGTCCATACTGCTCTACAAATGATTCATAATCTCCCTCGAAATCTATCACTGTTCCATCTTCATCTATCTTGATGATGCGATTGGCAAAAGCATCGATCAGCTCTCTATCATGAGAGACGCAGATGATGCCGCCCTGATAGTTATGCAACGCTTCACCCAATGCAACAATCGCTTCAAGATCCAAGTGGTTGTTGGGCTCATCAAGGATAAGGAAGTTGGCACTATCCATCATCATTTTAGAGAGCATTACACGATGTTTCTCCCCACCAGAGCAGGCTGAGACCATCTTCTCTTGCTCTTCACCCGAAAATAGCATCCTGCCAAGTACCTTGCGGAGTTCATCAATATGCCACTTTGGGTCATGACCCTGAAGCCAATCATAGAGTTTCAAATCTCCGGTTACTATGTCTGTTGCATTTTGCGGAAAGTAACTACTTGTGATAGTCTGTCCCCATTTGAAACTTCCTGCATCTGGAGTGATCTTCTCCATTAGTATCTCGAGGAGAGTTGTTTTACCTACGCCATTGGTACCGATCAGAGCGATCTTGTCACCCCTCTCTACTTTGAGTGATAGATCTTTGAAAACCTCCTCTCCATCATAACTCTTGCTCAGAGCTGTAATCTCAAGTACTTCATTTCCTATATCTCTATGTGGTCTAAACATAATAGATGGATCTCTACGGCTAGAGAGCTCTATATCTGCTACATCTAGCTTATCTAGTTGTTTTTGACGACTTGTTGCCTGTTTTGCCTTGGAAGCATTGGCAGAAAATCGTGCGATAAACTTCTCCAACTCATCCTTCTCTTTGAGTGCTTTGTTTCGATCTGTCTCTGCCTGCTTGGCAACAAGATTTGCTGCAATATACCAATCATCATAATTGCCAGTAAACCCTCTGATCTTTGAAAAGTCAAGATCGAGGATATGTGTTACGACACCATTGAGAAAGTGTCTATCATGAGATATGACTACCATCACACCATCATGTCGCTTGAGTTCATTCTCCAACCATCCGATAGTCTCTATATCCAAGTTGTTGGTAGGCTCATCCAAAAGAAGTATATCTGGCTTTAGGAAAAGTACCTGTGCGAGTAAAATCTTGAATTTGTCTCCGCCTGTGAGTGAACTCATCAGCTCATCATGCCCTGCAGCCGGAAACCCTAATGCTTCGAGAAGTTTCTCGATCTTAACTTCACTCTCATAAGTAGGATCTTCATCTGCACAGATCATCTCTAGCTCAGCTAGTCTATTGTTGACAGCATCATCTTCAAAATCACCCTCCAAGTAGAGTTTCTCCTTCTCCTTCTGGGCATCATAGAGTCTCCTGTTACCATAAAGTACAGCATCCTTGAGTGTAAACTCTTCAAATGCATACTGGTTCTGTCCCAACATTCCCAGCTTGCTTCCAGGCTGGATCTGGATCTCTCCGTCAGTAGGCTCCATCTCACCAGAGAGTATCTTCATCAATGTAGATTTACCGGCGCCATTGGCACCGATCAAGCCATATCGTTTTCCCTGGTCAAGTGTGATAGAGATCTTATCAAAGAGTACTCTCTTACCATATCGTTGTGTTAGATTGACTGTAGTTAACAAGTTGTTTCCTTCTGGTTGATATCCTATATAATATCAACATAATATTTGCTTGCTATTTTATCCAAATGAGCTGAAAAGTGAAATAGATTGGAGGAGGTAGCCTAATAGTAAAGTAATGAATAGAGAACAGATGAGGGAGAATTTCCAAAGCCTTGAAGGCTCTGGTAAAGAGTTACTTCATTGCAGCGATATGATCAGCTACAGCCTTCATAGCAGCATCATCCATAGAAGCTACTTGACCTTTCATAACACCACCCATACCGTTTACATTGAGTGTGCCAGCCTTGTAACCTTGAAGTTGCTCTACAGTTTTAGCAGCATCTTGACCTGCAATAATAGCAGATTTACCAAGTGCAGCTTTTTCACCGTTAGTTCCGTGACACCCTGCACATTTAGCGTATGCAGCAGCACCGTCTGCCATCAAAAGAGTAGATCCTGCGAATAACATTGCAATTGCGATTTTTTTCATATATTTTCCTTGTGGTTGTAGTAGTTTATCATTCCGTTGCAAGCAACGGAAAAAGCTTTAAGTATATAGATAATTTTGTACAGTTAAGTAGGGATTACTTAACAGCTTGGAACATTACCTGAATCAGATGCATACTCATAAATGAAGTCATAAACATGAGTATCCCACTTATCTTTATAACTCTTTAGCTTAGGACAAAGAGTCTTGATCTCATCACCAAGTTTACCGGCATCTTTGATCTCTTGCCACTCATCTTGTGTATGTTTTGCAGCAAATTTAGCACCTGTAAAACCACACGCACCCTTCAACTTCTTAGAGTAGAGCTTTTGTCCTTTAGTAACATCCGCAGATGCAGTTGTAGATACTACAGCAAGTGCGAAGATCGCAGCGAGTGCCAATTTTGTAAATTTAGTCATATAGATCCTTTTTGTTATGTTAAGTTACAATAAAAAGAATAGTGAAAAATTGTGAAGTGATTGTGAAATATAGATAGCAGATAGAGCAAAGTCTATCAACTCAACAATTTGGAACATGAGAGCTATCTGCGGCATATTTATAAGCAAAATCATAAATATCCGGCCACCAATCTTTTTTGATTTGATCAAGTTTCACTCTAGGGCATATCTTTTTGATTTCATCTGGAAACTTACCACTATCATAGATCTCTCTCCACTCATCCTGAGAGTGGGAACGAGCAAGTCTTACACCAGAGAAACCACAGGATTTTCGTAATTTCTTCTTGTATAGCTTCTGACCTTTGTCTGCATCTGCATTTAGTACCGTAGTTGTACCTACTATTGATATAGCAGCTATAGTTATAATTAAAAGTAATTTTTTCATCTACCGTACTCCCGAATAATATTAATAATAATAATGATTCATCAATTGGCTATATTATAGTCTACTTAAGCTTATTTAATACTTTATATTTATCCCAATAGATCTCTATCGCTTCATCTAATGCTTTGTCACTTATCTTTAGAGGCTTTTTGATGGTAAAATTTTTCAAAAAAAGCTCAGACATCACTGAAGTATCTCGTCTGGGATAACGCATAAAATGCTTTAGTGCTGCTTTGGTATTTATCTCTCCGCTATATACAGAGAGATAATTCATAAACATTCTCTGAAGTGACATAGGCAGATCCTTGTGGCACTCAATGCAGTGTTGTTGATAAGCATCTTGGCTTGAGAGTGATATAGTTATACCTACTATTACTATTGTGATCCTTACCATGTTAGCACCATTCTAGTTCCTATCCCCAACTTGGAGTCAACCTCTATATTCATGTTGTACTCATCTACAATCTTTTTGACAATACTCAATCCCACCCCAAATCCACCCTCACTACTGTTAAATCGCATATAGCGATCAAATATAAATGGTATCTTCTCTTCATCAATCCCTATACCACTATCTTCAATCTCCAACACTCCGCTGGAGAGAGCAATTTTTATGAAACCGCCTCGTCTATTATATTTGATCGCATTAGAGATGAGATTGTCTATGATTCTGATAAACTTCTTTCTATCCATAAGAAACTGCTCCCCTTTCAATCTATAACTCATGTTGATCTGTTTTGATTTTGAGAGTGCCTTGAAGTACTCTATACGCTCCTCTATGATCTTTTTGAGATCAAGCAACTCATCATCATTTTCTCTCTCATGTTCTAGTGTCAGATAGGTTAAATCTTCATATAGAACAGAGACTGTCTTAGCTGCGATTGTAATACGATCAAGTTTTTTACGATTTTTTTCAACCATAACACTCCTATCCATCATCTCTATATTGGCAAGAATGGTACTGAGTGGTGTATTGAGTTCATGTGTTGTATCTTTAATAAAGCGATCCAAGAGCACAATAGAGTCACGCATAGGTTTCAAAAATAGTTTTGCAAGAAGCAGACTAAACATAAAGAGGATTATAAATGCACCAAAACTATAGATAATGATAGTTTTGAGTGTCTCTCTATACCATTGATGACTATCCTCTACCTCTATGATCAGATATTTTGCACCTAGATAGTAGTTGTCCAATATTTTTACATAGTATATCTTCTCCCCATGCTGATAGATCTCCTCATCAAATCTGATATATGCATTATCAATCAGAGAGAATATCTCTACCTCTTCCATATCATAGATAGCACTTTTAAAACGGTGGTCTCTAGGGTAAGTACGCCTCTCATCAAAGTAGTGGTGTAGTGTTTTGAGACGCTTTATCTGTTCATAAGCATAGGTGGACAAGAGTGTTCTCTGATTTGAAAACATCAGTTTCTCCTGACTCTGATAGTAGAAGAGTGACAAGAGTGTCAAGAGGAGAGTAACCAACAATAGATAGAGTGTCAAAAAGCGTAAAAGTGACTTCTTTTCACTCCTCAGTAATGAATTTGTATCCCTGTTTTTTAATACTAACAATTCTCTCCTTGCCTATAATCTTACGCAGATTTTTTATGTAAGTACGCAGTGCTGTATCACTAGGATCTTCATCATAATCCCAGAGATGTCTATATATATGTTCATGCGAGAGTACCTCATCGGATGATTTCATAAAGAGCTTTATCAGCTTAGACTCTTTATTTCCCAAAGATACCGGTTTGCTATCGATAAGTAGCAGATTGGTATGAATATCATATTTGATGGTACTGTTTATCTCAATATACTCTTTTTGTTCATGAAAAAAACTGCGTTTGAGCAGAGTCTCCATCCTGATGAGAAGCTCTCTGAGAATAAATGGTTTGCGAATGTAATCATCACAGCCACTCTCATACCCTTTTTCCAAATCCTCAACACTGCTCAGAGAAGTTATGAAGATTGCAGGAGCCATAACACCACTCTCTCTGGCACCTTTAAGTACTTCAAATCCATTGAGACCTGGGGTATTTACATCTAGAAGCAGTAGATCAAATTTGCTCTCATATAGTCTCTCTTCTGCCTCTATACCATCAAATGCACACTCTACTTCATAGCCTTCATCTTCGAGAAATTCACTAACTGTCTCATTGAGATTGGCATCATCCTCTAGTATTAAAATTTTTGCTTTTGCCATTCTCGCCCTTGACAATCAATCTGCATACTGCTGAACCCAATTTTGAACTCTTTTAGCAGTGAGGGCACCGCTGGTACGATCTACCTCCTTGCCATTTTTAAAGATGACTATTGTGGGTATACTTCGGATAGCATACTCTCCGCCAAGCTGTTGATGCTCTTCTGTATTGATCTTAATAAACTGTGCTTTTAGTGGCATAGCTATCGCAGCCTCTTCAAATGCCGGAGCCATTGTACGACAAGGACCGCACCAAGGTGCCCAAAAATCCACCACAAGCGGCAAGTCACTGTTGGCTAGGAACTGCCCAAAACTAGATGCATCAGCACTAAAGGGTCTACTATCAAGCAGTGACTTTTTACATTCGCCACAGTTAGCTCTGCTGTAGCTATCTTTTTTAGGTATACGATTTACCTTCAAACAGTGAGGGCATACGATATTAATATTCATTTTAAACTCTTTCAATCCTGATTGGTTTATTTGTGGCATTATCCCAAATTATGCAATAGAGTTTGCTGAAACTCATAAGTTTAAATTATCATCGTAACATCTCCTCTAGAGTCACTTTGACATTTTTGCCTAGTGCTGTGACATCATACCCACCCTCAAGAGAAAAGATCACAGGGAGATCTGATCGATCCAAAATAGTACGAACTACTTTAGCAATCCCATCTGTGGTCACATTGAGTGATGCTAGCGGATCACTCTCATGCAGATCATAACCTGCTGAAACCAATAATATGTCAGGCTCAAATAGTGCAAAAGCCTTGGGAAGCTCCTCTTCATATATCTCTAGCAACTCTCTATCACTGCTATCGGGCATCATCAAGTGATTGGAGGTATACCCCTCTCCTCTCCCTTCACCTATATCACTCTCCATGCCTGTCCCCGGATATGCAAATGCTTGATGAGAACTAAAGTAAAAAACCGTATCATCTTCCCAAAATGTATCTTGTGTACCATTGCCATGGTGGACATCAAAATCTACTATCATCACTCTGCTGTATCCTTGAGACTGAGCATAACGAGCAGTGATAGCTATGTTGTTGAAGAGACAAAATCCCATAGGGTTAGTCGGTGCAGCATGGTGTCCTGGTGGTCGTACAGCACAAAAAGCACGCTCAAAATGGTCTGCCTTAATCCCATCTATCGCTACAATACCTGCACCGACTGCCGTAAGTGCTGCACTATAAGAGTCTACACTACAGATAGTATCCGGATCTATTGCAGCTTGTGACTGGCTCGCTTCACGCACCCTCTCAATATGCTCTTGCGTATGAACCAATCTCACTATAGACTCACTGACAGCTATAGGAGAGACTATCACCAATGAATCTTTCAATATATCTACTGCACTGTCGATTGCTCTCAACCTTTCTGCTGACTCAGGATGCATAACCCCTGTATCATGTTTCAGATAGATAGGATCACTAATATACGCTACTTTTTTTTCAATACTCTTTTGACTCTCTCTCATCACCACACCTCCTTGGGGTAGCCTAAGCTATTCTCTATCAAATTATACTATTATATTGTAATAGATCTAAATAAGGATATAGAGTTATGGCAAAAAGAGAACTGGTACTTGGTGGTGGGTGTTTTTGGTGTTTGGAAGCAGTGTTTGAACTGCTCAATGGCGTAGAGGATGTTGTGAGTGGTTATGCCAATGGAGCTATGGAGAACCCTGATTACCACTCAGTATGCAGTGGTGAGACTGGACATGCCGAAGTTATCAAGATCAGCTATGATGATAAGATCATTAGTAGTGATGATATATTGAGGATTTTCTTTGATATTCACAATCCTACGACACTCAACTCCCAAGGTGCAGATATAGGCACACAGTACCGCTCCGTTATACTCTATGAGGATAGTGATACAAAAGAGAGGGCTATCAGAGCAAAAGATGAGGCACAACTCAACTATAGAGAGAGTATCGTCACACTCATCGAACCTCTGGAGAAGTTTTATCTAGCAGAACCCTATCATCAGGATTACTATAGACTAAATAGAACACAAGGTTACTGCATGGCAGTCATCACTCCAAAGGTAGAGAGAGTCAAAAAAAGATATGAGACTAAAATATTTTGATTTTTTCCTAAGATTTAAAATATTTTTTTTCTATCTCGTCTACAGGTATTGGTTTATCATAATAGTACCCTTGAATGATATCACAACCACTCTCTACGAGGAGCTCTCTTTGAGCATTTGTCTCAACACCCTCTGCAATAACATCAAGATTGAGTGCTTTTGCGAGATCGATTATCGCTTTGATGATCGCTGTATCCTCCCTCTCATCAGGTATACCTCTGACAAAAGATTGATCTATTTTCAGCTTATCTATAGGTAATCTCTTCAGATATGCCAAAGATGAGTACCCCGTACCAAAATCATCAATTGCAATCTCTATACCCATACTGCTGATCTGATTTAGTTTCATGATAGACTCTTCTGGTCTGTTCATCACCTGCCCCTCTGTAACTTCTAGCTCTAGCCACTCTGGATGGCAACCATGATCTTCTATGCTTGATTGCAGTTTTAGTACAAAGTCGTCGCTACCTAGCTGTCTTGCAGAGAGGTTTAGTGCGAGTATGCCAGGGTCATATCCATCTCTACGCCATCTTACAATCTGCTTTATGGCTGTTTTCATTACCCATCTATCGATATCAACAATCAAACCAGTCTCCTCTGCCAGAGGGATAAATTTCGCAGGCAGTATCAACCCCATAGTAGGATGATTCCATCGGATGAGAGCTTCTACACCTACTAGTTTCTCTGATTTGGCATCTATCTGTGGCTGACAGTAGAGCATAAACTCATCTCTATTCATAGCTTGGCGTAGACTTGTTACCATCACCACACGCTCCATTGCCAATGCAGTCATATCCGATGAGTAGAATTGAAAATTATTTCGTCCCTCTGTTTTGGCTTTATACATAGCTGCATCAGCATATTTGATGAGACTACTAGCATCTGCACCATCCTGAGGATAGAAACTAATACCAATACTGCAAGAGGTATAGAGCGTTTGACCCTCTATATGAAGTGGCTGCAGTAGAACTTCATGAATTTTTCTAGCCAATAGAGATGCATCTTCTATACTGTGCATATCTTCCATAATAATAGTAAATTCATCACCACTAAGTCTAGCAAGTGTATCCTCTTTATGAATCTTAGCCTTCAGTCTTTCAGTCACTGTTACAAGAACCCTATCTCCAATATCATGACCCAAGGAGTCATTGATCTGCTTAAAATAGTCTAAGTCCACAAAGAGAAGTGCCAACATTGTATTGTGATGCTTTGCCAACTCAATGCCATGCTCCAATCTATCATTGAAAAGGATACGATTGGGCAATCCTGTAAGGGCATCATGATGTGCTTGATCATAAAGTGAATCTTTCTGCTTCTCTATCTCAGAGATCTTTTTTGTTATATCTATCTCAAGCTGTTGAGTATACTGCTCATCTTTAAGTCTCATTTTTCTGATCAAAATATAGATAATAATCAGAAAGATCATATAGAGAGTAATAGCAATCGTAAAACCACTTATAAAGTCTGAGTAGAGTAGAGCAAAAAACCCACGCTCTTTGATTTTGATATTTAACAATCCCCGCACATCGCCAAGTTGATAATCATACGCATTCTCGTATTTATCACGGATACTTGGTATAGCATCCTCCCTCTTGCCATGACATTGAAGACATGACTCTTTGACAAGCAGAGGTTTAGTGTAATAAAAAGCATTCTCTCTCTCTATAAATTTATAACTCTCTTTTGGATTGTCTCTAAAGTGTTGTATCATCTCTAATTCAAAATCATTGGCTATATTTTCTGGATTTCTTGGACGATCTGAAACAGTTCGTATCACAACATCACCTTGAACACTTTCTGAGAAACGATCACTTATCTCTGGCATAGTCTTGATAGGTAGTAGATTGATACTCTTATCATCAACAACAATATGATGACGAAGAAAAACATCTTGGTAAGTTTGACGAAAAGACGATATAAATTCTGAGATAGATTGGCTCTCATTTTTGATGATGAGTTTTTGAGTATTATGGATCCGTTTATACTGATCATAGGTTTCATAAGCTATTATGACAAACAGTAAAAGTGCCAATACGATGAAAAACCGTAAACTTTTCACAGCAACATACCTCCCTCCATTGGAGTTCAATCCTAAAACTTAATCTCTTAAAAACAATTATATCTTAATTGTTATATTCAATGATCCGTAGAGTTAATCTTTTCTTAGGCTACCCCAAGGAGATAAACACACAAATAGACTCCGGAGAAGAAGAGTTCTCCGGTATAAGAGGTATTAAGAAAAAGGGATTATATCTGTGGACCGGCTCCAGAGAAGTCAAACTCATCACCATGTCCATCATAACGACTATAGTTATCAACAAACATTTTAGCAAGTTTTCTAAGAGTAGCATCATAAGCATCTTTATCTTCCCAAGTATTACGAGGGTTAAGAACGCTATTGTTATAAACACCTTGTAACATTTTTGGTACAGATAGGTTAAAGACATCTATTGTCTCAAACTCAGCATCATTAATAGAGCCATTAAGGATACCATCAATACATGCTCTTGTATCTCTAATACTCATGCGTTTGCCAATACCATAAACACCACCAGTCCAACCTGTGTTCACGAGATAAACATTTACACCATGCTCATCAATCTTGTCACCCAATAGTTTTGCATACTCTGTTGGATGTAGAGGCAAAAATGCTTCACCAAAACAGGCAGAAAATGCTGCTACAGGCTCAGTAATGCCTCTCTCTGTACCAGCAACTTTTGCAGTATATCCACAAAGGAAGTAATACATCGCCTGCTCTTTAGTAAGCTTACTAACAGGAGGCAATACCCCAAAAGCATCAGCAGTCAAAAAGATGATATTGCTTGGATGACCTGCCATCAAGTCCTCTTTGTGATTTTCGATATGTTCGATGGGATAAGAGACTCTAGTATTTTCAGTCTTTGATCCATCATCATAATCTACTTTACCATTGGCATCATAGACAACATTTTCGAGCAGAGCATCTTGGCGGATTGCTCCATAAATTTCAGGTTCACTTTTTGGGTCAAGATTGATAACTTTAGCATAACAACCGCCCTCAAAGTTAAAGACACCATTGTCATCCCAACCATGTTCATCATCACCAATCAATGCACGCTTAGGATCTGTAGAAAGAGTTGTTTTTCCTGTACCAGAGAGTCCAAAGAAGAGACAAACATCACCATCAGCACCCACATTGGCTGAACAGTGCATTGAGAGTTTATTTTCAAGAGGCAACCAGTAGTTCATCATAGAAAAAATTCCTTTTTTCATCTCACCACCATACCAAGTACCACCAATAATAGAGATGTTTTCCTCTACATTAAAGACAACAAATACTTCAGAATTGAGTCCTTGCTCTTCATATTTATCATTGGTAGCCTTACAAGCATTATAGACAGTAAAGTCAGGTACAAACTCATCAACCTCATCAGCAGGTGGGCGGATAAACATATTTTTAACAAAGTGTGCTTGCCATGCTATCTCTGTTACAAATCGAACTTTTTTACGACTCTCCAAGCTTGATCCCGCATAAACATCTATAATATAGATATCTTTACCAGATAGTTGTTCTCTTGTGAGTGCCAAAAGCTCTTCATAAGTCTCCTGCTTAATAGGTTTGTTAATATCACCCCAAGCGATATGCTTATTAGACGGCTCCTGATCAACAAAATACTTATCTTTTGGACTTCGTCCTGTAAAGATACCAGTATCACACATAGTTGCACCACTTGTTGAAAGTTTAGCTTCACCTTTGTTGACTTCATGGGCTTGTACTTCATTGTAGCTTGGATTATGATAAATCTTACCAATATTCTCAAGTCCAAGAGCATCAAGCTCTTTGGGTACTCTTGTTGTCATAGTTTCCTCTTTTATTTAAATATAGAGAGCAACACACCTGCTGCTACTGCTGAACCGATAACACCTGCTACATTTGGACCCATAGCGTGCATCAGCAAAATATTACCCGGTTTCTCTTCAGAACCAACCTTGCTCACCACCCGTGCTGACATTGGTACTGCCGATACACCGGCTGCACCGATAAGTGGATTGATAGGTTCATCAGAGTATTTGTTCATAATCTTCGCCATGATCACACCAGCTGCTGTACCTGCTGAAAATGCCAATAGACCAATAAGCATAATACCCAATGTTTCCAATACGAGGAACTTATCCGCTGCCAACTTCGAGCCGACACCTAGACCCAAGAAGATAGTAACGATATTGATCAGGGAGTTCTGCATCTCATTAGAGAGACGATCAACCACACCTGACTCTTTGGCAAAGTTACCAAATGTAAATGCACCGATTAGAGGTGTTGACTCCGGCAAGATCATAATAGCAAGCAATAGTACAAGGATAGGGAAGATCAGCTTCTCAAGTCTATTTACTTTTCTTGTCGTTTTCATAACAATCTGACGCTCTTTTTTGTTTGTCAGTGCTCTCATTATCGGAGGCTGGATGACAGGCACCAATGCCATATAGGAGTAAGCAGCAACGGCAATTGCTCCTAGCATATCTGGTGCCAATCTATTGGCGATAAAGATCGAGGTAGGACCATCTGCACCACCAATGATACTGATCGCTGATGCTTCCTGTAGACCAAAGCCCAACATAACTGCTCCAACTAATGCACCAAAAATACCAAACTGTGCAGCACCGCCAAGCAGTGCAGTTTTAGGTCTGGAGAGTAGTGGTCCAAAATCAGTCATTGCACCAACACCCATGAAGATAAGCAGAGGGAAAAATTCGTTGGCAATACCCATATTATAGACAATACCAAGCATGCCATCCTCTCCTCCTATACCGGCAAGTGGAATATTGGCTAATAATCCACCAAATGCGATAGGGATCAGGAGTAGTGGCTCAAAGTTTTTGGCAATTGCCAAATAGAAGAGTATAAATACGATCAAGATCATAATCAAACGACCCAGAGAGGACTCAAACCAAGACATCTCTTTCTCATAAGCTGGACCTTTTGGTTCAGAAGTAGTCTCTCCATCGTTAAAATCAAAAAAAGCATTGATCCCTGTCGTTTTCCAAAAACTTACCGCTAACTCTGATATACTTTTTGGGGTATATGTACTCTCTTGGCTAGCTGTATCAGGAGCAGGCGGTGCAGCATTATCACTTGCATAGAGTACTGAACTAGAAGCAATCAAAGCAAAAAGTAGCGAAATAAAAATCTTTTTAAACATCATTGTTACTCCATTGTAGCTAGTAGTTGTCCATCACTGACTGCATCATTGACATTGACACTGATCGATTTAACCACACCATCTTGTGGTGCAGTGATATCAATCTCCATTTTCATCGCTTCGAGAATCATAATCTTATCACCCTCTTTGACACTATCACCCGGAGAGAGCAAAATCTTCCACACATTTCCTGGTGTTTGTGACTCTATCTTAGTACTGCCTACTCCACCCTCTACTAGAGTTGCAGTAGGTGCAGGAGCTGCTGCTGCTGCAGCCTCTGTTACTTGGATATCTGCATTACCTTCAGCTACCTGAACACTAAATTTCTTACCATCAACAACTACTGTATAATTTCCTGCCATATCTACTTCTCCACTATTATTTTCTTCTTCACTCTTTTTTCTTACCATCAATGGACCTTCACCCTTGAGGAACGCTATACCCTTCTGATCACAAGAGGCACCGATAAAGATATTTTCATCTGTAGTCTCAAGCCCTTCATCTTCCAGCACTTTCGTCCAGTGTGCGATAGATTTGTTTTCATCTCTATCTGCGATATCCAGAGGATTTTCTGTAGTTGATTCAAGCTTGAGTTTTTTGCTTGCCAATGCTACTATCTCAGGATCTGCTGCTACAGGTGTTTTACCAAAATATCCCAGTACCATTCGACCATATCCAGGTGCGATCTGCTTCCAAGGACCGAACATAACATTGGCATATGCCTGCTGCCAGTAAAATTGGCTGACAGGTGTAACCGAAGTACCGTAGCCACCTCGCTCCACTACCTCTTTCATCGCCAAGATTACTTCATCGAACCTATCAAGATTGCCACTATCTCTCATCATCTGTGTATTGGCAGTCAATGCACCGCCAGGCATAGGTGAGAAAGGAATGAGAGGTGATACTTGAGTCGCTTCAGGTGGAATCATATAATCCTGAAGAGACTTATGCAGTCTCTCTTCATATTTGAGAATCTTTGGTAGCTCCAAGTCACCTAAGTTATAATCTGTACCTTTGGTAGCATGAAGCATGGTCAAAATATCTGGTTGGCTTGTTCCGCCACTGACAGGCGATGCCGCCATATCAATACCATCAGCTCCTGCCTCAAGTGCAGCAAGATAACCTGCGACACTTACACCGGCAGTTTCATGCGTATGGAGTCTGAGATGCGTATCATCACCCAATAGATTTCGTGCCATTTTTATAGTTTCATACACTTTATGCGGATTAGATGTACCACTAGCATCTTTGAAGCATACTGAATCAAACTCCAGACCGCTATCTAATATATTTCTGAGTGTCTTTTCATAAAATGCAACATCATGAGCTCCCTCACATCCTGGGGGCAGATCCATCATGGTGACGACTACTTCGTGATTGAGACCGTGCTTCTTGATACACTGACCACTATATATGAGGTTGTTCACATCATTGAGTGCATCGAAGTTTCTTACTGTAGTAGTACCATGTTTTTTAAACATTTTTGCAAATAGATCGATAGTCTCACGACTACCGGTATCCAACATTACTGTATTTATACCACGAGAGAGGACTTGTAAGTTTGCTTCGGGACCTACAATATCACGAAACCTATCCATCATATCAAAAGCATTCTCCTGAAGATAGAAGTAAAGCGTTTGAAATCTAGCTCCACCACCAAACTCAAAATGTTTGATACCTGCCTCTTTCGCTGCCTCTACTGCAGGAAAGAAGTCATCCATAAGAACCCGTCCCCCAAAGACAGACTGAAAGCCGTCCCTGAAAGTGGTATCCATCACATCTATATATTTTTTTGCCATGCTACTACCTTCTTGTTATGATTTATTTTTTTTGAACTCTGTGATTGCGGCGATGATTGCAGCAGTTTTAGCTGAATCATCTGCTGCAGGTGCTGCAGTTTTTGCTCCTGCAGCAACAGCTTTTTTCTCTGGAAAATACTTATTGATGATCTTCGCCTGAACTTTCATCACCTGAACCAATAGTGCCAAGAAGAGGAAAACAACGGTCATCCCCAGCACCATAAACTTAAGACTTTCACCCACTAGACTTTCTTCCATCAGATAACCTTCTTATTTAACTTTTATTTCCCAATTTTAAAACATTTTTACTTATTCCAACTTAAAGCACCATCAAAAGATATGATCACACTTAGGATTGTTCCTATACTTCCACTTATCGTCTTTTTCTTCTTCGATTACTGTTGCGTGCTGATCTCTTATCCTCTTGATAATTTCCCATCATCTCATCAACCATCTCTTGATCCAAACCGATCCTTGATCCAAGGTTGTTTTGCTCTTGATGCATGATCATAGATATAACCTTTTCTAGCAATAGCGTTTTATCCATATCTGCAATTTCATCTAAGACTTGGTCTATTCCAGGGTGGATTTTACTATTGCGAATCTTATTGGCAAAGTTATCAACTGATGCTTGATTCAATCCATCACCAGACTCAATAGTAGCGAGTCGCATGTCAGCTCCAACCTCTTTCTGGATGCGCTGCAACTCTCTGAACTCTTCAGTAGAGACCAGTGTGATCGCTTGACCGCTTTTGCCTGCACGACCTGTTCTCCCTATACGATGCACATAACTTTGAGGATCAAATGGGATATGATAGTTAAAGACATGGCTGACATTTTTGACATCCAATCCCCTGGAAGCTACATCTGTAGCTACCATTATTTTGATCTGCCCTCTTCGATAGCCTCGCATCATCTCATCACGCTCTTGCTGCTCCATATCTCCATGCAGACCTTTGGCATTGAATCCCAATGCAGACAGATGCTCACTCAATCTATCAACCTCTCGCTTCATTCGACAAAATACGATGCACTTATCAGTATCTTCTGTCTCCAAAAGCTTGACGATCGCTTCATCTCTCTCGTTTTCATTGATAACATAGTATCTCTGCTCTATGATATTGTTCACTGTTGCATCCTCTGCACTCACTACAGATATAAACTCTGGATTATATAGAATGCTATCGGCCAACTCTTTGATAGGCTCCGGCATGGTTGCAGAGAAGAGCAGTGTTTGTCTATTTTGTGGAATATACTCAAATATCTCTTTGATCTCTTCGAGAAATCCCATATCCAGCATCTCATCAGCCTCATCAAGGATCACAATCTCAGGGTTAAATACATCTATCTTACCTTTTTTATAGAGATCCTTGAGTCTTCCCGGTGTAGCTACAACTATCTGTACACCTTTATGTATCAATGCGATCTGTCTCCCATAACCTACACCACCATATACCGTAAGTGTTCGGATACCGGCAAAACGCCCCAGATGATACAACTCATCACTTACTTGTGTAGCCAACTCTCTTGTAGGTGTGATCACCAAAGCTCTCTCTATTTCACCTTTGGCTATCTTGTCCATCATAGGCAAACCAAAAGCTGCTGTCTTCCCAGTACCCGTATGTGCCTGCCCCACCATATCATTACCTGCCGATATGATCGGGATTGCCATCTCTTGGATAGGGCTAGGCTCTTTGAAGCCTGCTATCTTCACCCCTTTGCGTATATCAGGATGAAAATCAAATTCATTAAATGTCATTATATACCTTTTATGACGAGAGTCACCTCTCGTGTATGTCCAAAACTGTTTGAACTTAAGAAAAACCCCCCAAGGAGACTCTATAAACTCAATCAAATCATCAACAGAAGTATAACTCCAAGAACAATCCTATAGATACCAAAAGGGACAAATGTAAACCTCTGTAAAAAAGCTAAAAATAGCTTAATCGTTAGATAGGCTACTATAAATGCAACAAAAAATCCTGTCAAAAAAGCGATCCAGTTGGCATCTGCAAAATCCTGATAGTGTTTGAGCAGATCATATCCACTCACGGCAGCCATCACAGGAATAGCCAATAGAAACGAAAACTCTGCACTTGTCTTTCTATCCATACCTGTCAACAGACCACCGACTATTGTTGCACCTGCCCTACTAGTCCCAGGGATCAGTGAGAAGAGTTGTGCTACTCCTACCCATAGTGCCTGCTTGTAACTCACTGACTCTACATCTGTAATATAGCTCTTCTCTTCTCTATAGAAGTACTCTACTATCAAAAAGATAACCCCGCCTATGATAAACATAATCGCTACCACTTCGACAGAAAATAGTGCTTTGATATGATCTCTGAAGATATATCCAACAGCTCCAAGAGGCAAAAATGCCAATATCAGCTTCTTCCATAGATCAATCTTTGATAGTGAAAGTTTATCACGATATATCAGCATGACCGCCAAGATAGCTGCAAACTGGATGATCACCTCATAAGCTTTGATCAGTGCTGTCTCTTCAATCCCCAAAAATTTACTCGCTACAATCATATGACCTGTAGATGATATGGGCAAAAACTCTGTAAACCCTTCGATGATCCCTATAATTATCGCTTGAAAAATATCCAAAACTATCCCTTAAATTCGGACTATACCATACTGCTAAAGTAACTGCTATCTTTGTGCATCAACTCTTGTGGTGAACCACTATCGACAACTTCTCCATTCTCAAGTACATATATCAACTCTGCACTTTTGATCGTACTGATTCTGTGTGCGATCGTGATCACTGTCTTGGGTGCCAAGAACTGAGACAGAGCATCAAAGAGCTTTGTCTCAGTATGAATATCTAGTGCTGAAGTCGACTCATCCAGTATCACCACTTTTGGATCACTTAGCACCATCCTTGCTATAGCCACACGCTGTCTCTGGCCGCCACTCAGCTTGATACCATCTTTACCGACCAAAGTATCCAGCCCCTCATCCAGATACTCTACCACCTCATCTAGCTGTGCGATGTGCAGTGCATCCAGTACCTCCTCTTCACTATGCTCTCTGCCTAGTGTCAAGTTAAATAGCATTGTATCATTAAAGAGTTTAGGATGTTGCAAGATGAGATGTACATTTGCCCTGATCGTTGCCAAATCTATCTCACTCTCTGAAATATCACCATATAGTATCTCTCCATCTGTCACAGGGTAGAAGCCTACCAAAATATTTGCCAATGTAGTTTTACCACTTCCGCTTGCCCCTACCAGTGCAACTTTAGACTGTTTGGGGATAGTAAGAGATACTGATCTGAGTATGGGCTTATCATGAAAGTAAGCGAAGTTTAAATCTTTGATATCTATAGATACTGCCTCTTTTCCGATGAAAGGATCTCTGCTATCTATCACTTCCGGCTCCCTCTCCATAGCAAAGATCGTATTTATGCGTCCGCATGCTGCTCTGGCATTGGCCAGTGCATACTGAAAATTGATGATATCTTGAGTGGGTGTCATCATGATCCAGAGATACCCAAAGATCGCCAACATCAATCCTACACTGAGATCTGTATATGCTACAGCTAGTATACTTACAGAACGAAAGATCTCATACCCACCCAAAAAGATCAGAAATGAGAAACGAATCGCTCTCTCACTTTTGTACCCAAACTCTATAGATGCATCCCTGAGCCTCTCAGCTTGATCACTGATTTGAGAAAAGAAGAACAGCTCTTTATTGGCAGCTCTGATCTGCTGAAAAAGCTCCAAAGTCTCATTGAGTGATGATTGGAAGATCTCGATTGCACTATTCTCTTTTCGTTTCAGTTTTCCTACATTTCTAGCAAACTTTGCCGTAAAAAAGACGACTATAGGGTTGGTAATCAAGATAAAGATAGCCAGTTTCCAATTGATCAGCAGCAGTATCACGGCGGTGAAGGTCAGTGTCAATATAGATATGATAAATTTACTAACTGTCGTTCCGATAAAACTATCTATAGTATTGATATCTGTTACCAGCTTGGATGTCACTGCTCCGGGAGAGACCATCTCATACTCTTTGAGAGATACTTTTTTGAGATGCTCTATTGCACTCTTTCTCAATGTATAAGAGATATCTTTAGATATGCCCAGAAAGGTTTTGACTTGGACAATATTGAGCAAAAAACTCACTGTACGCATCAGAAGTGTCAAGATAAGAAAAAAGAGAACATATCCGCTCAGTGTCATAACAAACAGATGATCCCTCACCCAGCCCGTCATCTTGTCGCCTTGATGAAGCAGTAGTTCATCCACCAATATAGGAATAAAGAGTGGTATAACTACCATGATCAGGGTAGCGAGTATCGCCACTATATTACCCTTTACCAGTGCCTTTTTATAGTGCAAAGCCTCCTGAAGAATATTTTTGATTGTACATTTTTGGGAATGATACATTTTAACCTCTATATGTTTAGAACTAATCTTAATTTATCATTCATTATAGCAGAATTTTTATTTTAGACATACTTACATATAAATAATGATATGATAGGATTATGAATCAAACAACAGCATTAGATATATTAAGATCAGGAGAGAATGTTTTTATCACAGGGTCAGCCGGGACTGGTAAAACTTATCTCCTCAACCAGTTTATAGAGTACCTCAAAGAGAGGAGAGTCACCCCTGCTATTGTAGCTCCTACCGGAATAGCGGCTTCTCACTTGAGAGGTCAGACCATTCACTCCTACTTCTCATTGGGTATTCGTGACACTATAGACGATGGCTATATAGAGTTTTTGATGGAGAAGAGATATCTAGCAAAGAGATTTTCCAAATTGAAAATCCTCATCATCGATGAAGTCTCTATGATCTCTCCAGAGATATTCTCATCTATGGATCAGATCCTCAGAGCATTCAAAGGTACTACCCAGCCATTTGGAGGTATCCAAGTTGTACTCTCAGGAGATTTTTTCCAACTACCTCCTGTCTCCAAAGTTTACAAAGAGAAACGATTTGCTTGGCAATCCCCTGTATGGAGAGAACTCAATCTAAAAACCTCTTATCTTGAGAAAAAGTTTAGACAAGTTGATGATAAACTTATCACTGTTTTAGATGAGATACGAAGCGGTCAAGTCTCAAAGATATCTCATGATATATTCAACTCCAGATACCATAAAGTGTTAAATATTGACTTTACGCCCACCAAACTCTATACACACAATATCGATGTCGATAGGATCAACGATCAAGAGTTGGCAAACTTACCCGGTAGACCTATCTTCTACACCTACGAGTCAAAAGGGAGTCAAAAAAATATCGCTAAGATTTTCAAATCATCACTGGTTTTGGAAGAGTTGACTCTCAAAAAAGATGCCGTAGTTCTATTTATCAAGAACAGTCCCGAAAAAGGCTATATAAATGGAACAACGGGTATCGTCACAGGATTCGATCCAAATGACAATATGCCCATAGTAAAGATCTCATCAGGGAGGCGTATCAAGCTCGAACAGGAGGATTGGTCTATCGAAAATGATAGTGGAACTATCATCGCCACAATCTCCCAAGTCCCCTTGAGACTGGCATGGGCTATCACCATCCACAAATCCCAAGGTATGACACTCGATGCAGCAGAGATAGACCTCACCAAGACCTTTGAAGCTGGACAGGGGTATGTAGCTCTCTCTCGTATCAAAACTATCGAAGGGTTGAGACTCATGGGGTTGAATGATATGGCATTGAGAGTTGACCCACTGATCCTGCATATAGATGACCGTATCAAGATGGCTTCCCAGAGAGCTGCTGACGAGATAGTGAAGATGAGCAAAAGATCTCTTGAGATACTATCTACAGATCACATAGAGAGTTTGGGAGGCATCACCGACAAGATTCAGATCGAAGCTGAGAGAGAGAACTTAAAAAATGGGAAAGTATCAGTAGAGAGCTACCGCACTCCAACACAGATAAAAACAAAACATCTCATCGAAAAGTCAAAAGATATTTTAGAGTTGGCAAAGATGAGAGGTTTGAGCAAATCAACGATCATCCAACATTTAGGTATCTTGAGAGAGGCGGATGAGAGTTTGGATTTGGAAAAGTTCAAGCCAGATGAAGAGATCTTCAGAGCGGTGCGAGATGAGGTAGTGAAGTTAAAGTCAAAGAGTAGTGCAGAGGATTTCAGTGATGATGGTCGCTTGAGGCTGAAACCTATATTTGACGCTATGGATGGCGAAGTTAGCTATGATGACATACGGATCTCTTTGCTGTTTCTAAAAGAGGTATAGTTAAGGCTACCCCAAGGAGATAAACACACAAATAGAAGTCACCAAGAGGGTAAGATTTGCAAAATATAATTCGTAGGACTAGCCATAGCTAATTGGAGAATTATATTTTGTGAAGATTGCCCTCTTGG
>JAYEOM010000104.1:0-25103 GCA_034722955.1 Campylobacterota bacterium
TATCATCTTTATGATTTTGTACTATCCGAGCATCTTTGAGACACTCTGGTATATTGTTTGTTAGAAAATGGTTATAAGAGCTATAGGGGTACTCTTCTAATGTTTTTACTATCTTTGCTTTGAGTGGATTTTGCTCTATATAGAGCATTAGAGTATAGAGATAAGCTTCATCTGTGACATACCAAGACTTGAACCGTCCTTGCCACAGGTGTCCTGATCTTCTGTATTTTTTATTGAAGTAGATGGCGTAGTTCATATTGAGTTGTCTCATAAACTTAGAGAGGTTCTCTTTTTCTATCCCTATGAGTAGATGATAGTGGTTTTTCATAAGACAATAGTTATGTATGGTGATACCATAGCTTTTTGCATAAAAGCACATTAGCTCTTCAAACTGTTCATAGTCAGCAGGCTCTTTGAAGATAACTCTTTTGTCTACCCCTCTATTGATGATATGATAATAACCTGCTATCTCTATGCGTGGTTTTCTTGGCATCACTATCTCCTTTGTTTGGTAGTATAGCTTATGAATACTTAGTTGTAGTTGTTACCTGACCCCTTAACTACAAGCATACCAAAAAGGATATTCACAGCATTTGATTGCTAAAGTATTAGGATTAAATCAAGCAACTGTACAGAGGATTATTAAGAGGACAAAGGATAGCATTAGCATCACCTGACCCCGGGCTTATCTCTCCCTCAAATACTGAAAACTGCACACGCGTTAAATACTTCTCAACCTCTTTTCGTATCTTGTAGCTGTTATCTTTTTTAGCCCTTAAGCTTTTGTCGGCTATGTCGTAAAATAGGATAATGTACATATCATTACTTTTCTAGAATTTTATGTATGGTTCTCATAGAGAGATACATCATGGTTTGAGTAGGCTTCACCCCAAGTTCTCCATCTATCACAGGGACTATCTCAAAATCATACTTATGATAAAAAGCCACAGCATCATCTTTTGCATCAACAAAGATTCCAACACACCCAACCAACTCTTCTATCTCTATGGCAAGATACAACATGTGTTGTAGTAGTTTTCGCCCTATACCTTGTGATTGAACGCTCTTATCTACTCCAAGCCGTGCAATCCTAAGAATAGGTAGTGGATAGTTAGGAAACTTTTTAAATTCAGATATATCCAAACTATCTATTTTCAAAGATGAAGCAGATATGGTTGCATATCCCAAAATCTTTTCTGAACCACTCTCTATAGCTACATAAGAGTTCCCTATCTTGTGTTTAAACTGGTTCTGCCCTGCAAATTTGATAAAAAATCTATCTATCTCAATATCTCCACTACAAAACTCTTTTCGGTTATCTCTCTTTTGGAGCTTTCTAATCTCTATCTTCATTCATCAGCTCTCTCAATGCACTGCTTGGTTCTCTATCTCTCATAATTACATCTTCAAAAACCTCTTTCGAGACAGTAATATGTGGGGGGATAATAACATCCTCAGGCAACTCTTGATGAGCATTGATATAGTGAAGCAGTGCCTGTTCAATAATGAAACCTTTCTTCTGCCCAGATTTTGCTGAAAAGTTCTCAAATATCATCTTTGTCTCATTTGATATATAGGCTGATACTTGTGTTGTCATGCTATCTCCTTTGATTTCTACTATTTTGTAGATTTTTTTGTATTTTATCAATTATAGCTAAAATGATTTAATAACAATAATCCCTTACTCACAGCCCTTACAAAACTTTATCTCCACAAAAGGTGGTGGCTTAGGAGTGTCCAAAAATTGACTTAACTCAGACATAAGTGCTTCAATGGTTTGCATGTTCTCCTCATTCCCCTCTACAAATATGACTGTACGACCAGAAATAATCTTGCCATTAATCACTTTGAGTTTGAGAGAGGTTTTGAGTTGCCACATATAAAAGAGCAGTTGCATCTTTGCCCCTTGGGTATTGCTCATAGATTTTTTATACTCTGTGACCATAATATGCCCTCGCTCTTTGCCAATCTTGTCAAATTTGAGATGTGCAAAAGGAAACTTATGCAAAGTATCCTCTTTTATCTCTGCCAATGCCTTACCCATCAAGATATTCTCATCCCACTGATCAGCATGAATACGCCTACTATAGAGCCATGCTTCTCTTGGGCAAGTGGCGTAGTAGTGTGTGATATATGAAAGATTGTAATAGTTTGGCTAAGACCATTTTGACGGGTAGATTTCGTGTGGGCAAGGTTGCTTTTATGGTGAGCAATGTATGAACTCCAATTGTAAAATAACACTATGAGCTTATTATATATTTGTTCAACTAAAATTTTTTTATTACGGGTCAGGCGTTGAAAATACACTTTTAAAATATGTTACATTTGTACTCAAATAATTAAAAGTAAATATTCAACGCCTGACCCGTAATTGTAATTTATAATGAGATTATTTCACCAACTCCAAAAACTCCAACCCCTTATCATAATCTATTGAACTATCAGGCTCTCGAACTATTAAAGATTTTATAGTCTCTTTTTCTGTAATTGTTTTTCCAATGTTGTATAGTTTACTTGCTAGGCTCATCTTTTTCCTCCACCACATTTTTTTAAAAAACCATCCGTACCCATCACAGAAATACCACACTCAAAAAATCTTCTATCTTCTGTTATCAAAACACTACATTGATTCTCTTTAGCACAGAGACATTGTAATACATCTTCTAAATCTAAATTTTTTTCAAGAGCCAAAGCTATAGCTTTTTCTATGAGAGCTTTTCCATAAGGTACAACTTCCCATTTTTTAAGGATTTTTTGAAAAAACAGTAAAGTCGTTCTTTTATTTTTTATAATATAAAAAATCGTACTCATCATATCTTCACTTATGACAATGGAATATGCGTTTAGAGTGAGATAGCTTATTAACTCTTGAACTTTTTGATGATTATCTCTCTTCTCATCTAAAAAGTCTATAATAATATTTGTATCTAAAAAGATTTTTTTACTCATAGTTATATCTATCTGCTTTTTTTTCTTTTATCTCTTGTACCGTCATATTCTCGGTATCTCCACTTGCAATACCTGCAAACTGCATAATCTCATCAAGCTCTTTTTGTCTCTCTAATTGTAATTTATTTTCTAAAAAAGCTTTAATTTCATCTGCATATTGGGCTGAGATGAGTAGCCCCTTATACTCTTTGGTTTTCTTATCTTCAATATCTATATAATCATACTCTTGCAATATATTTATATTTCGTGCTATCTCTCGCACACCTATGGTAGCTGTCATTTTAAATCCTTGTTGTCTTTTATATATTTATAGTATATCTAATTTATATTGAAAATAACTATACCACCTCCACAACTAAAATTTTTATGAAAGCATTAGATCTGCAGGCTTGTACAATAGTACTCTTTTAAGGATCTTGTGCTATGATATCACTCTTCAAAAGAGGCAGTGAGAACATTTGGGTGTTTTGACTGCCTCTTTCTAGACCTGTGCAATAGCATTTGAGGGTACTGGGTCAGGATGGGAACATAGCAGCCCGTCTTCATCTACTATGTGCCGCAGGGATCTGGGGGGAGGTTACTATGCGTTGTACCTCTTTTACAAATCTATATTATCTTGAAAATCATCCTCATCTTCATTTAGAATACTCCACTCATAAAATGGAAGAGCTTCAAATCGTATCTTCTCTATCTCATAACTGTATTGATTGGCTACTGTGATTATAGTCACCTTCTCTACGCCATGTTTTTTGTAAAGAGAAAATTTGTTATGTGACTTTTTCCAGATACTCTCTTCACTCTCAAATGGAGCAGGAGTGATGAGCTCTCCGTATAAAGTAAGGTAGCCATGTATCCCCAAAGTTTTGAAGGCTCTATGGTGTTTTATAAGGGCTAGTGCGATTATGCTATCAAACTGCGTGATAAAAGGCTGTCCCATCGTGAGATATTTGCCAAGGGCAAAATCAAATATGATAAGCTTTTTGCCGCCTTTTTGATGGATATCTTCAATAAAATAGAGTATACCCTCCTGCTGAAAATCCTTGATCTTTCGATAGAGCCAATCTTTGGAGACTTTGAACCTCTCTTTTGCAGCTCTATAGATCTGATGAGTTGTGAGGTGTTTAGTCTGGTATATTGCCAGAAGAGCAAGAAGTTGCTGCTCTTGCCTCTCAAACCTACTCTGTAGAAAAGTTTTTAACTCTATGGTGGCGGTTTGTGTAGATCGTGATGTCACCGGCAGTGTACCTAGCTTGAGAAAGTGGTTGAAACTGTTAGCAGCTGATGTGCTTCGTTCAAAAGCTAGGAACTCTTCGTAGTCTAGAGGAAATAGTTCAACTTCCGCAAAACCTGCTAGAGATAGAGGAGTTCTTGATAAGATGATAATCCTCTCTGCATGCGGAATCTCCTCTAGTATAGATGGCTCATAGTGGTCAAGCACCAAAAGTTCGATGCTGCTCTCCCATATATAGCTCTGCAGCTCATCTCTATCTATGGAGCCAAAGAGTAGGTTGGGGTCATCACCATCTATATAGAGCAGTGTCTCATGATCCATCTCCTCTAGATAATCTACCACCAACATACTCTTGCCAGCACCCCTGACTCCATGAAGATTGATATGGTTCTCATCGGGGAGTTGGAGCTTTCTGGGTGTATAGTGAGTTATCTCCGGAGGGTGACTCTGGAAGTAATCGAAGAGTTTCATATCTTATCCTTCCTTATAAAAAGGAAATAAATTTTCTTATTGTAGCGATTTTGGACTAAATTCTAGGCTAACGAAAAGAGAAACTCGGTACAATACGCGTCCAACAAATTTATGTTAGGTGAAACTAACGAGTTCTTTATAAGGGTAAAAATGGAAAAGATTAGATTGAAGCTTAAGGCTTATGATCATCGTGTATTGGATAGATCAGTTGCTGCTATTGTCGATGCAGTCAAGAGAACAGGTGCTGAAATTATAGGACCTATCCCTATGCCGACAAAGATAAAGCGTTATACAGTGCTTAAGTCTCCGCATGTAAACAAAGATGCCAGAGAGCAGTTTGAGATTAGAATACACTCAAGAATGATTGATATCGTTTCTGCTACTTCGGATACTATAGATTCACTGATGAAGTTGGATTTAGCACCGGAGATCGAAGTAGAAATAAGATCGATGGACAAGTAAGGAGTAGATGATGGAATTTATCATAGAAAAAATTGGTATGAGTAGAACAGTCGATGTACCAAGTGTTCCTGTTACGCTTCTTAAAGTCGTTGAGACAAAAGTCTGCGAAGTCAAAGAAGATGGCAAAGCACTTGTTGCATACCACAGTAGTAAAAAGCTCAACAAGAGTATAGAGGGTCAACAGACCAAATTTGATATCGCTAAAGAGTTCAATAAGTTTATGACGATTGAAGTAGCAGAGGGTACTGAAGCTGGTGATCTTGATCTAGTCGCATTAGCCGAAGCAACTTTAGTAAAGACTTCTCTCAATACAAAAGGTAGAGGTTTCTCCGGTGGTATGAAGCGACACAACTTCCACGGTGGTCCTGGTTCACACGGTCACAGATTTGGTAGAAGGATTGGTTCAATCGGTAATGCAGAGTGGCCTGGTCGTGTTCAAAAAGGTAAAAAGATGCCAGGTCAATATGGTAATACCAAAGTGACTGTAAAAAATGATGTGATCTCATTTGATGCTGAAAATGGTATCCTCATATTAAAAGGTTCAATTCCCGGTCACAATGGGGCTAGAGGATTAGTAAGGATTGTTAAATGAGTAGTGCAGTATTAGTTAAAACAGAAGAGCTTCCAAAAGCATTTTTGGAAGTTCACCCACACAACCTTTACCTATATTGTAAAGCTTATGCATCAGGTCTCAGAGCAAACACTGCTCAAACAAAGACTCGTTCACAAGTGAGTGGTGGCGGTAAGAAGCCTTGGGCTCAAAAAGGTGGCGGTCGTGCGAGAGCCGGTTCTACTAGATCTCCTATATTTGTAGGTGGTGGTGTAGCATTTGGTCCAAGTGCAAACAGAAACTATGATCAAAAAGTAAACAAAAAGCAGAAGAGATTGGCTCTTTATCATGCAGTAGCTGAAAAAGTTGCCAATAATAGACTCTATGTTGTTGATAGTGTTGTTGTAGAATCAGGAAAAACAAAAGATGCTTTGGCGTTTGTAAATAGTCTTGAGCAGAGAGATGTTTTAGTTGTCAAAGAGATGATCGATGATAAAACATTCCTAGCATTTAGAAACCTTCAAAATGCATACCTTATTGAAGCTAATGAGCTAAATGCTTACCTTGCAGCTGCATATCACTCTATCGTGATCGAAAAAGCTGTTTGGGAAAAATTGACAAAAGAGAGTTAAGATGGCAGATATTACAGATATTAAAGCGATTATGTATACAGAGAAGACCATTGATCTTCAAGAAGATGGTGTCATCGTAGTTCAAACAACACCTAGAATGACAAAAAATGGTCTCAAAGAGGTTTTCAAAGAGTTTTTCGATATCACACCATTGAAGGTTAACTCAATGAGAGTAAATGGAAAAGTGAAGAGATTTAGAGGTGTTGAGGGCAAGAGACCAGATATGAAAAAATTCTATGTCAAGCTTCCTGAAGATGCAAAAATCGAAAGCTTAGCGGTATAAGGAGAAGTAGATGGCAATTAAAACATATAAACCAACCACACCTTCGCGTCGTTATATGACTAACTTGGATAGTAGTGATATCACTGCTAAAGCAAGTGTAAGAGGTCTCCTTAAAAAGCTCCCAGCACATGCGGGTAGAAACTCAAACGGTAGAATCACCTCTAGACATAGACAAGCAGGTGCAAAAAAACTATATAGAGTTATAGACTTTAAAAGAGATAAGTTTGGTATCGAAGGTACAGTAGCTACTGTAGAGTACGATCCATACAGAAACTGTAGAATCTGCCTAGTCAAATATGTAGATGGCGATAGAAGATATATACTTCAGCCAAAAGGTCTCAATGTAGGCGACAAGATCGTATCAGCAGAAGCTGATCTTGATATCAAAACCGGTAATGCTATGAAACTAAAGAGTATTCCGGTAGGTACATTGGTTCACAACATAGAGCTCAATCCTGGTCAGGGTGGTAAATTTGCCAGATCTGCCGGCGGATATGCACAGATCATGGGTAGAGATGGCAAATATGTATCTCTCAGAATGCCTTCAGGCGAGATGAGATATATCCTTGCTGAGTCTCTTGCAACTATCGGTACTGTTGGTAACGAAGACTTTGCAAATATTGTTATCGGTAAAGCCGGTAGAAGTAGACACCTTGGTAAAAGACCACAAACTAGAGGATCTGCTATGAACCCAATCGATCACCCACACGGTGGTGGTGAAGGTAAAACAAACTCAGGTCGTCATCCGGTATCTCCTTGGGGTATGCCAACTAAGGGATATAAGACTCGTAAGAAAAAATCAAGTGATCGCTTAATCATCACTAAGAGAAAGAAGTAAGGGGCTAAGATGTCTAGATCTACAAAAAAAGGTCCATTTATTGATGGTCACCTAATGAAAAAAGTGCTTAAAGCAAAAGAAGAGGGTTCAACTAAACCTATCAAAACTTGGTCAAGAAGATCTGTAATCTTCCCTGAGTTTATAGGTTTGACGATCAATGTACATAACGGTAGACAGTTTGTGCCTGTATTTGTAACTGAAAATCATGTTGGTTATAAATTGGGTGAATTTGCACCGACTAGAACATTTAAGGGCCATAAAGGTTCTGTTCAGAAAAAGATAGGGTAAGGGTGAATGATGAGTAAAGCATTATTAAAATTCGTAAGAGTTTCACCTATAAAAGCACGATTGATAGCACAAGAAGTACAGGGTATGAACGCAGAGCTTGCATTGGCAAGTTTGGAGTTTATGCCAAATAAAGCAGCAGGTATCATCTCCAAAGTAATTGCATCGGCAGTAGCCAATGGTGATTTTGAACCTGAAGAGGTTGAGATCGTTAGCTGTAGGGTAGACAAAGCAGCAGTGATGAAACGATGGAGACCAAGAGCTCGTGGTACAGCAAGCAGAATCATCAAGCCAACTGCACACATCTTAGTGGAAGTGGCAGAGCAACAAACTACTGAGAAGGGTGCATAACTATGGGTCAGAAAGTTAATCCAATAGGTCTTAGACTAGGAATCAACAGAAACTGGGAATCAAGATGGTTCCCAGCAAAAGGCAGAACAACTGCTTTTATCGCTGAAGATTATAAAATCAGAAAATACCTTAAAAAAGAGCTCTACTATGCAGGTGTATCCAACATTATTATTGAGAGAACAGCTAAAAAGCTAAGAGTCAATATCGTTACTGCTCGTCCTGGCATCATCATCGGGAAGAAGGGTGCAGATATTGAAAAACTCAAAGCAACTCTGACTAAAATGCTCGATAAAGATATTGTTATCAATATCAAAGAGGAGAAGCGACCACAAGCGAATGCACAATTGGCTGCTGAAAATGTTGCAACTCAACTAGAGAGAAGAACAGCATTTAGAAGAGCTATGAAAAAAGTTATCCAAGGTGCATTGAAATCCGGAGCTAAAGGTATCAAGATATCTGTAGCCGGTAGACTTGGTGGTGCTGAGATGGCGAGAACTGAGTGGTATCTTGAGGGAAGAGTTCCTCTACATACACTAAGAGCAAAAATCGACTATGGTTTTGCCGAAGCACATACTACATATGGAATCATCGGTATCAAAGTATGGATCTTCAAAGGTGAAGTACTTCAAAAAGGTATCCAAGCTGAGCCAAAAGAAGAGAAAAAAGAACGAGGTGGCAGAAAGCCATCTAGAAGAAGAGGTGAATAGTTATGTTAATGCCTAAAAGAACAAAATGGCGAAAGCAGATGAAAGGTCGTAATAGAGGCAAGTCATTTCGTGGAAACAAGATCGAATTTGGTGAATATGCACTCAAAGCGATAGAGGCAGGAAGAATCGAATCGAGACAGATCGAAGCGGCTAGAATTACTATGACTCGTAAGATTAACAGAATGGGTAAAACATGGATTCGTGTCTTCCCAGATAAGCCTTTGACTGCTAAACCCCTCGAGACAAGAATGGGTAAAGGTAAAGGTGCTGTTGATAAGTGGGTAATGAATATCAAACCAGGCAGAGTCATCTTTGAGATGGCTGGTGTAGAAGAGGATCTTGCGAGAGAGGCTCTGACACTTGCACGACATAAGTTGCCATTTAAGACAAAAATTATTTCAATAAAGGACAGTAATGAATTATACTGATATTGCAAATAAAACAGAGGCAGAACTCCTTGAGACACTCAAAGAGAAGAAGCTTGAGCTTTTTACACTAAAAGCAAAACAGAAAACAATGCAGCTTACCAACACAACAGAGTTGAGAATTGCCAAAAAAGATATCGCAAGAATCCAGACAGCACTAACCGCTGCCAGATCGAAGTAAAGGATCAACTATGCCAAAAAGAGAGATAACAGGAACAGTGATAAAAAAAGCTGGCGATAAGACAGCTACTGTTATGGTTGAAAGACGCGTTCTTCATCCTAGATATCACAAAACTGTCAAAAGATTTAAAAAATATCTAATCCATGATGAAAAAAATGAGACAACACTTGGAGATACTGTTACTGCTATCGAATGTAGACCACTATCCAAGTCAAAAAACTTTAGACTGCTTGAAATCCTCAAAAGAGGAGAAGTGTAATGATCCAGAGTTTTACTAGATTAAATGTAGCAGATAACAGTGGTGCCAAAGAGATCATGTGTATCAAAGTTCTCGGTGGATCCAAGAGAAGATATGCATCTGTAGGTGATGTTATTGTAGCCTCTGTCAAAAAAGCACTTCCTAACGGAAAAGTCAAAAAAGGTAAAGTGATCAAAGCTGTTGTTGTCAGAACAAAAAAAGAGATCCAGAGAGAAAATGGCTCACTGATTCGTTTTGATGATAATGCAGCAGTTATTATAGATGACAAAAAAGAGCCTATAGGTACGCGTATTTTTGGACCCGTTAGCCGTGAAGCTAGATATGCAGGTTTTATGAAGATCGTATCACTAGCACCGGAGGTATGGTAATGGCAACTAAGTTTAAAATCAAAAAAGGTGATCAAGTTTTGATCATTGCTGGTAACGATAAAGGCAAGACAGCAGAAGTGCTTCAAGTTCTTTCTAAAAAAGATGCTGTGATCGTTGCAGGATGCAAACTCGCTAAAAAAGCTGTCAAGCCAAGTGAAGAGAATAAAGAGGGTGGATTTGCTCAAAAAGAGATGCCTATCCATATCTCCAATGTTAAAAAAGTAGAGGGCTAAACCTATGAGTAGAATGAAGCAAAAGTACAATGACATCGCTCCTGCACTCAGAGAAGAGTGCAGTATCGACAATGCGATGCAGACACCTAAGCTTGAAAAGATCATAATCAGTGTTGGTATTGGTGAAGAGGGCAAAGACAATAAGTTGACTCAAAACATGGCTGATACTATCTCTTTGATCGCTGGACAAAAAGCAGTCATCACTTTGGCAAAAAAATCTGTAGCAGGATTTAAAGCCAGAGAGGGTGCTGCAAGTGGTATCAAAGTGACACTTAGAGGTGAAAATATGTATAACTTCTTTGACAAGTTGGTCTCCATAGCACTCCCAAGAGTGAAAGACTTTAGAGGTGTTCCAAGAAAAGGTTTTGATGGAAGAGGAAGTTATAACTTTGGTCTTCAGGAGCAGATGATGTTTCCGGAAGTTGTTTATGACAATATCATCAAAACTCATGGTATGAATATCACGATCGTTACAAGCGTTCAAGATGACAAACAGGCATTTACACTTTTAGAGAAGTTGGGTATGCCATTTGCAAAAGGGAGAAAGTAATGGCTAAGAAGTCAATGATCAACAAGCAGGAGAGAAAACCTAAGTTTGCTGTAAGAGCATACACTAGATGTTCTATCTGCGGAAGACCACACTCAGTATACAAAGATTTCGGTGTTTGCCGTATTTGTTTAAGAAAAATGGCCAATGAAGGCCTCATCCCCGGCATGCGAAAAGCAAGCTGGTAAAAGGAGTAAAAGATGATGACAGACATAATTGCAGACTCTCTTACTCGAATAAGAAATGCTGCACAAAGAAGACTGGATGTAACCACACTTCTGCACTCAAATAATATTGAAGCAATAGTTTCTATTCTTGTAGACAAGGGTTACCTTGAGAGTTTTAAAGTAAAAGAGTTAGAGGGTAATAAAAAAACAATCAAAGTTGTTTTGAAATATGATGAAAATGGTCATAGTACCATCAATGAAATGAAGAAGATCTCAAAGCCAGGGCGACGCGTTCACCAAGGTAAAGATGCGATCAGAACATTTAAAAATGGTTACGGAACGCTAGTTGTTTCTACAAGCCAAGGTGTACTTCCTAATGATGAAGCGTTCAAGCGTGGAATCGGTGGTGAAGTTATCTGTAGTATCTGGTAAGGGGGAAGTTTATGTCTAGAGTAGGAAAACGACCTGTTACAGTAGCAAAAGGTGTTGAAGTATCAGTTGATGGTACAGTTATCGTTGCTAAAAAAGATAAACTAGAGAAGAGACTTGAGACTCACGGTCGCGTTGGTATTCAAGTTGATGGTGATAGGGTGACTTTTACTAAAGTCGGTGACAGTAAAGAGAGTGCAGCTTATTGGGGAACCTATAGATCACTTTTGAATAATATCATTATCGGTCTTGATAAAGGTTTTACTAAATCATTGGAGATCAATGGTGTTGGTTATAGAGCATCAGTCGCCGGTAAAGTATTGACTCTTCAGCTTGGCTTCTCTCACGATATTCTATTTGATATCCCAGAGGGTCTTGATATTAAAGTTGATAAAAATATTATCACTATCAATGGTTCCGACAAGCAGGTAGTAGGTCAAGCAGCAGCTGAAATCAGAGCATATAGACCACCTGAGCCATATAAAGGCAAAGGTGTGAAGTATACTGAAGAAGTGATTATCAGAAAAGCTGGTAAAGCAGCTGGTAAGTAAGGAGCGGTAGATGTTAAAAAGTATTCAAAAAAGAAAAAATAAACTGCGCGCTCAGAGAAAAGCTAGAGTTAGAAGCAAAATTGTTGGTACAGAAGTGAAGCCAAGATTGACAGTTTACAAATCTAATAAACATTTTTATGCTCAGGTTATCGATGATCTCAATGGTCATACAGTTGCCTCAGTTGATGGAAATAAGCTTGGTCTCAGATCTAACCGTGAAGATGTTAAAAAAGTAGCAGCAGAGCTTGCTAAGGATCTCGGATCAAAAAATATCGACACTGTTCTTTTTGACAGAAATGGTTATCTTTATCATGGTGTTGTTGCTTCATTTGCAGATGCACTTAGAGAAGCCGGTATTAAGTTTTAAGGGGACATGATGGAAAATATTAATAGAGAAGATTTTGAAGAAGTTATTGTAAATATCGGTCGTGTTACAAAGGTTGTCAAGGGTGGTAGAAGATTTAGATTTACTGCACTTGTCGTTATCGGTGATAAAAATGGTACAGTAGGATATGGATTTGGTAAAGCCAAGGAGGTTCCTGATGCGATCAAAAAAGCAGTTGATGATGCCTTTAAGAACCTTGTAAAGGTCAATATTAAAGGTTCTACTATTGCTCATGATATTGAACATAAATTTAATGCTAGTCGTATTGTACTTAGACCAGCTAGTGAAGGTACAGGTGTTATCGCCGGTGGTGCTGCCAGACCTGTAATCGAGCTTGCAGGGATCAAAGATATCCTTACCAAGTCTATCGGTTCAAACAACCCAAACAATCTCGTAAGAGCGACTATCCAAGCACTTACCAGAATCAAATCGTAAGGAGAATGGATGTCACTACATAACTTACAGCCGGCTCCCGGTTCAACAAAAAATCGCAAGAGAGTTGGTCGTGGTCAAGGTTCAGGAACAGGTAAAACTGCCGGGCGTGGTAATAAAGGTCAAAAATCCAGAACAGGCTACAAGAGAAAAAGAGGCTTTGAGGGTGGTCAAATGCCACTATACAAAAGACTTCCAAAGATAGGATTCAACTCAGATGTTGAGAAGCCCTATGCTATCAATGTTGATAGAATCAAAGCTGTAGCAGAGCTAGACGAGATCACTCTAGAGAGTATCAAGTCAGTTCATAAGCTTGGCAAAACAGTAACTAGAGTCAAGTTGATCGGTGCAAGTGCCAAAGATCTTGTATCTAAAATCAAAGACGAAGCTGTTACAACAAGCGGAAAATAGTATGGGAAATGCTTTAACTCAAAAGATCTTGATTACATTGGGATTTCTTTTTGCTTATAGAGTTTTAGCTTATGTCCCAACACCGGGTGTTGATCTGGTAGTTATCAAGGAGTTCTTTGATAACAATACCAGCAATGCTCTGGGATTAGCCAATATGTTCAGCGGAAACGCTATAGAGAGACTTAGTATTATCTCGCTGGGTATTATGCCCTATATCACCGCCTCCATCGTCATGGAACTCCTCGCAGCAACATTCCCTACACTCGGACAGATGAAAAAAGAACGAGATGGTATGCAAAAATATATGCAAATTATTCGTTACTTTACTATATTTATCACTGTTATTCAGGCTATTGGTGTCTCTATGGGGCTTCAGAGTATGACGGGCAAAGGTGGTGAGAGTGCTATCATGATCGATCCTATGATGTTTACACTGATTGCAACATTCTCTATGTTGGCAGGAACGATGCTCTTGATGTGGATCGGTGAACAGATAACTCAGAAGGGTATAGGTAATGGTATCTCATTGATTATCTTTGCAGGTATTGTATCGGGTATACCTTCAGCGATATCCAACACAATCAGAGCAGTCAATGCAGGTGAGATGAACTTCTTGGCAGTATTGGCTATCTTTGCTATTATGCTGGTCACAGTGTTTGTGATTATATATATTGAGCTTGGTGAGAGGAGAATACCGATCTCCTATTCGAGAAAAACGATTATGCAAAATCAGAACAAAAGAGTTATGAATTATATCCCGGTGAAAGTGAACCTTTCAGGTGTAATTCCTCCTATTTTTGCTTCAGCAGTATTGATGTTTCCGCTCACTATGCTTCAAGCTAGTACAAACCCTATCATGACAGCTATCGCTGATACGCTTGCTCCTGGTGGTGTAGTGTTTAATGTCGCTACATTCCTAATGGTTGTATTCTTTGCATTCTTTTATGCATCGATTGCCTTCAATGCAAAAGATATCTCTGATAATCTTAAGAGGCAGGGTGGGTTTATCCCAGGCGTTAGACCCGGTGAGTATACCAAAGAGTTTCTCAATGAAGTGGCAAGTCGTTTGACTGTGTCGGGGTCACTCTATCTGGCGATCATCTCTACCGTACCCTTTATCTTTATCAATGGTCTAGGGGCAAGCTTCTATTTTGGCGGTACCTCTGTACTCATCGTAGTGCAAGTGGCCCTTGATACTATGCGTAAGATCGAGGCACAAAGAACGATGAATCAATATGAGACACTAGGAAATGTAGGTCTCTAATGGCGATCAAACTTCGTAAGCCTGACGAAATAGCTAAGCTCCAACGAGCTGGCGAAATCGTCGGTAAAACACTACAATATCTCCAAGAAAATATCACAACAGGTATGAGCCTCAAAGAGGTTGATAGCATGGGTGAAGCTCATGTGCGTGAACTAGGTGCAATCCCCTCCTTTAAAGGACTTTACGGTTTCCCTTCCGCAGTTTGTACCTCACTAAATGAGGTGGTTATACACGGTGTACCTACAGATTATACTCTGCAAGAGGGTGATATTCTTGGGCTTGATATTGGTACAAAACTTGATGGATACTATGGTGATGCAGCTATTACCATGGGTATAGGTGATATATCTGTAGAGGATCAATTGTTGATTGATTGTTCTAGGGATGCACTATATGTAGCTATTGATGAGATTCGTGTTGGCATGCGTTTTAAAGAGTTGACTAAGTTTCTAGAAGAGTTTATCTTGGCTAGAGGCTTTGTGCCTTTGCGTGACTATTGCGGTCATGGTATCGGGACAAAACCGCATGATGAGCCCAATATACCCAACTACCTTGAGGGCAAACCAAATCAGGGTCCAAAGATCAAAAATGGAATGGTTTTTTGTCTTGAGCCTATGGTTTGTCAACAGAGTGGGCAATCTATTGTGCTCGACGATAAATGGTCTGTTCTCAGTGAAGATAGATTGCGATGCAGTCACTATGAACACCAAGTTGCAGTCGTAGATGGTAAAGCAGTCATTCTTACAAATGCATAATAATCCATTTTGCATGCGTATAAAAATTAGTATAATAAAGGAAAACAATGGCAAAAGATGATGTCATAGAGATCGACGGCAAAGTAGTAGAGGCACTCCCTAATGCGACATTTAGAGTAGAGCTTGACAATAAGCATATTATTCTTTGTCATATCGCTGGCAAGATGAGAATGCACTACATCAAAATACTTCCAGGCGATAAGGTAAAAGTAGAGTTGACACCTTATAGTTTAGATAAGGGTCGTATCACATTTAGATATAAATAGCACTGGTAGGGTGCGTTTGCTAACGCACCTTTCTGATATTGAATCTACATATTAAGATCAAAAACTCAGAGTATTTTTGAGAGTCATAGATCTATAATAAACTTCCGACCCTTTAGCGGTGAGTCTAGAAAATTGTCCAGATCACTTGATTTGAAGTTCGCACCCTTGATAAATCCACCTCTGATACCGCTTGATTGGCTCACTTTTCGTCCCATGATCTTCTGAGCTAGCTGATGAACTGCCATAGCATAGTAGTCACTGTGGTTATATCTAGTGATAGCGTAGAAGTTTTTTGTACCAAACCATACTTCGTCTAGTCTGGATCGTTGTAGCTTTATGATGTAGATATCACCTTTGTAGTTAGTGGCTCTTTTGGGTCTGAGGTCTTTGAAGGCATATCTGCTATATTTGTGTCTGTACCCTATATCTTTGCGTAGATATCTATGTCCTAGAAAAGAGACAGGTATAGCCACCTCTTGACCTCTCCTCCATCCACTCTGCTTGAGATAGTTTGCCACACTTCCTATAGCATCTATATGGTTGTTCATGCTGATCTTTCCATCATTGTTGAAGTCTATGGCGAGCTTTTTATAGTTGCTTGGCATAAACTGACATAGGCCTATAGCTCCGGCATATGAGCCTTTGACATTGGATGGATCGACCCCCTCTCTATCTGTCATGTTCAAGAAAGATCTAAGCTCGGACTTGAAAAAGCTATTGCGTCTATTGGGCTCAAATGCAAGGGTAGCTAGAGTGTCAAATACGGGGTATTGTCCTGTATTTGCTCCGTAGTGGCTCTCTATACCTATGATAGCTGTGATATATTCAGGTGATATACCATATTTTTGATAGGCACGGTTCAGTATCTTTCTATGCTTTAGCATATAGGCTTTTCCCTTTTGAACTTTGGAGCTCTTGAGTAGGTTGTGAGAGTATCTATCCCAAGATCCTGACGAGCGGCATTTGGTACCTGATCTGTTGGTCTTGGATTTGTCTGGGAGCGGTTTGACATCTTTGGAGTAGAAGGAGAGAGCAGTCTGCTGATATTTGACATCAGAAAAGAGTTGTTCTAGCGATACTCTATCTAGTTTGTCTGTTTTTACCAGATCATCTATGAAGAGTTGTACATCCTGTTTGAGGAGATAATTGGTCGCTTCAGCTGTAGTTGTGAAGAGCAGTATTAGTATAAAGAGCAGTTCTATTTTTTGTTTCATTCTATGACTCCTAGTGCAAACTTGAAAGTTATTTTAGCTAAAAACTATCAAATAATCAAATCTGAAATCTCATAGACGATCTCTCTATGCACGCCTCTATTGAGTATCTCCCTCACCATAAGAGTATCGATCTCCATACTCATAAACTCTTCTATATCTTGGATATTGTTTTGAGCTAGGGTGCGAAGAACAACTCCTCGATAAGCTTTTGCCCAATGACTGACCACCTTGCCATTTTTAATAAATTTCAGTGTTGTATATGGTGTAGAGGGTTTATAAAATTTATTATAAAATCCTGCACGCAAGTCTAAAAGAGGTCTATCTCGAAGCAGTTCATCTAAGGAGGATGAGAAATATCTCCTATAGAACTCTTCAGGAGCAAAACCATCTATCTTCTCCCCCTGCTTTAGCTTGTAGTCTGGCAAGCCGGTATCTCCTGCCAACAGAGGACCAAAAAGATTTGAAAAGATGATAGTATTTTTATCGATATACTCTTGGGAATTTTTATCTAGTGATGGATAGTCCAAATAGTCATATGCAACACCATCATATCTGTCTATAGCCTTCATCGTATCTCTTTGAAATATATCATCAGAGTAGTACTCTACAATATTTTGTTTTTTAGTTCCTACTGTTTTCATCTTCTCTTCATGGGATGCTTGGCTCATATAGTCATTATATTGTGTAATAGTTTCCAATCTCTTTTCAAACAACTCCGGAAAGAGAAAACTATCTTTATCAAATACAGCACTGTTGCCACCTCTATGTTTTGCTTCACTAGGGGAGAAGAGTATTTTCATTATTGGATCCTTGTAGTTGTTTAGCAATTCTATTGCATAAGGCTACCCTAATTCGGGTTTAATAATTTTTTTCAGTTTTGGTATACTTGATATATAAACCCTATAATGCACCTCTTTGTCAAGACCACTTTTCAATTAATCCCTATTCCACCTCACTATGCTACATCAAGTAACAAATTGATATTGTCAAAAGTTGTATTATCAGCTCCTCTAAAATATACTTTTAAAAATATGGATATAAAAAGTTAACTTTATAGTATTATATCACAAGGAAAATAGGATAATATTGCATAATTCGGGTTTAATAAAGATATAATATATTAAAAAGTGTATAAGGGACTATTTGCCACTCCTAAACATTAAAAAAGTAGATAAAACAAGGAAGAGTATTTGAAAGAGATTATTAATATATATAAGACAAATAAGACAACTATAGAGGAGTATATCTCTACGGTTTTATTGGGGTTGCCAAAAAATACTGTTGAGTCTGCTGATAGTGTTTTGAAAAAATATAGCTTTATGCAACTTATGTATGAAGTGGACAAAGAGTACAAGCAGATTAGTCCTGTAGTTTGTCGAAGAGATAGAGATACAATAGGCATTAATAGTGACAAGAGTAACTACTTTACACGATTAAAACTTAATGAAAAAGGGCTCTTCTTCTCAAATCCATATATCCATTACCGTACAGGTAAAGCTAGTATATCAGTTGTTATAGATAGTGGTGATAAATACACTATTATTGATATCAACCTTATACTACTATTAGAGCATCTACGAATGATAGAGTATAATAGTGTACATGAAAAATTTAAAAGATTAATCTATCTTGTTGGATCAACTTTTTTGACTGTAGTCTCTATTATGCTGATCGTCTTTGGTGGGTATAAGTTTACTATAATCATACTTGGCATAGGAGAGATAGATTTTTTACAAGATATATTTAAGTCTATTATCTCTATCACTCTTGGTTTGGCGATATTTGACTTAGCTAAACAGATTTTTGAACATGAAGTACTCTTTCAGTCTTTTCATCATCCTGAAGAGAAGCAATACAAAGTCTTAGGTAAATTTTTAATCTCAATAGTGATTGCTCTTGCCATTGAGACATTGATGGTAGTATTTAAAATAGCTCTTGATGACTATACACATATGTTATCTGCTTTCTATCTGATGATAGGAACAACGCTAATGTTTGTTGGATTAGGGTATTTCTATAAGACTATAACAAAATAATTGACTCTCTACATATATAGTGAGATTGAACATTGGCCACTTGAGTAACTCTAGTTGTGCTACAGCAGGCACTTCACAAAGTAGAAGAGTTAGCAATAAGCAGTGGAATGCTTTTTGGCACACAAATATGATACATCGATTGTAACTACATATCAACTCAATACTATCATAGTCACTTGGCTAGGTGTTATGCAAGCACCAGCACAGTTCATCATCTCTCCGTTTTGTCCTGTTTCGCTCGTCAATCGTACCGCAGGGGCTCCCTGGAGAAAGAGTGTCTCACTCCCCAAGATATAGCGAGTAGGCCCCATAATCATACCCGAGACTACACCTAGGTTGACCCCTGCTTCATCACCATTGCTCAGAGCTATCTCACTGAGTAGATTGAGAGCAGGGGTTCCATCTACGAGTATAGTCATAGCGGTAGTAGGGGGGAGTGTGGTAGTCGTGAGAGATATATTTGGATAGGGGATAGGTACGGGGCCAGCGGGGGTAGGGGTGAGGCATACATCGGGTAGTGCCATATTCATAGCGTTGTTCATAGTAAGTTGAAACATAACAATCCTTTATGCTATATTGATTTGTGCAGCATCTATCTTCACCTGTCCCTCGGCTGTGGTGATGCTCTCTTGGACTTGGTGTATATCACTGCCATTGACTACTCTACGACTAGAGCCACTCTGATGCTCTTCATGTGACTCTACAGAGGTGATCAGAGTTTTGTGTCTGCTCGTCACACGCTCTATGAATCCTTGGTAGCTAGTGGCGATGGTGTTGAGGGCTTTGGATTTGAGTGTCACTACCTTTGCGAGGAGGCTTACTTTGGGGATGACCATAGTGGCATTTTGTGCAAAAGCATTGAGTGACTCTTGGGCATTGAGGGTGATGTCACCACTGCTACTCTGGATAGAGAGACTCTGCTCTGTGACTATCTCTAGTGGAGCATCTGTAGCTTGCTCCAATATAGCGATGATATAGACATCTTCGCCATCTATACAGAGCAGTACTTTGTCACCAATATTTGGTTCAACGAGACAACTGGTTGCTTTTTTTGCTTGGAGTGATACTTGCTTGTTTTGTACGACAATGCTCTCTTGGTTTCTCTCTTTGACTCTAGCATTGACTATACTATTTTGGGGCATGACACTGGACATGAGGCTATTCATGGATATCTCCTTGGTAGATGGTTTGTGGGGGTTGGAATGTTTCTGCTTCGAGCAGGTCTGGGTCTGTGTAGCGTAGTGCGAAGCAGTTGGCTCGACTCAGCTCTGTATCTCTCAACTCCAGCTGATGTACTAAAGCATGTGAGAGATTTAGATTTTGCAGGTAGACTCTATCGAAAGTCGCATGAGAAAAGTTGGCATACTTTGCATTGGCTCTTTGGAAATTTGTCTCTTCGCAGAGTACAGAGACGAAATAGCCCTGTTCGATATTTGCATTTTCGAAAATCGTATGCTCTAGAGCTGCACTCTCGAAGTTACTCTGATAGAGATTGGCTCTAGTGAAATCTGCTGACTTTAGCTTCGCCTCCATAAAGATAGTATTGTTCGCTTTTACATCTCTCAAGGAGCAATACTCCAAGTTGCATCTATAGAAGTTGCTTTGTGTTAGATCCGCAGTATCAAAGTTGCTTCTGCTGAGGTCAGAGCCATTGAACTGTACCATATTGAGTGTAGCATTTTGAAAATCTTGCTCCACTAATGCACACTCCATCAGTACGACTTTTACGAGATCTGTTTTGAGAAACTTCGTGCCATCCATCTCACTTTTGAAAAATGTTGTTGAGAGTAGGTGACACTCTCTAAAGAGAGAGTTTTTGATTTCGCACTGTGAAAATGTACTCTTCTTTGCAGAGATTTTACTGAACTTCACTTCATTGAGTTTGCATTGTGCGAAGGTAGCTTGTGCTAAGTTTGCCTCCCCAAAATCACACTGGCTAAAGTCTATCAAGTTAAATGTACACTTCGAGAGATCGCTAGCTATGAATGAACAGTTCTTGAGAGAGATATTTTGCCACATGAGTTTCTCAAAATCTATAGCATTGAAGTTGACCCTCTCAAAAGAGCATCCCCTAAACCCTGTCTTGGCTATTTGGGATGCAGTGAAATCGACATCCATAAATGCCACAGACTCAAAGCGAACACCTCGTAAATCCATATGGCTCAAGTCCAAATCTTGTAGAGTAGAGTCCGTTATGGTCTCATCTGCTTTGATAAGTTTGATCAATTCATCTTTTGTCATCTATTAGCTCCACTCTATCTTCTAGGTTACTCTTTTTGAGGTTTGCACTTGAGAAATCCACTTCAGAGAGTTTGGTTTTATAGAGCTCAACGGCATAGAGATTACTATGAGAAAAGTCACACTTTTGCATATCCATCCTCCTGAGTGAGCCTTTCAATAGGTTGATCCCCGCAAATGAGCTCTGCACAAAGCTACTATATTCAAAACGACTCTGCTTTGCAACGACTCCTCTAAAGTCACATCGCTCTATCTGAGATTTTTCGATGAGTGATCTACTGAGCGAGCTTTTTTGTAGATTGCACCCATTGAGTGAGACTTGACTCATAGTAGTATTATCCATATGGCAGAGACTCAGATCACAGTGGCTCAATGCACTCTCTTTGAGCATTCGTGTATTTATGAGCGTACTTTGAGAAAAATCACAATCATCTACCTTTGATTTGTTGAAGAGCATACCTTTCGCCTCTATAGATAGAAGTTTGCAACTGCTCATAGTTGATTCACTCAAGAGTGTCTTATCCATCTTTGCGTTGGAGAGAGAGCTAGCTATTATGGATGATTTCAAGAAAGTAGCATTGGAGAGATCTGATGTATCAAAAAGAGTCTCCTCTATAGTCAGCTCTTTAAAAACAACACCCTCCAAACTAGATGCCATAAATCGACTCTTTTTAATGATAGCTTTCTCAAAAAGAGCCTTTTTCGCTGAAAAATTATTGAAAAGAGTTTCATCAAAAATAGACTCATTAAATATCGCCTGTGATGCTTTGGCTCTACTTAGGTCTGTTTGTGTGAAATCTGTTTGGCTACAGTTGGCTTGTGTCAAATCTATACCACTGAGATCAAGTCTACTTAGGTCGAGTCCTGAGAGATTTTTTTTCGCAAAAGATTTGCCTTGGGCATGGAGTTTGATGACCAGTTCTCTCGTGAGATCTGTAGGGTGGGGGTCATCTGGGTCTATGCCTGCTTTTTTCATCATATCTTTCGCCCAAGGTGGGATAGGGTCTTTTGCTCTCTCTTTGGCTAGGGCTATCTTCTTCATCCCCTCTGCATACATATTTTCACTCTTTTGTGTGAGTGCTAGCATCTCCTCTTTTGCTTTTTGGAGTTTAGCTATTTGCTCTTTGAGGTCTATAGTGTTGCGAGCATCTTTTCTCTTGAGCTTTGCTATTGCTTTGTCGAAATGTTCTGATACCTCTGAGGCTTGGATGAAAGCACTAGCTTCTCTATTGGCTGGTATCTCTATAGGGTCAAGCCCCCGTTTTGCCAATGCTTCATTGGCTTTGGCTAGTGCTGCATCTTGTTGGCTCTGCATCTCTTTTTTGAGAGTCTCTCCTTTGGCTGTCAGCTCTAGCTTTACTTTACTCATTATGGCTTTTGCTTGGGTATTGATAGCTTTGGCAGATATATCTCGCTCTATTGCTAGGGAGTTTCGCATATCTTTGGACTCTGTCGTAGTTTTGGGTAAGTTTTGGATGATCTGCTCTCTTATCTCTCCACCATTTTGCTGGAGTTCAAACAGGTTGCTATACTCAGCACAATCAAACTGCTTGGCATTAGGTAGTTTCTCTATCGTACCATTCTCTTGGAGATAGAAAACTACAGATGCTTCTTCTAGTGCTTGCTTCGCACTCTCTCCCACAGAGGAGATATCATCACACACTAGGCTATTGCATATATCAAACGCCTCTTGGTCACAGAGATACGCCTCTCTCTCATCTGTGAAGTAAAAGAGTGGGAAGTTATAGTTCCCTTCACTCAAAAAGAGCTCATAGCCCTCATCAGAGCCGAGAACGAGCGTCTCTGCAATGCGTAGAGATTTGAGAGTCGCTTCCTCAAATCGGGCTCTTAGCAATCCTTTGGCTAGGGTGATATCCTCTGCACTCTCTAGCTTCCACTCACTCGCTTTGATAGTTTTGGCTGTGGGGTTATAGCCTAGCCAAGAGCGTTTGATAGTTCTCTGTGCCAAGCCCAAGTGATGGAGTTTGTGTAACTCCTCAGGCTCTTGCTCCAGTCTCTTGACGCAGTCACAGAGAAACTCAAAAGCGTAGTCACTCCATACCTTCTCTTTGGGTTCTAGGGAGCTAGTATCTATCTGCTCTCTCATCGCCTCTGTGAGCTTTGGGTTCTCTTTGATTTTCTCTATCTCCTTGAGGGCATCTGCTCTCATAGTCTCTACATCAGCAAGACTCTTCTCTATGGAGCTTGTAGCGTCAGTGAGTTTTGTTTTTGATGCAAGCAGCTTCTCCTTGGCACTCTCTAGTGCTGTGAAGTCTACCTTGTTGATATGTCCAAACTTCTCTTTCATATCTCGTAGTTTCAGTTTGGAGCTCTCTAGACGAGCGAGAGCATCATCTATCTGCTTGTGTGATTGTGCCAACTTCTCTGCTGGGGTTCTCCTGAGGCTGGGTCGTTTGCCTTGGGATTTGGCTACAGACTCTTTGATCTGACGAGGGATATCAAAGATCTCCTTTTTTGCTTCGGCTATCTTGGCATTTGCCTCTTCAAAAGGGCTATTGTCGATCTCTACACTCTTGTCGAGTTCTCTCTTCTGTAGCTCATAATACTCCTCAAGCGTTTTGAGAGGTGCATCGGGCTCTATGGCTTTGAGGTTGAGATATCGGATATCACTATATACCTCATCTGCTACAGCTATCGTACCTCGGAAGATGACGATACCCCTCTCTATCTCAGGAAAGAGCCAGAGCGTATCTCTGCGGAGTGTGACCTCTAGGAACTCCTCCTGTTTATCTTTTTGTTTATTGTTTGGGGCTGATTTGGTAGCAAAACATCGTAGAGAGATCGTAGGTATTTTTGAGCTGATATGAGTATGCTTGGGGTGCATATTGACTAGCTCTATAGCCTCTCCTCCCTCAAAAAACTGCTCCAACTGTTGATCAGCTGGTGCTAGATTGAAAAATGAATAATCCATATCCGAGGCAAATCCTGGCCATAGCTCTCGCTTCCACTCTGCATCATAAGTACCAAGTTTTTCCATATTTGTTTGGCGAAACATATCTAGTGGCATGAAGCCAGCAGGTACTTTCGTTTCTCCTCTATCAGTCGTGAGCTTGTGTGGCTCCTCTATCTGTGGGAGATGATACTCATCGGGAGGGAGAGCATGGGCATAATCGAGTGGGATTTTTCTAAAGGGCAGAGCTTCGCTAATGCGACCGAGTCTCCACTCTCTTTGACCAAAGATATAGAGCTCTTTCTCTATCTCTCCTACTTTGAGTTTGACATGGGATGCTCCCTCATTTGGCAGAGGATTGTGGCAAGAGCCACAGAGTAGTACCTCTGCTTTTGGTTTGGGCATAGCGTAGTCTAGGATAGTTTTGCCCAACTGCTCCGTACTCTCTCTGTACATCGCCTGCTCTTCTAGTAGAGCATCAGGGTTGTTGAGGTCGAAGTAGCAGAGGGCAGAGATACTGAGGTAGTCTTGGTTGTCCAATAAAAAGCTCTTTAAGAGGAGGGAGGTTTTTGTATCTTTGATTGTTTTCATCTTCTAGATTCTCAATTGATAACATGAAGATCATCAGTTTGAATACGAAGTGCTGAAGTACTGACCGTCGTTTCAACTTCTTCATTATCAAGGTTGGCTATAGTACTTACAGCATCAAAAGTATTGACTTGTGTCACTATATTATTTATATCCTCTTCAATATTATTGAGATTAGTTTCTATAGTTGCTATTTTAGTTCCAACAACACGAGTGATACTTTGGTCTATTGCTGACACATCATTTCGAACACCAATGGCAGTTTCAATAGCTAACACCTTGTTGGAAATAACATCCGTACTATTTTCTATAGAATCTACTTTATCTCCAATTATATTTGAACCTTGTACTGTAATTGCCCGTTCAACAACCCCAATTCTTGTGGAATCCTCTGTTACACTTGTCTCAACCTCTTCTAGCCTCTTTGATTCAGGTGTTATGACAGTTACACCCTCTGTAGCGATCTCCCATCCCCAAGCAGCTGTGAATTCAAACGAACCTGCGAACTTAAACTCTTGTTTCAGTCCTACCATAATACCTAGAGACTCACCAAGGAAAAAATCCTCTTTCAGTCCACCGACAGTATTGTCCCAAGAACCTGATAAAAATTTAAACGGCCCTTTGGAGTAGTAGGCGATTCCCCCTTCACCAGCTTCATAGTTCTCTTTGTTCCAGCCCTTTTCT
>JAYEOM010000104.1:25203-33380 GCA_034722955.1 Campylobacterota bacterium
AAAATCCTCTTTCAGTCCACCGACAGTATTGTCCCAAGAACCTGATAAAAATTTAAACGGCCCTTTGGAGTAGTAGGCGATTCCCCCTTCACCAGCTTCATAGTTCTCTTTGTTCCAGCCCTTTTCTGGCTCATCAGGCTCATTATGGATCACAATCGAACTCAAATCATCATGCACCGCTAGTTTGATGTGAGCTTCCCCTGGGGTGTCTTCCATATGGATGATGTTGCCTCCGTGAGTTTGTATGACATTTTTGGTGACATTATCCTCATTGACTGGACTAGGAGTCTCTACATTTGGCACGGCTGCTGTGATGATGGGTTGGTCTGGGTCTCCACCCTTGAATGCTATGAGTACCTCTGTGCCTTTGTGCAGAGGAAAATGAAAGCCCTGCTTGGCTCCTGCACTCGGCTGTGCCATTCGCAGGTAGGCTGATGCTTTGGCATCTTTGCGTCCACTGATATCAAAAGGCATGATGACTTTGTAGCGTCCATATTTGTCTAGTTCGGCGGTCTCTCCACTCCCTTGGGCATCTATAGTTGCAGATATCATCCCACCGATATGTGGCCATGGGGTTTGGCTCTGCATCCTATATTGTCGTTGGGAGGGGATCATCATGAAGGTGTTGCTATAGTAGGAGCTATCATCGCCATCTTGTGTGAAGCCCGTAGAGAGGAAGCCTCTCTGTGAGCCACTAGACTCTACTCTCAGCATCAGATAGTCGCCATTGAGGCTCTCTTTGAAGTACTCTTGGAGTCTATAGATATAGCCTGGTGTGAGTGCAGGGATATTGGACTCTCCTGACATTTCGCTAGAGAGGGCTTTGTACTTCTCTTCATTGATACTGCTGAGCTTTTGTGCTTCTGCGATAGAGCTGAGGTTGTTGCCAAAGAGGTAGGTTTCACTATATGCTTGGTTGCTATCTTGACTCGTTGCAGAGATATCTAGTGAGGGTTTGTTGTAGTCGTAGTTTTTCATCTTGACGCTATTGATAGTGGTGTTGGAGCGGTAGATGAGACTAGAGACTGCATGGTCACTAAACTGCTGTAGCCCTGAGGCAGGTTTGTATGGTATCTTATCCATATCGGGCAGGCTCTGGTGTATGCTTTTGGCATCTGTGATGATGAGTTTGCACTGCTGTTGCGTCTGCTCGAAGTAGAAGTAGAGTCCCTCCCGCTCCATCCATCGCCTCAAAAAATCATAGCGACTCTCTTTGTACATACAGACATACTCTCTGGGTTCATACTCTCCTTGGAGGCGGAGTTCGTAGTCGCTAGAGGTGAACTGTGCATCTCTGAGGATACTCTCCATGATATCAGTGATACTTTGGTTGAGAAATATCTCTTGGTGCTGAGCGATAGAGAGTCGCCATAGCTTGGGAACGAGATAGGCTTTGTAGTAGATATACTCTCCTATCTTCTGATGTGCTTCAAACGATGCTAGGATACCGTGAATGTAGATATCATCACTCTCTTTGTTGTGTAGTTGCAGTGAGACATCTGCATGGAGCATCGCATCAAAATCTATATCCTCTTTGGTAGAGATGAGCTCTATCTCGTATCCATAGAGCTCTCCTATCATTTCACTCCCTACAAAGGAGACAACTTCTAGGTGGTAGTCGGAGTGTTCGGGTGTGTTGAAGCTAAATAGTCTCTCCTTACTCATCTGCTCCTCCCCTCTCTATGGTGGGAAACGCTATCGTGAACGCCCCCTCTGCATCTATGTCGATATCGACTTGAGAGGGGAGACTCTCCTCTATCATACCTGCCAAAATCTCTCTAGAGAGTATAGGGAGGAGTTTGGCGTTGATGATGGATTCGATATTTCTCGCTCCACTCTCTACATCGGTACAGCGGTTGACTATCTGGGTGACTACCTCTGCGGTATAGCTCAGATGCATCTTGTTGTTATCAAGCAATCGTAGCTTGAGTTTGTCTAGTTTGAGTATGGTGATAGCCCGCATCGCCTCATCATTGAGTGAGACGAAAGGCACTACCGTCATCCGTCCGAGCAGAGCAGGCTTGAAGTGTTGTGTGAGTGTCGGTCTGATCTGTTCTTGCAGTCTATCGAGAGAGATATCACTCTCTGCAAGTGAGAGCTTCTCTATGATATCCGAAGCGAGATTGCTGGTCATCACTATGATAGTGTTTTTGAAATTGATCTCTTTGCCTTCACCGTCTGTGAGTGTCCCTTTGTCAAACATTTGATAAAAGAGCTCCATCACATCGAGGTGGGCTTTTTCTACTTCGTCGAGTAGTACCACAGAGTAGGGTTTTTTACGCACGGCTTCGGTGAGCATGCCACCCTCACCATAGCCTACATATCCAGGAGGAGAGCCGATGAGACGACTCACTGTATGGCTCTCTTGAAACTCACTCATATTGACAGTGACGATATGTTTGCGACTCCCAAAGAGTTGTTCGGCGAGTGTGAGTGCTGTCTCAGTTTTGCCCACACCACTTGGTCCCACGAGGAGGAAGACTCCACTGGGTTGATCGGGGTTTTTGATACCACTTTTGGCGAGGCGTATCATCTCAGAGATTGCTTGGTGGGCTTTTGCTTGTCCTTTGACACTCTGGGCGAGCCGCTCTTCGAGCTCTAGTATGATCTGTGATTCATCTCGTAGCATTTTGCCTAGTGGTATCCCTGTCCATCCTGAGACGACTTTGGCTACGATATCGGGATTGACATCTATATCGATAAAGTTAAACTCCCTTTTGAGCTCTTCGAACTCTTCTAGTAGTTTCGGCAATTGCTCTTTTGTTTCTATATCGTCGCTGTGTTCATTGCTCTCTTTGGCTATAGTCTCTCTCATCTGCAAAATATCATTTGCTTTTGCTTTTTGTATCTCAAAGGCTTCTGAGAGTTTGTCTATCTCCTCTTTGGTCTCCTCTATAGCTTGGGCATTGGCACTCATCTTGTCTGACTCTACAGTGATATCATTATCCAAATCCCTCTGCAAAGCTTTTGCTTCTCTCTGTAGTGCTTGCAAGAGTCGCTCTTTGTCCTCTATCTGAGGAGGTTTTGTGCTGAGGTTGATTTTGACTCTGGCACAGCTCGTATCTAGGAGGTCTATCGCTTTATCTGGTAGGAACCGCCCTGTGATATATTTGTCTGAGAGTGTCACCATCGTCTCTATAGCATCATCGGTGATCATCACCTTGTGGGCATTTTCATACGACTCCTTGAGTCCTCTCAGGATGAGTATAGAGGTTTTGACATCAGGCTCATCAAGTGACACGAGCTGAAATCTCCTCGCCATAGCTGGGTCTTTTTCAAAATACTTCTTGTACTCACTCCATGTCGTAGCGGCGATAGTGCGTAGCTCACCCCGTGCGAGGGCTGGTTTGAGTAGATTGGCGGCATCATCTCCACCTGCTGAAGCACCTGCTCCTATGAGTGTATGTGCCTCATCTATGAAGAGTATGATGGGTATCTCGGAGGCTTTTACCTCTTCGATTACCCCTTTGAGGCGTTTTTCAAACTCCCCTTTGACGCTAGCTCCTGCTTCGAGCAGACCGAGGTCGAGTGTCAAGAGCTTGACATTGTGCAGCACTTCAGGGATGTCGTCCTCTATGATACGCAGTGCTAGTCCTTCGATGACTGCTGTCTTGCCAACTCCTGGTTCTCCTACGCAGATGGGGTTGTTTTTTCTGCGTCTAGCGAGGATATCTATCATCTGCCGTATCTCTTTGTCTCGTCCAAAGACGGGATCGATCTCTCCTTCTCTCGCTTGTTGGGTGATATCTATGCAGTACTTGTCCAAAAAACCACTTGCTGTATCAGGTGTTTGACTGGAGGGAGTAGGGGAGTCTACAGTAGCGTGCAGTTGCTCTTGAGTCTCTCGGAGTATATCTACAAACTTACTCTCTAGTGTCTCGACATTGACTGCTTTGAGTTGCTCTATGTAGTGACCCTGTCCATAGTAGCTCTTGCGTCTCAGCAGTGCGAGCAGGAGGCTAGAGGAGCGTATCTCCTGCTCTCCTCTATCTATAGAGCTTTTGATCCATGCATCTTGGAGGAGTTCTAGCAGGAGGGGAGAAAAGAGTGGTTTTCCACTATTGCCAGCAGAGAGATCTTGTAGATCAAGTACCAATGAGCGACGAAGCCCCTCTATAGGGATATCAAAGTAGCGTAGTATAGCAACAAGATCACTCCCCTCTTCATCAAGCAGTTTGATAAGTAGATGTTCGGTTGTGATCTCATAGTGAGTCTCCTCCACACAATATCCTACAGCAGAGTGTAGTACATTTGTCAGAAGCTCATCGAGATGCAACAGTAGTGATTTGATATTGCTAGCGACCATAGCATACTCCTTGAGGCAGCCTAAGATATATTTTATCATATCATACCCCTACCCTTATAGTTACACTATATATGGCGATTGTTTTTGTTACTATCGTGCTGGTGTAGAGCATGGTAACTATTTAGGATTTGTAAGGCTCTGTATACATTAAAGGTTGATGGATTCATTTCGTTTGATTTGTATATTTTCAAATTGTTGTATAGCTTCAATGGGGTTGTACTCTATATATCGTATCGGCGTATATAGATACAACTATCAACTAAGGAGGCGTTGAATATACACCATTTCCTTTCAAAATCTTACAAATCAAAGATCGAGAAACCCCAATAAACTTAGCAATCTTCGCTTGGGTATATCCATCTTTTAGTGCTGTTATTATGGCATTATCTCTATCTTGTTTCTTAAAATGCTCTTTGAGTGTTTTTTGATCGTATCACAACTCCTGCTATTATATGCTCTATTGGAGTGAGTAAAACAAGACCAAGCTGATGGAGTCAAAGATGATAATAGCCATAATCATCCAATACATCCGACAATTTTATGATATAATCATCTGATATATCAAACAAAGGGCTTATTGTGGAGAAAAGAGAGATACTAGCTGTTTTGGAGGATTGGAACTATTGGTCTAAGCCATTTAGAGAGAGTTTTGTTCGTAGCAAATATGAAGATGAAGTTGCACACAAGGCAAGTACGGATGAGATTATCTTTCTCAAAGGTGTCAGACGAAGTGGTAAGTCAACTATTTTACTCAACTATATTGAAGAGCTCAGCAAAAGTGGCATACCCAGAGAAGATATCTTGTTTGTCAACCTAGAAGACCCCCGTTTTGCTTCAAATCTCTCCCTAGAGCTACTAGAAGAGATCAAAAAGACATACATCTACTATGTCAACCCCAAAAACAAACCATATATATTTTTGGATGAAGTGCAAAACATTGATGGTTTTGAAAAGTGGCTACTCAAAGAGTATGAGTTGCGGACGGCACATCTATTTGCTACAGGATCCAACTCCAAACTCTTAAGCAAAGAAATAGGGAGCTCTTTGAGTGGTCGCTACTTGGATATACAAGTGTTACCATTGAGTTTCAAAGAGTATTTGGCTTTCAAACAAATCATCATAGAGAAACCATATGAGTTGATCGGCAAGCATATAGAAGTAGAGCGTCACTTTGAAGAGTTTATGCTTTATGGCGGTTTCCCCAAGGTTGTGTTGACAGATGATAGAGTACTCAAAGAGGCAGAACTCAAGAGCTACTTTGACTCCATACTTCTGAGAGATATAGTCGCTCGCTATAAGTTGGAAAATTTTAGAATATTGGAGCAGTTATCTATACTCCTCCTCTCGTCTATCTCCAATCTCATCTCCATCACAAAGATCAAGAATAGATTGGGTGTTTCGCATGATCTTGCTAGTAGATATATGGAGTACTTAGAAAATACCTATATGATACACAGTGTGCCTCTTTTTGATTGGTCTTTGCAGAAACAGTTTGTCAATCCAAAAAAAATCTACTCCATAGATACTGGACTATCCAAACGGGTATCATTTGAAGTTGGCAAGCGTACGGGAGATATGCTTGAAAACATCATCTATCTTGAGCTCAAGAGAAGGTATAGCGAGATATATTACTTCAAGACTTCACAGGGCTATGAAGTAGACTTCCTCATCAAAGAGTATAAAGATATCACTCACTTAGTGCAAGTAAGCCAAACACTTGTCGATGAAAAAACAAAAAAAAGAGAGTTACGCTCTTTGCTAAAAGCATCTGATGAATTGGCTCACTCAGCAAGTGTAGAGTTGTTGCTCTTGAGTGTGGATGAGACTCATACGGAGTTCGTAGATGATAAAAGAGTTGAAGTGGTCAATATCTTGGAGTGGTTATTATGGTGATGGTTGCACAAAGGTAGGTTTGGTATCACTAAACGCCATAGCTTTTTTAGTTTTTCTACCCTTAGTGTTGAGAGAGCCATGGTAAAGTTATAATTTTCTTATAGTACATATATTTTCCATTCTCAAAATGGGATACTCCCACCCTAAGCTGTCGAAAAACCCCTAAAAAAAGGAAAAAAAGAGGTGAACGCAATCGTACGATCGCATTCACCTGACCACTTTACCTATCAGAAAACACTCAAAGAGTATTTTGAGAAACAAGAGAGATAATGCCATAATAACAGCACTAAAAGATGGGTATACCCAAACGAATATTGCTAAGTTTATTGGGGTTTCTCGATTTTTGGTTTGTAAGATTTTGAAAGGAAATGGTGTATATTCAACGCCTGACCCGTAGAATAAGCAGAAGACAAAAGAGCACAATGAAACTGAATACCAATATAAAGAATTAAATATAGAGGCTAAAAAAGTGATTTCGAGAATGGAGGGTGGCATGGAAGTTTTACAGCTCGTAAATCAGAGTATAGAGGAAGGTAGTATAAAAATGCCAAATCAAGAATTTATTGAATTAGAAAGTAATCCGATGGAATTGCTCTCCTACCAAAGTAAATGCTAGGTGTCTATCATTAAAACCAGGCTCCACACCCCTGCCGTGAATGGCATTAAGTTAAACAAAAAATCCAATAATTGCTTTGGTTTTTCATATCTTCATGAGTTTGAATGGTTAGCAATCCTAGGGGTTCAAGAGCTGCAATATCAAAGTAATTATGCTATAATAAATCAATTATGTGAGGAGAAAATATGTCAGCTATTATCAACCACTCCTATTTGGACTTTTTTACTATCGCAGTGGATGCATACAAAAGCCAAAATGAAAGTATCTATCGTAAGCTTATGACTACTATCATCAGTACATACAAAGCCCTCACCAATGAGATAGAACTCTCTAGCTCTTATCTGGATACAAGTGAAAAACTACACTATTCAGATAGTGAGTTGGAAGCCTTTTATGACAATGTCTACGACTCTATAGATATCATCAAACTCTATAAAAAACAGCTACAAGAACTCAAAAATCAAGAGGGTCTGTTTGATGATCTATATGAAGTGGTAGACAAACTGCATCTAGTCTTGGTTGAACACTTAGATCGTATCTCTACCCTCGAAGTCAAAACTATACAGCAAAAATATGCCAAAGTCTCCTAATGCTTATAGAAAAATCAAAAGATTATGAGAGAACTTTCAAACGGATTACAAAACGACATATCTTGACTAGTGAGAGTATCGAATCAGCAATCGAACTTTTCAAAACTGATAGATCAAATCATCAACTGCAATTTAAAAAGATTCAATGCAGACATGATAAAAATCGTCACTCTATACGCATCCCCAATACACAATATCGAATTTTAATCTCTATGGACAGCAATGTAGCTGTTTTGCAATGTATCTGCGACCATGATGAATATGATATGAGAAATAAACGCTGCTAGATACATATTTTGAGTGTAGCCTAAGCCATAAGTATCTACACAACTCAAAAGTCCATTCCCATAAACTCATTAAGCTCTTTTTTCATAGTCATGAGATTCTCAATATCGTAAAGTTCAAGAATTGCAAATTTCACTTTATTCTTCCACTCGTTTCCCTTTTTGCCTTCCACTTTTCCAACCCTCAAAGCTATAGGTGTCAGGTGATGCTAATGCCGTCCTCTAAATAGTCCTCTGGATAGAGTTAGGTGTAAAGCAGTACTTATGGATAGTGATAGCCAAACTTTGAGCATAAAAACACATCAACTCTTCAAAATATTTGTAATCTTCTGCCTCATTAAAAACAACTCTTTGTTCTACACCTCTATTGATGATATGGCAATAACCTGCTATCTCTATGTGTGGTTTTCTTGGCATCGGCTACTCCTTTGTGTGGATTGTAGCGTAGTTTAGATTATAATAGCATTAGCATCACCTGACCCCTTATC
>JAYEOM010000105.1:0-1899 GCA_034722955.1 Campylobacterota bacterium
TATTGCTTTTAAACAGTATAGCATCCATTGTATGTCCACTTCTATCTCTTGCTACTAATACTGCTATCTGTTCAGTAGAGACTCCTCTTTTACTTGCTTTACCTCCTCTATGACGAGCTCTCCTATTAGTGTACTAGTTTGATGGAGTTTTGATGTTGCTATCTCTTTTTGGGAAGGGGTGAGGGTTTCTAATTGTTTTAGAAGTCTTTCAAAAGCTCTATTTTTCATAATCTTTGCCTCCTTATTGGATGCTTGGCTTATAATCAATTATAGTACTTTTTTGGTTTTTCTACCCTTGATGTTGACAGAGCCATTATCATTTAGATGTGCTTACTAAAGAGGATGACCATATAGCATACAAGGATCCTTTTAGTATGGTTATACTGAGAAGTTTCACTATCAACCTATATCAACTCTTTCTCAATGAGTATAAAGATCAAAAAGTATCAGTAGGTGGCAAAACAACTATGGCAGAGATAAAAAGAAGTGCTATACATAGTGACGAGCTTGTCTCTGATTTATTTGAACAGTGACGATACAGTAATCCATACAAACTAATTAGCTAACAAGTTGTATCATATATAGATACTATAGCTATGCCAATAATTTAGAGTTTAATAACTTACTATTATAGTATTTTAGCTATAACTCCTGTACCTCTTCTATGGATGATTTTGTATTCATTTTTTGAGTTATTTGTAGCCTGTATTTGGTTGATTAAGGTTTGTTTTAATTTTCGTTGGATTTACCTACAAAGAAAAAGAGTGCTTTCAATACATATTGACAATGTAAATACGATATGATACAATAGTCTATGAAGTTTGAATGGGATGAAAAGAAAAATATAATAAACCAAGAGAAATACGCTATATCATTTGAAGAGGCACAAGAAGTTTTCAATGATCCTCTACAAATCTCAAAGCTTGACCATCGCTTTAACTATTTTGAAGAGAGATGGATAACAGTTGGTTCTATAAAAAAATATCAAATCTTGGTTGTAGCCAATATGTTTTTTAGTGATGAGGGAGAAGAGATCATACGGATAATATCAGCTAGAAAAGCAAACACAAAGGAGAAAATAAGTTATGAAAAGTGTTGAGGAGAGAGCAAAGTTTGATGATTATGATATGCTAGATGAGTATGACTTCTCTGCTGGAGTTCGAGGTCGATTTTATAAACCTAGCAAAGTCCCTACAACAATGAGACTAGATAATGATGTGTTACTTTTTTTGAAAAAACAAGCAAGTGAAAAAAAGATAGCATATCAAACACTTATCAACAATCTACTGCGTGAATATATGCAAGAGGGAATGAAGAAAGGTTATTAAAAATGGGTTGTTAGGCTACGCTTATCTTATCGGAAGTGTAGTGGTGGAGTAGAGGACATCATTCATCAGCCATATCCTCAAATGATTTGGATTTTCTCTCTATTATTTTTAGAGTTGCAGGAGAGCTGAATAGCTTTGATAATGGGGATGGATGTGAAAGAATTAAAAAATCCAAAGTCTTAAAGTCTTAGGGTCAGGTGGTGAATATGCACTTTTACATTCATGGGCAAAGAAGTAACAAATAATTAAGTCACTAAACACACACCAAAAACACCCTCTCACCAAACTCAAACAAACATTCAGCTAAAATCAAATCAAATTACTTCAATCAGACAAAGGAGTCACTATGAGCATACGCATACTCTTTGGGTGGCTAGAGTCTATAGTAAATGGAAGAGATAAATATGATTAAAAGTTTGGTTTCATCACCAGACCCCTATCATACTCAAAGAGGCGAATACCTGCAATCAAAAAACCAATGAAATGAGTGGTGAGCAGGAAGAAGATTACACAGAGTGGAATGAAAAAACCAAAAAAGAGCTCCTTGGATTTATCGATCAGGGCTTGGCAG
>JAYEOM010000106.1:0-1864 GCA_034722955.1 Campylobacterota bacterium
TCAACTCCATAGTTTGGAGGGTGTGATGTTAAAGAACGCCCGATATATGGACTCTGGATCTTTTCAAAAGTTCGCAAACCTATCTCTGATTTTGCTCAGAGTGGAGATTCTCTAACTTTTAGTATATTTTAAGTTTTAAATACCCCTATATATGGGAGCTTGAGACTTAAAGCAAACTAAAAGTTCGCAAACCTACTTTGATGAAATTGAAGAGATATAGGTTTACCAACCTTGGAGGAGTCATTATAAGCTATTTGGGCTAAAACCACCATAAAAAAGTTCGCAAATCATTTGAGCTCCTACACGAACATCTCTCTAGGCTCAAAAGGCTCAGGTCGCCTGCCTATCTCAAAGCTTTTAGATAGACAGTTTTGGCAGATATGATAAAATCGAATAGAGTCATATTTGGGATCCATGAGACTAGCTGACTCTATCTGATAGAGTAGCTCTCTGAGCTTGGTTTTGTTGAGTTGGCACTCATAGACGGAGTAGTTGGCTCTTGATCCGTACCCGTCTAGCAGATCGGAGAGTTTGGTTCTGCTCTTGTCATCGGAGATATCATAAGTGATCAGATAGTTCATCAGTACTTTCCTATGAAGGCTCTATATTTTTTCTCTTCCCCATTGACTACTTTGGCCAATCTATAGGCTTGGGACTGTATGATATTTTCTACCTTTCTAGACTCTTTTTTGTACATAGTGTATGAGCCTAGCTTCTCTTTGATATTTTTAGAGATGAGTTTTCTGCTTTTTAGAGTTAGCAGTCCCTTGGAGTCCAGCTTGATGGGTTCGTTTTTGTTTAGCATACTGATGATGGTTCTATCTACCACAAAAGTTCTAAACTCCTCTATCATGTCATAGGTGAGTGTTGGTTTCTTCTCATCAAGTGTATGCAGATATGAGATACTCAGACTAAGTCCTGCATGCACCAAAGAGTGCTGTATCTTGCCATACAGTATAGCATAGGCGTAGTTGAAGGATGAGTTGACTATATCTTTGGCTCCAAAAGTCACTCTCCTGTCGAACGGTACCTCTATCACCATCTTGAGACTATCCCAATAAGCCACAGATATACTCCCCTCATGCCCCATAAGCTCATTGATGCTTTTGATAAATTTGATCTTGGAGATATTGGTCTCCATAGAGTCTATATTTTTATCTAAAAATTTATGATATTTGTTGAGGTATTTGATATAGTTGAGTTGATTTTTGGCTTTGCCTCTGATGAACTCGACAGCTAGCCTGAGATGGGTTGGGGTATTTAGCAGCAGAGCTTGGTTGTGTATGATCTGCACAGTAGATGCTCTGTAGGTGACTAGAGATGCGTATGGCATCATATCTCTATCTATGAAGTCTATGGTGATAGACTCATCAGCACATCTCTTTATGACATCACTGCTCATAGAGAATCCTTTCCCCTCTAGGATGATCCTCTTGACTCTGCTGATAGGGTATCTATCTTGAACTTTGCCATACTTTTTGAGTACGAACTTGCCCTTGGAGATGCCTAGCATCAGACCTCTGGAGGCTACATGTAGCGTAGAATCGTTGGCGAACTTCTTGACATACTTATCTCTCTTTTTGGATATTTTGGCAGTTTTATCCTTGTATGATCGGCTACTGAGATACCGCTCATACCCCTTGGCTATGACTAGCTCTATATATTTGGACTTCTCATCATCAAAGAGTATATCGTACTTTACGCTCTCTAGGAGTATCTTGAACTCTTTTTTTGTGGTGATCTCTTTTGACTTTTTGGAGAGATAAACTTTGTGTGATAGGGTAGCTATGAGGGCATCCTGGAGTAGCTTGTGTTGTGGGGCATTGGGTGTGAGTATCTTGAGATAGTAGTTTTTGAGCGACAG
>JAYEOM010000107.1:0-9608 GCA_034722955.1 Campylobacterota bacterium
CCTTGGGGTACAAAAAAATCTAACGAAGCAGATGTGCCTTTATCTTATCGCCCGTAGGGTGAAGTGATTTTGCCTCATCTTTGCACAGAAATATCTTCGAATTAGCTATGGCTAGTCCTTCAGATATTTCAGTACAAATCTAAGGCAAACTCACTTCATTAAACTTGGGTGTACTTAGTGTGAGCGGTACTAGCGACATGGTGGGCAGGTTCGGATGATTTTGAATTTGGCTGATCCTATGGTAAATATCTTCTTCTCTAGTTTTGTTATATCAAAATCTCTGATGATAAGATTGCGACGCAGATCGAGGAACTCTAGCTCTCTGCCAAGACGGCTATTACACTCCTCAAGGGTCTCGTAGGCTAGGATACTGATCTCTCTAACTGATTGAGAGAGTTGTGATTTGTTGAATGTCCCTTCACCATAGAAGTACCTATCCCCCTCCAATCCTCGCCCTTCTACTGCTTTGACACTATTGACATAGTGGAGAGGCTCTTTGGCTTTTTTGCCTATGATGATGGAGTGGAGGGTCATCGGGTTCAAGTCTTGCATATTTTTTTCTTTTCCTTGGAATGGGAGAATTATGGTTCATTCTAAAACAGGGCAGAGGAGAAGAAAGTTCCCCTGAAATTATTATCTACACCCTCTTTCTATTAACTTTCAATTTATTTTAATGTAATAGTGAATCTTCCTCACTAAAAGAACTGATACAACCTTTTGTCTTTAATTCTTGTAGTAACTTATTATTAAGTCTATTGTTTTCAATATATAGTGCTCTAGGACTTGTTTCTATAATTTTGTCCAAATCTCCTGAAAATTCAGATAAATATTGACGACAACTATCACAATCATCTAAATAAGGAATTTGTACAATCAACAACTCTAAATCATACTTATTCGCACCATATAATAGCTTATCAAATAGATCAATATTTGCAATATATTGAGAGTTTCTTTTTGATATTGTGTATTTTTTTAAATCTTGAATATTGAACATCATCATCTCTCTCACGATAAAAAAACTGTTGTAAAATACTCCGTTCTATATCTTGATGCAGTTCAAATTTACTCTTATCTTCTGTAGGATTACTGCTTGTATTGGGATTTTCTTGTTCAATATCTTCTGTCTCTTCTTCTTGATTTTTAAAAGTTGCCAAAGAGATAGGCAAATAGCTCCATTCAGCATTTTTCTTTTTAAATGATTCTAAAAAACTACTTTTCCCTGAACCATAAGGTCCTGTAATAGCTATACTATTGACATTAGGAGTGTACTCTAACTAATTTAAATAATCTGTATATATGTCAAATTGACTTTAAGTGATTCAATAGAATAGATCCAAAAAACCTCAACAATCCTTAGTCTTTTTCTCCACATCATTATGTTTTCCGATATGCCGTAAAATGATATAATCATCCATCAACTCAAAAAGAATTCTATAGTCAGAATTGACTCTGATTTGGTGGAGGTTGCTATAGTTTGAACACCCTCTTATTTTTTTGGCATCCAAAGCACTCGCTGTAGGATTGTTGATGAAAGTATCAATAACAGTATCTATCTTTTCTTGATTGATGATAGGAGATTTGAGAACCTTTTTGAGTTCTCGTTTATATTTCGTAGTCTGCTCTATCTCCATCAAGCAGATGCTCGACTCTTTTGGATGATCTGACTCTCGAAATAGCCAAGAACATTATTGATAACCGCAAAATTATCAAGCGTACAATCGACCAAATCAAAAAGTTGCATTTCATAGGCATTGGTACTCTGCTCAAACTGCTTATGTAACACCCATAGATTCTCTTCAGTCTCCTCTAAATGGTCATATAGTTTATCATAATCAATAGCTTGCATCTCTTCGATACCAAACTCTACTCTAGCAGTTAAAAAATATTTTTTCATTGTGAGACTCTCTTCTAAAGCGACGCTAACCATTTTATGAAGCGTGGAAAAAATAGTTCTATCTCTTATGTCAATCACTCTATTTTTGAATGTATTTATGATATTGGATATAAGTGTAGGAGAAAAAAGTAATTCTTGTTGATTGGTGGTTACTGTCATCTTTTCAATCCTTTGTTGAAGTTCTAGAAGACTATTATAGCGTAATTTTTACTAGTCAATACAAACGAATGAATATCTCTACAACTACTCATATCCTTGACACTACTGACATAATGAAGAGGCTCTTTGGCTCTGTTACCTATGATAATGGCATGGAGGGTCATAATAATTTACTATACATTAGTGTAAGAGAAAAAAGTAATGCCTGTTGATTATTAGTATCTATCATTATAATTCTATCCTATAGCCTCAAATTTCAACTCTTTAATTTCAGAAAAATACAAAAAAATAGTATAATATCAACTTGATAAATTTAATTTTAAATAAGTGATAAAATACTTATTATTTGAGAACACAAAGGGAAAAAATGAAAAAACGCATCGGTATATTAACTAGTGGTGGTGATTGTCCAGGGCTCAATGCTGCAATTCGTGGACTTGCAAAGTCTTCGTATGCCTTGTTTGATTGTGAATTTGTCGGTATTCGTAATGGCTATAGAGGCTTGATTGATGGTGACTACTATGAGATGATACCATCTGATTTTTCTGGAATCTTAACACTTGGCGGCACAATGCTAGGATCAAAACGAACTCCTTATCGAGATATGAGAACCATAGATGACGATGGTATCGACAAAGTTGCCAATATGGTTGAAAATTATAGTAGAATGAAATTAGACTGCCTAGTAACGCTAGGTGGGAATGGAACGCATAAAAATGCCAATCTATTAAGAGAAGAGGGCTTGAATGTTGTCGCTCTTCCCAAGACGATTGATAATGATATTTATGGCACTGAGTTCACTTTTGGCTTCCACTCAGCTGTTGATATAGCCACAGATGTGATTGATAAGATTCATACAACTGCATCTTCCCATGACAGGGTGATGATTATTGAATTGATGGGAAACAAAGCTGGCTGGCTCACGCTCTATGCAGGACTCGCAGGTGGTGCTGATATTGTATTGATTCCTGAAGTTCCTTATTCGCTAGATAGTATCTATAAGGCACTACAAGATCGACAAAAACATGGTAAAAACTTCTCTATTATAGCTATTGCAGAGGGGGCAAAAACTACCAAAGAGGCTCAAATGAAAAAACGAGAGTTTGAAAAGCATAGATTGGAGATGAAGTATCACACTGCATCTTACAGGTTGGCGGAGCAAATCAATCAAAGACTAGGATTTGATACCCGTGTTACTATCCCAGGGCATACACAAAGAGGAGGCACTCCTTCAGCACTAGATAGAATATTGGCTACAAAATTTGGTGCTTTTGCTGCTGAGTTGATTAAAAACGAAGAGTATGGCAATACCGTCTCCATTGTCCAGAATAGACTCAAAGCTACTCCATTAGAAGAGATGGCACATCTAAGAAAACAGGTGACACGAGATACGGATGAGTTTAAGACCGCTCTGCATCTTGGTATTAACTTTGGTGAGTGATTTTGTTATTTGAGATACACTCACACATCACAATACTCCAAACTCTCCAAATCAGGTCTCTCTAGGTCGTTATTATCTACTAGAGAGAGGTTTTTAAGCTTTGTAAGCTTTTCAAATGACTCTGGGAGTGCTGATATATCGTTATCTTCTATATCCAACTCCTCTAGGTTGCCAAGCTCACCTATGCAGGTGGGAAGTTCTTTGAGTTTGTTGGAGAGGAGGCTTAGGCTTTTGAGGTTTTCTAACTCACAGATGCTATCTGGAAGATACTCTAATTCATTATTATCAAGAGTAAGTATTTGCAAATCTTCAAGTTTAGAGACATCAAAATCTAACTCTTTTAAATCATTATCGTTAAGATTAAGACGAATCAACATATCATGTGACTCTAGTGATGGTAACGAATCTATAGAGTTACCCTCTAGCAAAAGAGTCTCTAGCTCCTCTATATCTGCGATACTCTCAGGTAAGTCGGTAAGATTGTTGTAGGAGAGATCGAGATAGTAGAGGGCACTCATATCTGCGAAAGCATCAGGAAGCTCATCGAGGTAGTTGCTATCGAGTGAGAGGTAGAGGAGTTTGTTGAGTTTGGAGAGCCTCTCAGAGAGGGAGTCTATCCTATTGGCTGCGATAGTCAACCTCGTCAATTTTCTCATATCATAGAAGCTATCAGGCAGTGCTGTAAGGTTGTTGCCGTTGAGATTACATATCAGTAGAGACTCCAGCTCTCCTATCTCATTGGGGAGTTTTCTAAGTAGATTGTTTTCACATTGGAGGTTGCGAAGTTTGCTAAGCCTGCCTATGCTTTTGGGGAGGGAACTGAGCCTGTTGTTGGATAGCTTGAGTACAGCTAACTCTGTGAGTACACCTATGGATTCAGGCAACTCTCGGATCTTCTTTTTGCTCAAATCAAGCGACCCTAACTGTAACAACGCCTCTCTGTCGCTAGGGACACGGCTCTGTAGACCACTCTTTTTGATCCAACGCATCAAATCTTCTAACTCTTCATCTTCTCTTTTCATCCTAATCACCTACAAATTTGCTCTCAAATTGATCGATCAAAAAATCAATCTCTTCATAATCGACATCACCAAACTCTACCATCTTGAAAAGTGCCATAAGCGGTCTCCTGCAACAGCTCTTGCTGCAGCCTGTGACAAGCTTTTTGGCTTTTTTGTAGGGGAGAGTTGTCTCGGCGAAGATCTCTCTCGCCTCTAGGACACTTTTCTCTCCACAGAGACAGATCTGTCTAGCATCTACAGCTTCCATCTCAAAATACTATTTTAGAAAGTCATGCTGGGCTTTGAATGCATTGAGTTCATCCATCGCCACTGCTACCTTTTGGCTCAGCTCTGGCAAGCGTACATAATCTGTCCAGATAGTATCCTCGACTATATCATGAATCTCACCAGCGATCTCTGTCACTTTTCTCTTGTACTTTGCAAACTGCTTTTTAATCTCTTTTTGTTCATCTGTAAGTGCCATCTTTTTTCCTTTATTTTTTGGGTTTAATATGCATAAATCATCTCTAGATTTATATCTGGTTTATGATGTTTGTACATCAAAAGCATGTTGTTTGTGAGGGTGAAGTTATAGGCACGATAGAGATCGGTGATCTCTTTGACATCGCTGGGGACAAAAGCCAATATCTTCTTGAGTCCTCTATGGTATATCACCCCTCTGAGCAGTTGCTCTGCATCTGTATAGGCTGCATCTTCCATCACCCATGGTGAGAGCTTGACAAGTCCTTTGTTTAGCACAGATGAGTGCTGGTAGCCATTGGGTGTGGAGAGTACGAGAGAGGATTGTTTCATCAGTGTAGAGAGATACTCTGCACGATCTTCTCTATGGGCTTTTTTGTCCATCATCTTCATCGTAGACAAAAAGTTCTCTCCAGAGATCCGCTTCGCCATCGCCGTAGAGAAGTTGAAAGCCACTGCGTCCCCACTATAGAGTGCTTGTGAAAACTTCCCATAAGATTTAAATCCAAACTTTTCAAAAATCCTCTCTTCACAGATATGAGCCAAAACTATCAACGAGTGCTGCGTGGCATCTACATTTTGCAAGAGTAGAGTTATCAACCGCTCCTTGATGCTATCATCTACCCCCTCTTCATAGTGAAAGTTGTTGATGAGCAGTCTCTTCTCATGGATATATGCAGAGATATAGGCTCGTATCTCATCACCCTCGTAGGCTACAAATGTGAGGTTCGGGAAGGATTTGTATGTCTCTAGGGTGAGGTGTTTGTCGCAGAGTACTCTCTGTGCGAAACGCTCCAAATCACTCTCGTAAGATACTCTAGCCCACCCTAAGAACATCGATACATCTCCTCTAGCTCTTTAGGTGAGATGACTCTTTTGCGTTGTGTCACCAAGGCTCTCACCTTTGGTAGGAGGCGATTGACCTCTCTACGACTTGCATGGATGCCACTCGCTTCGAGGTGGTGCAAGAGTGTAGAGCTTCCTGAGTGTTTGCCTATAGGAAACTGCCGTATCAAACCCACCTCTTCGGGTGCAAATGCCTCATACGCCTCATCAGACTTGATCAGACCATTGACATGGATACCTGACTCATGGGAAAATATATGCTCACCTACGATAGGACGGTTGGAGGCTATGGGTTTTTGGGCTGCGTAGCTCACACTCTGCACAAGCTCTTTGAGTCTACTCGCATCAATATCACGACGCTCACCAAACTGATGAGTGAGGCTCATAAGTACCTGCTCAAACGAGGCATTGCCCGCTCGCTCTCCTAGCCCTATCACAGTAGTATTAGCACTCACAGCCCCTGCTTCTATACCTGCTATAGCATTGGCTGTTGCCATACCGAAGTCATTGTGCGTATGCATCTCTATATCTAGCAGTTGCAAATTGGTCAATGCCGAGACATTTTCGTAAGTCTGGCTTGGTGTCAAGATACCAACAGTATCACAATATCGAAACCTATCAGCACCCAAGTCATGCCCCAACTCCAAGAGAGATGACAAAAATGTATGCTCAGCTCTACTCGCATCCTCTCCACCGATACAGACGAAAAGCCCCTCTTGTTTGGCAGTCTTGACCACCTCTTCTATATTTCGTAGCAACCTCTCTCTATCACCACCAAACTTCACACCTATCAATATATCCGATACAGGAATAGACAAATCCACCGACTTCACACCACAAGCCAATGAAGCCTCTAGGTCTGACATCGTCGCTCTGTTCCAACTCATGATAGGGATAGGTAGACCAAGGGAGAGTATCTCTTTGAGATCGCTCTGCTCTTTGTGACCCATCGCAGGGATACCCACCTCTAGCTCATCAGCCCCTGACTCATAGAGTAGTCTAGCGATAGTGAGCTTCTCTTGGGTATTAAACGCCACATAGGGAGCCTGCTCTCCATCTCGCAAAGTTGTATCGTTGATTAGTGCCATTTGCTTCCCTTTGTTTATCTTGTCTACCTACGAACTTGTGAATTGTACAAAGTTGTAGGGTCGATTTATCGACCATTTGTCCAATTGCTTTGCATGGTTTTTGTTTGCATGTTGTTTGGTCGGTGAACCGACCCTGCACGGATTTACGCCTCTTGCTCTAGCTCTTTCTCTTGATAAAAATACTTCTGTACAGCATCAAAGACAGATTTTTCTATAGCTTGATGGGCATAGCTCTCATCTGCGATAAGGCTAATCTCCTCTAGCTCACTCATAGGACAATCACCGATCTTCTCTGTCAAGAGTAGGTCACAGTCACCGAGTGTCACTTTGATCTCCTCTATAGGGTTGTTGCCATCACAATTCTCTGGTCCACTACAGTAGGAGCTCTCGATCTTACGGTGCATCAAAAACTTGATAGCCTTGTCTCCAGCCTCATAGACCAAAAACTCACTCGCAGAACCAAAGTGCATATTGATCATACCCTCACCTGCTGTGGTGACTGCTACGAGCTTGGTCTCACCTGTGGAGCTGAGCTGCTCTTTAGTGGCTTGCTCTATCTTGATGCGTTCGTTTGCTTTGTCCAATGCACCTCTCCAGGTCTCTATCATCTCATGTTTTTTGGCTCTTGCATCTATATCGTATATATCTTCTAGTTGTGTGAACTCCATCGTAGCAAACGCCTCTTTGGTAAACTCATCACCTCTATCTTCACCTATGAGACCTACCGCATCAGCCCTACATTGACGGCAGTGTTGCATAAGCTTCATATCCATACCACAGGCCTCTTGGGCTGCCATCTGCTCTTGGTCTGTAGCACTTGGTACACCATCGAGTCCAAACTTCGTCCCAAACTCAGGAGAGCTAAGAAGTGGCATAATGTTGTGCAAAAATACATTCATCTCTTTGAGTTTTTTGGCTACATTTGGTAAATCTTTGTCGTTGATACCAGGGATGAGAACAGAGTTTGCCTTGACTAAGATACCTCTATCTGTAAGCATCTTGATACCCTCTAACTGTTTTTCGAGGAGTATCTTGGCTGCCTCTTTACCAAATATCTTTTTATGACCCCAGTTGATCCAAGGGTAGATTTTTGAACCTATCTCACCTGTGGTATCGACTGTATTGATAGTGACAGTGACATGGTCTACATTGTACTTCTCTATCTGGTCTATAAACTCAGGGAGTCTGAGACCATTTGTAGAGAGACAAAGTTTGAGGTCTGGTGCTTTGGCTTGTAGCATTTTAAATGTTTTGAATGTAGCTTTTGGGTTGGCTAAAGCATCTCCTGGCCCTGCTATACCCACCACAGAGAGTTGCTGTATATCACCACCGACGAAGAGTACCTTTTTGACTGCTTCTTCAGGTGAGAGCTTCCCACTAGTAACTCCTGGACGACTCTCATTGGAGCAGTCATACTTACGGTTACAGTAGTTACACTGAATGTTACACGCTGGTGCTACTGCGACATGGATTCTCGCGTAGTGCTGGTGTGCCCCTTCACTATAACATGGGTGACTGTTTATCTTCTCTTGTATCGCTGCGGCTTCTGGGTTATTGGGATCAAAGTTACTAGACCCTCCGTTTGAACAACTCACTGTTTCTCCTTTGTTGAAATATTGAGGATTGTTGTGCATAATCTGTTCCATTAAGGCTAACCCAAGGAAAAAATGAGGAAAATAAAAAATAATAGGAGTTGTAGGGTGGGAGTATCCCACCATTTGCTACAGATGGTGGGATGCTCCCACCCTACCAATCTATAGCATTATAATGAATGGTAGGGGTCTGAAGTTGAGTGTTTTGTGAAGCGTAGCTGAATGAAACAGTCAACCTCTGACCTCGGCTAGGTCTCACCTACGATACCTAGATAACCACCGCTTCCAAACTCTCTCTTTGTTCTATGGAGATACTTTCTCTAAATGGTCGGGGTTGGTTGGCTGGGGAGAAGATGCCTTTTTTCTTGTGGACTCGTATCTTGTAGCGTCCCTCATCTTGACCTGTGAGGTAGTACTCATCATACTCAGCAGTATATGGCATATCCCATACGATACAATCTTCTGTTGGGCATACATCTGCACACTTTGGCACGGTACTATCCACGCACTCTATGCACTTCTCTGGCTTAAGGCTACACCAAGGAGATAAACACACAAAATAGAAGCCACAGAGAGGGCAAGATTTGCAAAATATAATTCGTAGGACTAGCCAAAGCTAATTCAAGAATTATATTTTGTGAAGATTGCTCTCTATGTGGCTTCCCTACGGGCTTTATGAGGTTTCCCATATACTGCGTTAATCGTTTTTGAATTAGCTAAGGCTAGTCCTACAAACGATTGCCTTGTCTATGAAAAACCTCATAAAGCTATTTGGGTGTTTATCTCCTTGGGATAGCCTAACATAGGTAAACTCACCACCCTCTAGTGGCGAATCATCTGCACTGACTATAGCCGTAGCAGGACACTCGTTAAGTACCAACCCACATCTAATTGCACAGTTTAACGATAAGAGAAAGGTGCATGTGCAAGGCAGATTTTTGTAGGACTAGCCATAGCTAATTGCCCGTAGGAAATGCCCTTGGGGTACAAAAAAATCTAACGAAGCAGATGTGCCTTTATCTTATCGCCCGTAGGGTGAAGTGATTTTGCCTCATCTTTGCACAGAAATATCTTCGAATTAGCTATGGCTAGTCCTTCAGATAT
>JAYEOM010000108.1:0-1848 GCA_034722955.1 Campylobacterota bacterium
TTGGCAACTTAAATATCAATGATTTTAGCAATAGGAGCCGTGTGATGGGAGACTATCAAGCACGGTTCTGTGAGAGCCTTGAAGTGTGATTCTTTGGGGCTACTCGACTAACAACTACAACTCATCTTCTACTCCTCTCGCAGCAAACACAGCTTGTTGTGTTATTCCCAATACTTTAGGATCTTGGCTCTTGCTAGTTTTAATGATAGACTCCTTTAGCCTAGTTGACCCCTTTAGTTCTAGCTTTAGCTTTAGTTATTTAGTTCTTTAGTTTTACTTTAGTTATTAGTTATATTAACTTGATCAATGTTAAGAATTTCTCTCTTTTTATCCGTTATGATATGGCTCAATTTTAGCTAAAAGGAGAGGCTCAATATGAAAAGAGTTTTATCGGTAGTGGCACTGAGTGCCTGTTTGACATTGGGAGTACATGCAGAAGCAGCGAAAGCAGATGCACCAAGTGCACAAGATCAAGGAAAACAACAGAGTGGTAATGTTATCAACCTTGCCGGCAAGCAGAGAATGCTGACTCAAAAGATGAGTAAAGAGGCACTTTTTGTAGCCAAGGGTATCGATGCAGATGCCAACAAAGCCAATCTGGCCAAAACAGTCGCACTGTTTGACAAGACACTCAACGGTCTCATAAATGGTGATGAGAGCCTTGATCTCCCAAAGACAACAAATTCGGAGATAGTTGGACAGCTCAACAAAGTCAAGGATCTATGGGGGCCATTTAAGGCAAGCATCGAAAAGGGTGATCTCGAAGCGATCAGCAAGCAGAATATTCCTCTACTCAAAAATATGAATGCTGCAGTGCAGATGTATGCCAAAGCAAGTGGTTCAAAGCTCGACCCTGAGATGGCTCAAACGATAAATGTTGCGGGGAGACAGCGCATGTTGACTCAAAAGATGACAAAAGAGCTCCTTTTGGCAGCAAATGGTATCGATGCAGATGCAAACAAAGCAAACGCCAAGAAGACATTGAAACTCTTCGAAACTACACTCGTAGACCTCACGGCAAAAGCAAAAGATGCAAAGATCAAAGATCAGTTGGGTGCTATCAAGGGTATCATGGTTGAGTATCAGCCCATTATAGAGGGTGGCGACACTTCAGGCGCATCTCTCAAAAAAGCGGAAGCTCTCAATATAAAGCTGCTCAAAGAGTCAAACAATGCAGTCACAATGTATAAGGCTTCTATCAAGTAGTGTATTACCTGGTTCCACCTCTCCCGAGGTGTAACCCATAGGCACACACAACCAAAACCACAAATTACGAAAATTACGGTAACAACTACAACTCACTTCCTGCTCCTCTTTATCATAGCAAACACAGCTTGTTGTGTTATCTCCAATACCTTAGCAATCATCTGCTGAGAGTATCCCCCTTTGTAAGCTTGTATTATTATACTATTTCTCTCTTTTAACTCTTTTACTTTTTTAAACATTTGCTTAAGTTTCTTTTCGTTTGGCTTTTTCTCTATATTTGGAGCTTCTACAAGGGAGGCTGCTTTTTTCATCTCTGATAGTTGGCTCATCTCTATAGGGCTATTGAGCATGTCTGTAATGGCTTCACTGTCACTTCCATATTTTTGTGCTATCCATGATTGTTGTAAACACTCAGGTATTTCTGAAGCCAAGAAGTAATTGTATGAACTGTAAGGGTTCTCTTTCATATCTTTTACCATCTTAGCTTTAAGAGGATTTTGTTCTATATAGAGCATTAGAGTATAGAGATAAGCTTCATCTGTGACATACCAAGACTTGAACCGTCCTTGCCACAGGTGTCCTGATCTTCTGCATTTTTTATTGAAGTAGATGGCGTAGTTCATATTGAGTTGTCTCATAAAC
>JAYEOM010000109.1:0-6785 GCA_034722955.1 Campylobacterota bacterium
ATAGACAGAGGTGTCAAAACCGAAGTCAAATCAAATTCGTTTCAATCCCCTAAATCGGGTCAGTAGTGCTTTGATATAGATATGTTAATAAGATTGAGAGAATTTCTATAAAAGTTTCAATCCCCTAAATCGGGTCAGTAGTGCTTTGATTTACACACGCCGCAGCGACTTATATTCCAGCAATTGCTGTTTCAATCCCCTAAATCGGGTCAGTAGTGCTTTGATACGGAAGTAATGAAATTATCACAAAGGGAATATCTAAGGTTTCAATCCCCTAAATCGGGTCAGTAGTGCTTTGATGTCATCTATATGTGTCATATCAGGGATTACAAAAAATGTTTCAATCCCCTAAATCGGGTCAGTAGTGCTTTGATAGCTGATGCACTGGGCATCTGCTGTTTTTGGTGAAACTATCCATATACTTAACAGTGTGATGTTAAGGGACTTTGCAAAAAAGTTTGCAAACTAGATAAAAATGATACGCATATTTGGCTGAATGTGGACTTAAAGTCGTCTCAAATGACGCTATATCTTCATCCATCTCTGAAAAAAAGTTCGCAAACCCCTTTGAGTAGTGGTGAGAAAATAGAGTTTACAAACTTTTTGATTTTAGGCTACTCTAGGATGCCCTATTTTTGGGCATCCCAAACTTAGCTCAAACTAAATGTTTGCAAACTCTTTGAACAGATTGAGAATATAGTTGATTTGCAAACTTTTTTGAAAATACCCAAAAAACATTAAGCCCCGCATATCTGGGCAAAAGAGGCTTTTTTGCTTAATTGTACCTTAGCTAAAAAGTTTGTAAACTGTTTTGGCTAATATCTTGCGACAAATCCTTGAAATCTGGCTTTGATACCTTGTATGACATGTGACAGCTCTAGTGCTTGCTCATCTATGATAGTTACTATCCTGTATTTTCCTTTTCTCCATTTTGTGGGTGTGGCTAGTCGCTCCTGTATGTTTTGGGTGATGACTTTGACACTTTTTGGGGTGAGTCTACCTTTGGATGAGTTTAGTTTGGTACCTCTGTTGAGGACGGAGATGATCTCTCTATCTACAGTAGGTTGGCGAAATGGCTCTATCATATCATAGACTAGCGTCGGTTTGTTCGCTTGGGTGGAGTGAAGAAAAGAGTAGTATATATTGACCCCTGTTTTGTGTAGTGCAGACTGCATGCGATGGTACAAAAAGGCATAACCATAGTTGAGAGATTGGTTGATAGCATCTGGAGCATTTTGAGTAGATCTCTTGAATGACTCTTCACCTATGAGCAGACCAAAAGCACCCCAATAAGCTACCGATGCACTTCCCTCTAGTCCCATCAAGCTAGATACCTTTTTGATGCTTTTTGTCTTTTGGTAGATATTTTCTATTGTGGCTATATGCTGTTCTAGCTTTGTAAACTCTTGACTATCTTTTCTGTATCTAGCATAGTATTTGATGAGGTTGAGTTGGTTTTTCATCTTGGCACGGATGATGGACTTGGCTATAGATAAGCCCTCTTTGGTATCTATAAACTCTAGCTGTTTTTGGTGGAGGTTATGTGCTATGGTGTTGTGATAGAGTATCTGAGCATAGGGAGTTTGCTTCTCTATGAAGTCTATATCTATCTTGCGTCTACTGCACTCTAGTATAAGAGCAGTGGAGATAGATGCTCCCTTGGTCATCACCACTATACGAGTAACCCAATGGATAGGCATGCTTTTTATCACCTTGCCATACTCTTTGACTACTACTTTGCCTCTGCTCATACTGACATATAGACCAAAACCGTTGAGCAGTATCTCAGAGCTTTTTATCTGCTCTTGGAGGTAGTTTGATTTTTTCTTGGCTATGGTTTTGGCAGCAGACTCTAGGGGATTGGCTAGTGCTATAGCTTCGTAGGCTCTCGCTACGAGTGCATGTGCATGCTGTTCTCTATGTTCTCTCGTGTGATACTCTAGCTCTTTGAGGTCAGATAGGAGCTGAACAAATTTGGATTTTTTGTTGATGGTTTTAGATTTTTTTGCTTCTATTATCTTCTGTATGAGTATACTGTCTATATGCTCCTCTATCATTGTGAGCTGATCCATCTTTGTGAGTACTTTGGCGTAGTATCTGCGTATACCATCTGTATATTGGTTGACAAACTCTATACTCTGCTCTAGATTTCTCTTTTTGGTCTTTTGTGATATGGTGGAGAGTTTTTTCATCAATCTATCATTGTTCATAGTGATAGACTTGCCTCTAAAGTATAGCCCCAAAAACTCAAACCCTTTAGACCTGCTAGATAGATAACTCTTGTCATCTCCAAATTTCAAATCAAGAGAACTTAGTATAGAGGAGGCTATGGAGAGGTATTTGTGTGACTGCTTTTCATCCCTAGCGAAGAAAACCATATCGTCAGCAAAACGGACAAAGTCTATCCCCTTTTTCTCCAGCAATAGATCAAAACTATGCAGATAGATATTTGAAAGCACGGGAGAGAGACTATCTCCTTGGTAGACTCCTCTAGCTCTATCTACCCAGCTATGGTGTTTCATCATTCCATTTTTGAGAAAGAGAGCGATCAATGCTGTGATCTTGGGATCTACTATGATACGCTTGAGTATGATTATGAGTTTCTCTTGATTGATGCTATCAAAGAAATCATCTATATCTGCTTTGGCTATATGAGTATATCTTTTGAGGAAGTCACTCGTACGATGTATCGCCTTGAGCGTGCCTTTGCCTTTGCGAAAGGCGTAGCTCTTATCATTGAACTTGACAGAATCAGCCAACGCATCAGCGATGATCTTTTGTACTATCTTACTAGTGAGTGAAGCTTTGGCTAGCTGTCGCATCTCTCCATTGTTTTTGGGTATCTCAAATCCTTGGAGAGGATCGGGGATAAACCCATCTGATAGACTCTCTATAAATCTTTTGGTGACTATCAGCTCTTTTGTCTGTTCATACTCTCTATCTGTTTTGTATAGCTCCAACACATCCAGTAGATGCACTCTCGTAAAGAGTTCGTCAAATCTCCTACTCAACATATCCACTCTCTTTGACAAATGGTTGGGCTCTTTTTTTGAGTTCATAGGAGTACTCTATGGTCTCTTTACTAAATCTATACACCCTGATAGAGTCCTCTTTGGAGCTCAGCTTCTCAACCTTTGACAACAACCCATCCAAGCTTCTCTTGGCTATATCGAGCTCAAAGACAGAGTAGTTGACTCTCACCCCATACGCTTCTAGTAGATTGGCTATCTTGTTGCGTTTTTTGCTGTCGGATATATCATAGGTGAGGAGTATTTTCATAGATTGAACTGCTCTAGCTCACCACTCTCTACTCTCAATATAAATGCCAACTCTTTCCCCTTTTGTATGGCGTGGATTTCGGTCAATATCTGCTTGCTTGAGAGCTCTTTGATGATATATCTCTGCTTGGGATCTCTCTGTATCATCCCGAGTATACCCATGAGTTCACCTCTCGTGAAATCTTTTCGGAGGATACTCAGCTGCGTATCTATTTTGTTCTTATCTACCAAAAAGTATATCCTGACCTCATCTTCTGAACGGATCAACTCCCTATATGCCAAAAACGCCATCACCCCCAAAGAGACAGCCAGTGAGACATCTACCACACCCCACAAATCCCATAGCCAACTACTAGCACCCGCTACAAAACGGATACCCACACCCACTATAGTCAAACCGACAAATATTGTAAGTACAAGATATCTATTAAAAAGTTTTCTCATTATTGAACCCTTCTGTTTATATGCTTTATTTTACGACTATATACTTTTTTTGATGGCATTGTAGTCGTATATCCTCTAGCCTCGCCACGGATGATGGCTAGCTTGTGAAAATCTCTCTTTTTCATTATCTCTCCTTGGTTTTTCCTGTGGATTGACCTCAGAGAGGCACAGTGGGCTTACTCCTTATCTTGCGATAGGAGTTCCTTGCCAGCAACAGCAGTAGCGACAGCTACAACTATATAGACACATGCAGGAATCGGTATCATAAAGTCTCCTTTCAAGATTTGATAGTAGAATTGTAGGAGAAAAAAAGGACAATTTATGTCTAATTGGAGTGATTTTTTAGCGTAGCGGTAAGTTTTTGCATATAAGCATCTCTAAGCTCTTTTGGCTCTAGGATGATGAGGTCAGGTAGCCACTTTTGGATAAATGGTAGTATCTCTAGCTCCTGAGTATACTCCACAGTAAACAGGACACTACCATCATTTAAATTCTCTTGGAATTTTTGAGACGGCAAAAAGCGTTTCATATCTGACTCAAAATATTTGGCTATGTTTTTGTTTGCTTTGATGGTGGCTACTTTGGTCTCTGTACCGTAGAGTGTCATAGAGTTTTGCAGGATTGGCAAAAATTTCAAATATTTAGATATAGAGCTTTTTTGGTAAGCGTTCCTGTTGGAGTACCCCACCTCCTCTATGAAGCTCAATCTCCTCAATCTAAAACGATGCTCATCATCTACAAATGCCAAATACCAATTATTGTCCATAAAGACAAGCTTAAGGCATTTGATGTTTTTGTAGGTTGCTTGCTTATCATGACCACACACTATTGTCCTATACTCATGGTTTTTGATAGCAAGCTTTAGATTTTTGAATATCTTTTTCTCTCTGCTACTTTGTAGCTCCTCCATGATGGAGTTTCTGAAGAGAAATATCTCCTCATCATCTCTGGCAAGCCTAGAGAGTGTAGCCCTCTCCATCTCTCCAAATATCTCAGGGTCAAACTCCTGTGCCATCAAAAAGAGCTGCGATATATCATCAGAGTTTTTGACAAACTCCTCAAAGATATCAGACACCCCCTCAAGCCTCCAAACCTTTTTTTTGGATTGTTTGATGACGGTGATATGTGCATACATAGACTCTATCTCTTTGAGGTATCTCTCTAGCGTCTTTTGGTCACACCCAAACTCATCCAATATCTGCTCATCATAAGAGCTTATCTCATTTTGGGTTAGGAAGTACTCCATGAGGCGGAAAAGGGCGTTTGTTTTGGTTAGGGTTGGCATAACAACTCTCCTCTATTTGGCTTTTTTATTTCTATACTACTATCAAACTTCAATACATCACCATCCCTAACCCCAATCAATACAAAAACCCAAACAACCACAACGGTATCTTGTTCTCATATCCCACCTCTATGCCGTCTGCTACTACAAATGAGTTCTCTATATCTTTGATCTGTTTAAATGACTTGTTTTTGCCACCTATCTCAAATAGATATTTGTCATCTACTAAAAAATCTCCCTGTTTGCTTGTCACCAGCTCATCAAATGAGTTAGCAAAAAATATCTCTCTCATCGTTCCTATTTCACTATCTGTACAGTAAGCAAAGAGTAGATTTGTATTGTTGAGATAGAGTTTGTCTGGTTTGGAGAAGAGAGCATCTCCCTTTGCTTTTGCTTTGATGGCTCTTATGATTTTGGCTCTATCCAAATAGTCTATAAGTCTATATAGAGATTTGTAGTCATCTAGTTGCATTTTTCTCATCAACTCTTGTAGATTTACCTTAAACGGCGTAGAGGAGCAGATGAGCTTTACTAACTTTTTGAGGTTGATGATATTTTTATACTCTATGGGGAAGATAGAGGGTATATCTACCTCTATCACGGTGTTGATGGTTTGTGACAATTTGAGCAGATACTCCTCTTCATTTTCAAAATAAAAAGGGTAATACCCATATCGTATATACTCATCAAAATACTCAAAAGGTTTGATCTGCTCTGTGATCTTGGATGCTATCTCTATGTGCTTCTCTAAGATATCTTCTGGTGAGTAACTTTCAAAGCTACTTGAACTCTTAAACTCCAAAAATTCTCTAAATGATAAGCCTTTGACATGGTATATCACAGCCCTTCTACTGAGGTCTGCTTTGGAGTGGTCAAGTTTGAGGGCAGAACTACCACTAAAAATGACTTTGAGTTCTAGTATGTCATATATCTTTTTCAACTCTTTTTCAAAATCTGGATATTTGTGTATCTCATCTATGACGAGTAGCTCACCACCTATCTGTTCAAAATATTGTGCCACCTCAAAAAGTGACTCTATCTCTAGGTTATCCACGCTCAAATATAGCTTCTTCTTCTCATCTAGCTCTAAACTATCAAGATATTGGAGTAAAAATATCGTTTTACCTACACCTCTAGCACCCAAGAGTCCTGTAAGCCTATTTTTAAATCTAAACTCCCCATGCATATATCTCTTGTAGGAGTAGTTTTTGATCTTCTTGAAGTAGCCTCTTTGGTATTGGTAAATAAGCTCTAGCATCAAAACTCCTCTATAGTTCCAAAATTATATACTAAAACATATAAATCTATTATAAATATAGGTTTTAAAACCTATTTAATGCTATATCTTCCTATAATCTCTATACCCTGCTTTTTAGCAAAAATTCTTCCCTTTTTTTCATCTATGGCGTAGCGTCTGAGACTATAACTTGGCATATCTCTGTGCTGATGATACCTGCTCTTCAAGCTCATCTCTATCATACTCTAGCCAATCAATCCCTAGACGGCCCAGTAGACTCATCGCCTCTGTTTTAGATATAGACAAAAACTCTGCCATCTTCCCTAGAGAGATGAGACCATCTCTATACTGCTCCAAGGCTACTACATTTTTGATACCTATGGAGAGTGTGTCATCATTGAGTGGTATGGTGATACTTAGCTTGTCACTTAGTATTTTTGGATTATGAAGTCTTTTTTTGAGTTTCTTTTGTAGTTGTAATTTTATTGAATAATCAAGTTTATTCCACTCTTTGTTTGATTGTTTAGTAAATTTGAGTCTA
>JAYEOM010000109.1:6885-9531 GCA_034722955.1 Campylobacterota bacterium
ACTTAGCTTGTCACTTAGTATTTTTGGATTATGAAGTCTTTTTTTGAGTTTCTTTTGTAGTTGTAATTTTATTGAATAATCAAGTTTATTCCACTCTTTGTTTGATTGTTTAGTAAATTTGAGTCTATACAAGCTCATCTATATCAACCTCAATAAGCTCATCTTCTTTATAATCCAACCTCTCCTCAACCTCCTGTGCCAAATGGTAGTCATCTACCATATCCATAAGCTTTTCAAAATAAGCACTAGGCACGAGATAGGCACTAGGGCTGTTGTGGTTGAGTATAGCGATAGGCTCATTGCCTACCTCCTCTAGGAGTTTTGTGGGTGATTTTTTGAGTTCTGTGATGCTTGCTGTATAGTTGGCTAGTATTGTTTGCATTTTAGTACCTTTATTGGTGTTTAATATGATACTATTATATCATATTACCGCACCAGCTAAACATACCTACTTTTAAAAGAGCGAGAGGAGGCAAGATGTGAGTAAAAAAAGCTGTAGGACTAGCTGGCTAATTCAAAGATTTTTTTGCTTACAGGTTGCCTCCTCTCGCTCTTCCCTGAGGGTGCAGTGCTTTCGCCCATACTCTGCGTTATATTTTTTTGAATTCGCTAAGGCGAGTCCTTCAGAAATATGCCTTGATTATGAACGAAATCACTGCATTAAAAATTGGTATGTTTAGCTGGTGCGGTAATATCTACCTAAACTCCCGAAATCTCACATGCTCAAAAACCGAAGTTTTCACTATCTTGCCGTCTATAGATTTCTCTACTGTATTTCGTTTTGTAGTGGCATACAGAGCCACCATCCCCATAGACTTAGCCCACCCTACCATCTCACAGGTAGCCCCAAAATCCCCCTGTACCAACACACTGTCACCACTAGAGCCTACCTCATCTACAAAAGCTTTGATAGGTGATAGATATTTATCCAATAATTCTATATCGGGTGGGACATTTGACCATAGTCTCTGTAACTCTTTGGGTAGAGTAGTAAACTCATCTATACCATAATGTTCTCTAGCATCCATCTCTTGGGCTAGGGTGAGCTTATGAGAAAAGAGTAGTATTAGCTGTTTCATTTTTAAAATCCATTTTTCATATATTATACCTATATTTTGGACAGAAACTGTTCTTTTGATCTTGTTTCACCCCATCTTCAGAGTTCACACCTCATCAAATACAACTTTCAATATAAATAATCCATATTATTTTAATATAACCACGCTATAATATAATATAAATTTAAAATAGTGTGGTTAAAATGTATTATAAAAGAGATTTAGAGTCAAAAATAGAGGGATACTTGGAGAGTCCAGAGATTATTGCTATCTTTGGACCACGGCAGGTGGGTAAAACTACACTACTAAGAGAGATTTATGCCAAGGTCTCCAATCCAATCTTTTTGACCTTTGAGGATATAGAGCTAAAGACTCTTTTTGAGGAGGACATCAAGAGCTTTGTAGCACTCTATATCGAGCCTTATGAGCATATCTTCATTGATGAGTTTCAGTACGCCAAGATGGGTGGTAAGCATCTCAAATATATATATGATACAACTGATAAAAAGATATTTATATCTGGATCTTCTGCGATGGAGCTCTCTATCAATGCTGTCAAGTACTTAGCAGGACGCATATTTGTTTTCAATCTATATTCATTCTCTTTTGGTGAGTTTTTGCGTGTAAAAGATGAAAATCTACATAAGCTATATACCACTATCACCAACAGTATCTCTACACCTATCTCACAAAAAATCTATAGCCACCTCAATGAATATATAACCTATGGTGGCTACCCTAGGGTCATATTGAGCCAAAGCCGTGAAGAGAAAGAGGAGGTTTTGAAAAATCTTTTGAGTATCTATCTGCTTCGAGACATCAAGGAGATAGCTAGGATAGCAGATGAGACAAAGATGTACAAGCTACTCAAAGCTCTATCACTACAGATAAGCAGTGTCATAGTCTATAGTGAACTCTCCAAGCTTGTAGTGGTCAATACCGTACAACTAAAGGAGTACTTGAGTATATTTGAAAAAGCATTTTTGACCAAGACTATCAGCCCATTCTTTACCAACAAACAGCTAGAGATAGTCAAGAATCCTGAGATATTTTTCTTTGATATGGGGCTTAGAAATGTCATCATCAAAAACTTTTCACCCCTAGAGGATAGGGTTGACAAAGGTGCTATGTTGGAAAACTTTGTCTTTAGAGAGTTAGTGGAGAGAGATATCAAGTACTACAGGACAAAAAATGGTGCAGAGGTTGACTTCATCATAGATGATACTATCCCAGTAGAGATCAAATCCAATCTAACCTCTATTAAAATCTCAAAATCATACTACTACTTTTTGGAAAACTACAAACCTGCAAAAGGTTATGTATTAAACTTCAATCAGATTGGCAAAAAAGAGTTTAGAGATGTTGAGATTAGCTTCTTGCCTCACTTTTTGACGGAGAGTATTTAGCAAAGGGTAGCCTAATACAAAAATCCGAATAGCCAAAGAGGTATCTTGTTGTTAGAGCCTATCTCAATATCATCAGCAGCCACATATCCCAAGGAGTTTCCCTCTAGCTGCTCATCGCTTTTTGATGCTCCACCAACCTCAAAAACTTTATGATCATCAACCATAAAGTCCCCTTTGTCATG
>JAYEOM010000110.1:0-1826 GCA_034722955.1 Campylobacterota bacterium
TGATCTCTATATTTGGATAACTCTGTGCAAGGCAATTTTCTATAGTTTCCGCTATATACTCCTGTGCATTGTAGAGCGGTATCAGGATCGATACTAGAGGTGTCACTTAGTCTCCTATTTTCTAATCGAGTTCAAACTCTTCTCTCCAGTTGCCTTTGTCCTCAAAGTCTGGATGCTCCTCTTTGTATAAGATAGAGTTGTCAATGCGGTGATCGCTTGTATGAGTGTGCCCTCACTTTCTCTAGGAGGAGCTCCAAAAAGCCGATGAAACTTTTCACTTGTCATAGTCAAACCGGCGGTGCAGATGAAAGGAGCAACTGCACTACCCTCAGCCAATTTAAAAATGACATGTTTGATGATTCTCCTAGAATTGATGTTTTGATTGGATTCATGATACCCAATTTATAGTTAAGAGTAGTTATCTTGATATCTGTAGCAATTTGCATAAATTCATTTAAATTTATCATCTTAGTTTTAGTGAAAGTGATATAAAATAATTGACATTACATAAAATGGAGTTATTATGAATACTATCCTAAAGATAAGTGGTCTCTTTTTTTTTCTGCTTATTATTGTGGTTATTTTAGAAATTTCGGCACATATCATATTTCCCAATTTTGCTGATGATAAAAAATTTTTGAACCTTGCGTATAATCGACTACTGAACTCTCAAGTTCTTATCGATCCAACAAGTGACAACTATAGTAAAAAATTTGGCTTTCAGCTATCTCCTAATTCCGAAAAAATATTTACTACAGAGGAGTTTAGATATAAGAGCAAAACCAACTCACTAGGTTTTCGCACGAAGGAGATAGAGGAGAAACGAGATGACGAGTATCGTCTGCTTTTAGTAGGAGATTCAATGTTCTGGGGTGTAGGTGTCGAAGAGGAAGATACAATCTCCGCCATTATGGAGAAGAGCGGAAAAACAAAATTATCAGTATATAATTACTCTGTTAGTGGCTACAACACTGTACAGGAGTTGATTGTAGCAAAAGAGTATATCGAGAGAGTAGAACCTGACCAAGTTATATTGGGATTTTTTATTGCCAATGACATAATCCCCAATGCTGTCACATATATAGATGAAGATGGTAATTATCGTAACTCTGCAGAGATATCAGAAGAGATCAAAGAGCAGCTGAAAGATAGATTTGGAATCTTCTATAACTCTGTGATTTTTAGAATAGTTGCACTAAGTGTTTATGTTCCTAGATTGAGATATCAGATCGCCAGTAGCAGTGAGGTAATTGCAAAATCTTATATATTAATCGATCAATTTGATAAACTTGCCAAGAAGAACAGTATAAAATTCTCAATTGTTATTTTTTACCCTAGAGATAGTATACAGGGGGGAATAGTTGAAAAGTGGTCTAACAGTATCAATACCGGAAAACTAATTGCTTCATTTTGTCATCAAAATTCGATTGAAGTATTGGATATCCTTGACTATATGAATACCGCCGATGATAAAAAAAAGTATTTTTTCAAACATGATGGTCACCCCAACAGAGAGGGCAATGCCGTGATAGGAGAAGCAATTTTTAGAGATCTTGTCGAACCGCACATTAAGCTTTACACAGGAAACTAAACTATCTCCCGCCTCTCACGCAACGAACAGGGAGAAAGGACTGGCTATTTCCTTTTGCTCTCATAGCATCACGACCATAGAAGAACCTCACAGCCCAAGCCGTACCTGCAGCAGAGACTCCATCTGTAGAGGACCAGTAGTGATAACCGGTAGCCGTATTTTGAAAAGTAGGATCTATAGCTGGATCGCCCCTGTCTCTATCTACGATGGAGAAGAGCTCTTTAATGTTGGGAAG
>JAYEOM010000111.1:0-32574 GCA_034722955.1 Campylobacterota bacterium
TGGTGGCGCCAGACGGAATCGAACCGCCGACACAAGGATTTTCAATCCTTTGCTCTACCAACTGAGCTATGGAGCCACAATAATTGAGATGCAATTATAGCGGATTAGTATTAATCCTTTCTTAAATCAAGAACAAATTGCATAAAAAGTCTGCCTCTCTCTTTGTAAGATCTGAATTGATCAAAGCTAGCTGCGGCAGGGGATAGTAGTCCTACTTCTCCTGTTTGGAGATTTTGATCTATCTGTTTGACGGCTTGATCGAGGGTTTTACAGTCGATAGCTTGGATATCGTACTCTTTGGCTAGTGCCAGCTGTCTCACACTGTTGGCACCTATAGTGTAGAGCGTGAGATCAAACTGCTGCATCGCCTCAAAAAATGGTGATAGATCGACACCTTTGTCATCACCTCCTGCGATGAGGTGTATATGATGCTCTTGGTATGCTTTTAGTGCTTGGATGGCGGCATCTACATTGGTAGCTTTGGTGTCATTGACCCAGAGGCGACCCTCTTTGTCATAGAACTCCTCTTGGCGATTGGCATCCAGTGTGAAGCTGTTGATGAGATCATAATCTACCTCATCGAAGAGAACTCTAGTGATCGCTAGTGCCAGCATCGCATCTTCTAGGAATGCTGCTTTAAATTTGATCTGCCTGGGATCTATATCAAAGTAGTCTGCGATAAAATCTATACTATCATACTCTACTACAAAAGCATCTGTTTTTGGTAGATTCAAACCTATGGGCAGAAGTGCCAACTCCCCCTCTCTCATAGTCAACAGTGGACGAAGCTTGTCTCTCTCATAGGAGTGGGCATCTCCATGCCAATCAAGATGGTCTGGCGTGATAGGCAAAAGCAGATAGATATCCGGTGAGGCTCTATCTGTGTAGTGTAGAGCATAAGAGCTGGATTCGAGTACCCAGATCGGTGCTTTGGGATCGAGGGCTGCTAGCGGTGTACCTATATTTCCACCGCTGAGAGCTCCTCGTTTTTCCAATAGATGAGTCAACATTTGCGTTGTAGTAGTCTTGCCGTTGGTTCCGCTGATCCAGATGGTGAAGGGGTCGGCACTCTCTAGCGGTGAGTATTTGGATGCCAAGATATAGTCATATTCGCTGAGCAGGTTTTTGGCACTTCTGATGAGGGGATGGTCTGGTTTTAGACTTGGGGTAGTGACCTCTAGTTGGCTAGATTCTGGGTCAAACAGATGAGATGGAAGGATATGGTTATCCTCCTCGTCAAAGTATGGTGCCTCCGCCTTGTCATCAAAAAAAGTACACCCTCCGCCTAGTGTATGGGCGATAGCTTTTGTCGTAATACCATAACCAAAAAGTGTAGGTTTGATCAAATCTCTCTTTATCATAGAGTCTCCTAGCCAACTATCTAAACTTGAATGAGACAAGTGCTATGACATTGGATATAAGTGCTATCATCCAGAAGCGAACTATGATCTTGTTCTCTGCCCACTTTTTGAGTTCAAAATGGTGGTGGATAGGTGCCATGAGAAAGATCCGTTTGCCACGCATTTTGAAACTGACTACCTGCAGTATAACAGATACAGTTTCGATGACAAAGATAAACCCTATCAGTAGAAGCAGCACTTCGCTCTTGCCTAGTATCGCTAGATAAGCAAGCAACCCTCCGATAGCAAGACTGCCCGTATCACCCATAAATATCTCAGCAGGGTGGCAGTTGTACCATAAAAAGCCCAGTAGACCGCCGGCAAAACTAGCTGCTAAGATGGTCACCTCTCCGACTCCCTTGATGTTGGCTATGAGTAGATAGTCGCTCAAGATAGCATGCCCTGTAACATAAGTGATCAACCCTAGAGATCCCAGTGCTATGACAGATGGGACTGTCGCCAATCCATCTAGACCATCTGTGAGGTTGACTGCATTGCTAGTAGCTAGGAAGAGCAGTAGCCAAAACGGGATAGCGAAATAGCCCATATCAAAGATAGGAGTTTTCAAAAAAGGCAGATAAAATGTCGTCGGGAATCCAACAAAAAAGAGTATCCCTACAACAATCATCCCGATCACTAGCTGAAGCATCAGTTTGCCTTTTGGGGTCAACCCCTCCAGATTGTTACCGGAGAGAACCTTGCCTAGATCATCTCTAAATCCTATCCAGCCGTACCCTATGATCACTATAAGACCAGTGATGATATATGGATTTGTCAAATCTGTTGTGATTAATATAGCTATCACTATAGCTAGCAGAAAGATCGCTCCACCCATGGTAGGAGTGTGTCGTTTGTTGTCATGGGCAGGTACATATTTGCTGATTGGCTGGTTGGCATTTTTGGCAATAGCCCAAGCGATATAGTATGGATAGAGAGCGAGAGTGAGACCAAAAGAGATGATAAAGCCTATACCGGCTCGCACAGTAATATAAGAAAAGAGATTGATATCAAAAAGCTGATATAATGCATACAACATAGTAAGACTACTTTCAATAAATGAGTTTTAAAGTGGTATTCTACAATGATTTCAATTAAGGATTGTAAAAGAGATGGCGATACAAAAAACACTTTTGATTATTACTGATGGTATTGGATGCAAACCAGATAGTGTCTGCAATGCATTTAAAGATGCAGATAAACCTACTTATGATATGTTACTTGAGGAGGCACCCAAAGCACTGATCGCTACTTCAGGCTTGCGTGTTGGACTGCCTGAGGGTCAGATGGGGAACTCTGAAGTGGGACATATGACGATAGGAAGCGGCAGAGTACTGCATCAGGATCTAGTCAAAATCACTATGGCATTGGAGGAGGGCACCATAGAGGACAATGAAGCACTCAATCAAACCATAACCAAAAGTCAACGAGTTCATATAGTAGGCCTACTCAGTGATGGCGGTGTGCATTCGCATATCGATCACATCACAGAGTTGGCAAAGTTGGCAAAGAGAAGAGGCAAAAAGGTCTTTTTGCATATGATCACAGATGGTAGGGATGTCAGTCCCACTTCGAGCAGGGCTTATCTCAAGCAGGTAGAGGAGATTTGTGACGAGGATATCGTGATAGCTACGGTAGGCGGACGATTTTATACTATGGATAGAGACAATCGCTGGGATAGAGTGGAGTTGGGATATCGTGCTATTGCTCACGCCCAGCCAAAGACGGCACTGACTCCTGATGCTTATGTTGGTGAGAGTTACGCCAACGAAGAGACAGATGAGTTTATCCGACCAATTGCATTTGCCCAGTATGACGGGTTGCAAGAGGATGATGTCGTGATCATGGCAAACTTCAGAAGTGATAGAGTGAGACAGATCACAACAGCACTAGGAGAGTCATCGTTTAGTAAATTTGAGAGGGAGTTCATCCCATTAAATATCGCGACGATGACGCAGTATGATGCAAGCTTTCCTCACCCTGTACTCTTCTTGAAAGAGGCACCCAAAAATACCTTGGCAGAGGTGATCAGCAGAGCGGGACTTTCACAGCTGCATACAGCAGAGACTGAGAAGTATGCTCATGTAACTTTCTTTCTCAATGGAGGCATAGAGGCACCGCTAGAGGGTGAGAGTAGAGTGTTGATCCCTAGTCCTGATGTCAAAACTTATGATTTGAAACCAGAGATGAGTGCTCCTGAAGTAGGAGAGGCGGTACGCAAAGCTATGGATGAAGCGTATGATTTTATCATTGTCAACTTTGCCAATGGTGACATGGTTGGGCATACCGGCAATTTTGAGGCAGCAAAAAAAGCAGTACACGCAGTAGATAGCCAATTGGGCAAGATCATCAGCAGAGCCAAAGAGGATGATTACGCAATCATATTGACCTCTGATCATGGGAATTGTGAAGAGATGAAAGATGCCCAAGGAAATATCCTGACCAACCATACAGTGGGAGATGTCTGGTGTTATATTCTAGCAGACGGGGTTGACAGAGTTGCCGAGGGCAAAGCGTTAAACAATGTCGCACCAACTGTACTGAAGATAATGGGACTTGAGATTCCCGAAGAGATGGATGAGCCTTTGGTCTAAAAGAGTCTGAAACTTTTTTGGTTTTCCCGATTGTTTTGGTACAATATAAAATCTATAACATAAAGGTCAAGAGGTATGGAGAAGAAGATTAAAAAATCTGTTGCAACCCTGCTGGCTCATATAGTCAAAATGGACAATCGTGATGTAGAGAGAGAGGCACCGCTTTTTTGTCGCATCATGCGAAAAAATTTTGAGTGTGATCCCAAGGAAGCATACACATTTTTGACGCAGGTTATGCAGGAAGATTATGATTTGGATGAGCATTTAGGAGTGATCAATGATGCTCTATGCGGTGACGAACTCAGCAAGATGCATCTGATGGAAGAGCTCAATCATATCATCTACTCCGGTACGATCACAGATGAGGACTACAAAGAGTTCGAGAGGATAAAAGATAAACTTTTTGTTTGTGAAGAAGAGTAGAGATACAATTTTAGATATTAGGGAGTAGTATGAAATTTACAGGGAAAAATGTATTGGTCACGGGTGCCAGTCGAGGGATTGGTGCTCAAATCGCCAAAAGTTTGTCTCAGATGGGACTCAAAGTGTGGATAAATTATCGCAGTGGTGAAGCTGAAGCTATCGGGGTCAAAGAGGTGATAGAGTCTGAAGGCGGTAGTGCTGAGATCATCGGTTTTGATGTCAGCAGTGAAGCAGAGTTTATCTCTGCCATCAAACAGATCATTGATGCAGATGGTGAGCTGAGTTACCTTGTCAACAATGCAGGTATCACTAATGATAAGCTAGCTATTCGGATGAAAGAGGGTGACTTCATGTCTGTGATAGAAGCCAATCTCAAATCCACCTTTATAGGGTGCAGAGAGGCACTAAAAGTTATGAGCAAAAAGCGTTTTGGCTCTGTTGTAAATATAGCCTCTATTGTCGGAGAGACAGGCAATGCTGGGCAGACCAACTATGCAGCGAGCAAAGGCGGTACCATAGCTATGACAAAATCTTTTGCGATTGAGTCTGCTCCGAGAGGTATACGGTTCAATACCATTACTCCCGGATTTATCGCTACAGAGATGACAGAGGTACTCAAAGATGAGGTCAAAGAGGCTTTTATCTCCAAGATACCTATGAGACGATTTGGTGAACCAAAAGAGGTGGCAGAAGCGGTGGCATTTTTACTTTCAGATCACTCCTCTTATATCACTGGTGAAACACTGAGGGTCAATGGCGGAATGTATATGTAATATGGCTACAAAAATTTTAGTTTTAGAGGATGATAAGCTCTTCAATGAGACTCTACAAGACTTTTTGGATGAAGAGGGGTATCAAGTCTCTTATGCACTTGACCCTTATAGTGCACTCGATTTGGCTTATGAGCAAAATTTTGATCTATACCTATTTGATGTCAATCTTCCTTATGAGAGTGGCTTTGATCTCTTGAGAAAACTGAGAGATAGTGGAGATAGTACACCCACTATCTTTATCACTTCGCGTGAGGACAAAGTATCTCTGAGAGAAGGTTTTATGAGTGGTGCCGATGACTATTTGAAGAAACCGGTTGACCTCGATGAGCTGCTGTTGCGGATAGAGGCACTGCTCAGACGATTGGTGCGGAGCGAACTGTTGGAGGTCGGAGGTTATCTGCTAGATACCAAGAGAGGCAGACTCTACTTGGAGGATAAGCAGATTGATCTACCCCAAAAGGTGATATCTCTGTTGATTCTATTTGTCTCTTTTCGTGGAGAGACTGTCTCATCCCAAGAGATCAAAAACAGACTTTGGGCAGCAAGCGAAGAGGCTAGCGATGGATCAATCCGTGTCTATATAGCCCAACTCAAAAAACTCTTCCCTGATGCTATCGAAAACATCCGTGGAGTGGGATATCGCTTTGCTTTAGATAGCAGAGAGGCGTAGATGTTTTCTGAGTGGATAAGACGAAAAAGCAGTATTCTCTATGCTACTATTATCTATCTCTTTAGTATACTTCTCCTGCTCAGTGCACTCTACTGGTTTCTTTTCAGCAATGGATTTAATGAAAAAAACTTTTTGATTGGTTCTGGTGCTATTCTGCTGATCGCTTTTGGGTGGGGATATATCATCTCTAGTGATCTGCTTGCACCCAAGAGAGAGATGGATGCAAAGTTTATACATTTGAGCAGAGAGATACTGCATGAACTGAACATCCCCCTCTCCACTATCAATGCCAATGCTAAAATGTTGAAAAAAACACACCAAGACTTAAAATCACAAAGACGAATTGATCGTATAGAGGCATCATCCGTGCGGTTAAAACGGCTCTATGATGAGTTGGTTTATACTATCAATAAAGAGATCCATATAGTTGATAAAGAGTATTTTTCTCTGGATCGTCTACTCGAAGAGCGTGTAGATATACTCAGAGGGTTTGGTCGAAATCCATTTGAATTTTTAGCATCAGACCTCTCTATATTTACTGACAAGATAGGGTTTGAACAGATGATCGACAATCTACTCAACAATGCGATGAAGTATAGTGACAGGAGTTCACCCATTAGGATCTCTACGGAGGGCACAGTAGTACTGATAGAGGATCAAGGTATCGGGATGGACGAGGATCAGCTTGTACGAATTTTTGAACGATACTATCAGGCTGACGAGTGTCAAAATGGAGATGGTATAGGATTGGCACTGGTCAAAGCCTATTGTGATGAAAACAGGATATCCATCGTGATTTTATCAGAGCCAGACAGAGGAACCACCGTAAAGTTGGACTTGAAGCAGGTTATAGAGTAACCACTCTCCACACCATCACTACCTAAAAAAACAGATAGTCTATAGTTAACACAAAATTAACAAATATTTATCATCATTATCTATTAAACAATCAAGGATAAGGAAGTAAACCATGAAAAAAACACTCTATTTCTCTATAGTTTGTGCTACTGCTCTCTTTGCAGTAGAGGCAGATTTGGGTACGATCGAAGTGGAAGGTCAGATGGAGACCGAAGTGATCAAAGATGTCCATGGGGAGGATCTGCAGTCAGCTGATGTGGCGGATGCACTCTACAAGGAGTCACCAAGTGTATCTCTCATACGCCGAAGTGGGATTTCGAATGATATTATCGTGAGGGGACAGGTGAAGGATAATATCAATGTCACAATTGATGGTGCAAAAGTATGTGGAGCATGTCCTAACAGGATGGATCCTCCTGTCTCACATGTACTCTCCAACAATATAGACTATATTGAGATCAATGAGGGTCCATTTAATGTAGAGGATTTTGGTGTATTGAGTGCAGATGTCCGTATCCATACTATCAAACCGGAAAAGGAGGTGCATGGGGATTTAAATCTCAACTTTGGAAGCTGGGGATACCAAAAGGGCTCCTTCTCTGTTAGTGGCGGTATAGGAAAAGTGAGACTACTGTTGAGCGGCTCAGCTGAAAAAGGCGGACAGTATAAAGATGGTGACGGCAATGATTTTGTCGGTCAGATAGATAGAGAGATAGCCACAGGAAAGGTTCCCGCCTCTGCACAATATCAGCCACAATATCAAGATATGGATGCCTTTGACAAAAAGACCGTAATGGGAAAACTATTTTGGGAGATTGCGGACAATCAAGAGTTGAAACTTAGCTATACAGGAAACAGAAGTGATGATGTCCTCTATCCCTCCTCAAAGATGGATGCGATCTATGATGACTCAGATATCTTCAATGCAGAGTATACTGCTAAAGATTTAGGCAAGTACTCCAAACTGCTAGAGGTGCAGGCATACCAGTCAACAGTAGATCACCCTATGTCTACCAAGTATCGAAAAGCCTCTGCCATTTTGGGCTTTGAGATGACACACTCTCTAGATACCAAAATGCAGGGTGCCAAGATAAAAAATAGTTTTGATATCAACAATCACACTATTACGGGAGGTCTTGACTATAGCTTGAGAAATTGGGATGGAGGGTATTATAAAAACGGAAATCCGCTTCCTGAAGCAAAATTTCATAGTATATATGATGTTGACACAAAAAATATGGCACTCTTCCTAGAAGATAAGATCAACCTCGATAAGTTGATTGTTGATCTTGGGTTGAGGTATGATGATACGACAGTTACTTCTCAAAATATCAAACAACAAGAGAATGACTATAGTGAACTCAATGGTTACATCAAGGGGACTTATACGGCAAGTGAAAGCATACAGTACTTTGTAGGGGCGGGCAAATCCTCAAGAGTACCAGATGCAAAAGAGCTATACTGGATAGGCAGTATGGGCAATCCCATAGGAACACCGGATCTGGAGAATACAGTCAATTATGAGATAGATATAGGTACAAAAGTAAGCTATAAGAGTGGCACTCTGAAAGCTAGAGCATTCTATAGTATGCTTAATGACTATATCGCTTATAACGCTAGCAGCGTGAAGAAGATGACGGTTAAAGGCAAAGAGACCCCTGTAACTTGGAATGCTTATGAGAATGTCGATGCAACACTATATGGGATAGAGATAAGCGGTAGCTACAGTATGAGCGAATCTATCTATTTTGATTATGGTTTGGCATACCAAAGAGGAGAGAAAGATCAGCCTCTCACAGGACAGGTAGGGACAAATATGGCTGATATACCGCCATTGAAGTTTAATGCAGCTGTTAACTATGATTATGATGATACACTCAACATGAGAGCAGAGGTGATCGCTGCTAGCAGTTGGAGTGACTTTGATTGGGAAAATGGCGAGCAGGAGTTAGATGCTTACGCTATACTAAATCTAAAAGTTACAAAAACTATAGCAGATAGCTTTGATATTACAGTAGGAGTAGATAATCTGTTTGATGATACCTATGCAGTATCAAATACCTATAAAGATTTGGTACTGTTGGCAACACCCGGTAATGAAGTGATGCTACTTAACGAACCAGGTCGTTACTTTTATACCAATTTACGCTATAAGTTTTAGGTTTTAGGGGTAGCCCTAATAGTATTGGATTATAATTATAATTCAATTTGATTATATAAGGAAAAAATATGAAAAAAGTTCTACTTACACTGCTAGCTATAGGAGCTATGATCAGTTATGCAAATGCAGAGGTTGCCGAGACTCAAAAACCAAAAAAGATGATGAAGATGTTCCAGATGGTGCCAGCAGATAAAGCTACTATCCTCCAAGAGGGGAAAGCAAAAATGTTCTGTCCTGAGTGTGGTATGACACTCCCTATGTTTTACAAAACCAATCATGCAGCAACAGTTGATGGAAAAGTAAAGCAGTACTGCTCTATTCACTGTATTGTAGAGGATACAAAAAAGGGCTCAAAGCTCTCCAACATCAAAGTAGTTGATGTGAAGAGTCTCAAATTTATCGATGCCAACAAAGCATTTTATGTTGTTGGCAGTGACAAAAAAGGTACTATGACAATGGTAAGCAAGTATGCTTTTGCCTCAAAAGTCAATGCTGATGCTTTTGCCAAAGAGAATGGTGGCAAAGTGGTAGATTACCAAGGAGCCTATAAGGCAGCAGAGGGTGATTTTGATAAAGACTCTGCAATGGTTGCTAAAAAACAGGGTATGATGACTAAAAAAGGTGAAATGATATATGGAAAAATGTGTCAAAAGACAGATAAGAAGTTTGCTACCACAGCTGAAGCTAAAGCATTTATGGCAGAGAGCAAACTCTGTAAAGAGTTAAATCCAAAGCAGCAGCAGGCCGTAGGTCTCTACCTCAAAAATAGATGAAAAAAGTACTCATTGGCTTATCTATACTATGTGGGGTACTCTTCGCTAGTGAGGTGAGCAGATCAAAGATCATCAAGCTTTCTCAGAAAGGTGAAAAGATCACTAAAACACTCTGCACAGAGGAGAAGCTGCCCTCTCCGGTAGGAACGATAGAGCAAGTTATGGAGAGTATCAAAAAGTCCAAAGCTTGCCCTTCTCTCTCCAAAACAAAGCTAGAGGCAGTCGCCTACTATCTCAGTAATGGCAGTATGAAACATCAGAGCAACCAAATGGTTGTACCAACAGATGCAAAATGTCCTGTATGCGGTATGTTTGTCTTCAAATATCCCAAATGGGCAGCGAGCATCACTATCGATGGCAAGAAGTACTACTTTGATGGTGTCAAAGATATGATGAAATATTATATTTTTGATGGAGATTTCCCATATGATCGCCAAAGCATTAGTGAGATCATGGTGAGTGACTACTATACCCTTGAGGAGATACCTGCGAAAGAGGCTTATTATGTGAACGACTCCGATGTATTTGGTCCTATGGGGAGAGAGCTGATCCCATTCAAGAGTGAAAAATCTGCAAAATCTTTTGTAGAAGATCACAATGGCAAGGGTATTGTGAAGTTTGATGATATCACTGATGCTATGGTGATGGCTCTAGATGGCTTGGGAGTTGAGTAGGTGATGGCTTCCTTTGGTTAAACAATTTTCTCTCTTGATACTCTTTTTGTTACTTATGGTCGGGGTGGTATCGGGTCACTATCTCAGCTATGATAGAGCAAAATCCAAAGAGATGCTACTAGCAGTCTCTGCCTTGAGCCGGATCAGCTCTCCCTCATTGAGTGTTGCCTATTATGAACCTAGACTTTTGATCTTTGATAGAGTGGTCAACCCCTCTTATCCAGAGATGACTCCTATCGATCGTATGGACTTTATCTATGAAAAACAGTAATGCCTTCTTCTATTTTCTGACACTTTTGCTCTTCAAGCAGAGGGGTAAACATATCGGTGCCGTATTGATCTCTGTGGTGATTATCTTTCTCTTGAGTTCTGTACTCTTCATCTCCTCTTCACTACAAGAGAGTGCGCGTCAAGCACTTGTAGATCAATCCGATTTTGCTCTGAGTAGACTTCAAGCAGGAAGATCAGTGATGACTCCGCTAGAGTGGATAGATAGAGTATCTGATATCAATGGAGTCTCAGCTTTGACACCGCGAGTTTATGGACGATACTTTTTTACACCAGATGATAAATCTTTTTTGATTATAGGTATCGACTTTTTTGATGAACAGAGTCAAAAGGCGTTGAGTCAGATATTGCAAAAGATTGATCTGAAGGATTTTTTCTCTAGCGATAGCATGCTTGTAGGAGAGGGAGTCAAAGAGTTTATGCTGGAGAATTTCTATAGAGAAAACTTCTCTTTCAAGACAACAGACGGGAAGTTCAAAAAGGTAAGAATATATGAAACTCTTCCTTTGGAAGCTAACTTGATCTCAAATGATATGATCATTATGCCTATAGATCTTGCTAGAGAGATTTTTGGGATAGATGAAGATGAGGTGACAGATATCTCCTTCAATGTACCAAATGATGCAGAGTGGGATACTGTCCTGACTAAACTACATCTACTTTTTTATGATCTGCGGGTAGTTGACAAGAGAGATATCAAAAAAGCCTACAGTACACTCTACAACTATAAGGGCGGATTTTTTCTGATACTCTATCTCATCACGATAGTGACTTTTATGTTGATCCTATATCAGCGATACTCGATGGTCTACTCTGCCGAAAAAAAAGAGATAGGTATCTTGCGTGCTATCGGATGGAGTATCAAAGATATTTTAAAATTAAAATTTTATGAAACTCTGATCGTTGTGGTGACAGCATTTATACTTGGTGTAGTACTGGCTTATCTATATGTTTTTGCACTAAATGCTCCTCTGCTGAGAGAGATATTTTTGGGAGGTGAAAATCTGGCAAATAGTGTGAGCTTTATACCTACAGTTAGATTTGGGGTTTTGAGTTCTATATTTCTATTTTATGCAGTTCCCTTCTTTGCTGCTGTATTGATACCTGTATGGAAGATCGCTGTAACTCCACCAAAAGAGGCTATGTTATGATAGGCAGAGAAGTGTTGATATCTATAGAGGATGTCACGAAGATCTTCAATGAGAGGAGCGATCAAGCTTTCGATGCACTAACATCCATCAGTTTGGAGATTGACAGTGGTGAGTGTTTGGTTCTCAATGGTGTGAGCGGAAGTGGAAAATCTACACTACTCTCTATCATCGCAGCACTAGACAAGCCAAGTAGCGGCAAGGTGATCGTAGATGGTGAACTTATCAGCAAACTTCCTGATCTCCATGCCTCTGCATATCGTGCCAAGCGTATCGGATTTATCTTTCAGCACTTCAACCTACTAGAGTCGCTCAGTGTAGAGGAGAATGTCATAGCCCCCCTGATCAACTCAGGATTGAAGATGGATACGATAGATAGAGTAGCCCATGAGAGTATGTCTACGGCTGCGATAGACCATAAGGCGACACAAACGATCAGAGAGCTTTCGGGTGGGGAGAAGCAGCGTTGTGCTATCGCTAGGGCACTAGTGACCAACCCCAAGCTGATCATCTGTGATGAGCCTACTGCCAATCTCGATAGAGCCAACTCTATAAAATTTATAGAGATACTCTCCGGACTGCAAAAGGAGGGAAAAACCATTATCGTTGCAACACACGATCCTCTCTTTGATAATCTTCCTTTCCCTAGTACTGTTGTACATATGGAAGATGGAGTTATAGTAGAGCCTGACAGATGAATGAGATATTGATGAGCAATGAAGTCATTGTCTATCTATTGAGTGAATGGATTCTCTATATCCTGCTATTGATAGCTTTTTTGGCAACACCAAGGCTCCTCTATAGATGGAATTTTGACCACTTTACCTCGGAACAGTTCTCTTTGGAAAATCGCTCTTATCTCATCATGACCATAATATTTTTTGTGATGACACTCAAAATCTTTCTGCTTCCATACTTTGTATACACTATCGATATCCTATCTGATCTTGTCCCTGGAGCTATGTGCGGTGCAGGTATCATTCAAGCTAACGAATATGGAAATCCTCTGCTTCTACTCAAGATCATGATCCTATTTTTGAGCGGTTTTTGGATGACGATCAACCGTTTGGATCTTCGTGCAAAAGATTATCCCTTTACAAAGAAGAAATCTTGGTTTTTTATCGCTATCTTTATACTCCTGACTGTTGAGATTGGACTGGATATTCTCTACTTTACATCTATAGAGACAAGCCAGCCTGTGACATGCTGTTCGGTGATATTTGGAGAAACAGGGGGTGCCAATGCTATTCCTATGGGATTGGATACATCTAAACTGCTGCTGCTTTTTTATCTTCTCTATCTGCTGATCATCTTGACTGCAGTCTCCCAATACCCTCTAGGTATCATCCTCTCAAATATACTCTTCCTCTTTGTAGCCTATTATGCGGTGGTCTATTTTTTTGGAACATATGTTTATGAGCTACCTACACACAAGTGTCCATTCTGTATGTTGCAATCATCCTACTACTATATAGGGTATCTAGTCTGGAGTCTGCTCCTGCTAGGAGTATTTTTGGGTATTGATTACTCCATGGTCAAGCTGCTCTTTCATCAAGAGTCAGATCGTCTTAAGTGGATTTCGTTACTATTGTTGACACTATTTGTACTGATTTGCACTAGTTATGTTGCAATCTACTATCTAAAAACAGGAGTATTGTTGTGAAAAAGTTTTTGATCTCATTTTTAACAGTTGTGATAGGTGGTGCCGTGATTATGATCCTGTTTGTCTCCTTGGCAAAACAAGATGGTCCAAGGTATGTCTACAAAGGAAACAGCCAGCAGAAACCTATCGCTTTTAAGCCAAAAGAGTATCAGTGCTCAGAGTGCAATATGGATGTAGAGTACATGGAGTATGCCGCACAGATCATCACCAAAGATGGGATAACCTATTTTTTTGATGATATAGGCTGCGTTGTGCTATGGCTGAAAAACCGCGAGCTGGATGGATCACTGATCTTTACTCAAACTCTTGATACCCATCGATGGATAGATGCCAACAGAGCTTGGTATACCCGCACAGCATCCTCTCCTATGGGATATGGTTTAGCAGCATATGAGGAGCCTAAAGAGAAGTTTGTCTCTTATGAAGATATGAGATTATTGATGCTTCAGGGCAAGACTCTGCATGATCCTTTTGTTAAAAAATCACTTTTAAGCCAATAAAAGGTACCTTTTTATAATATTTTTGTTATAATCAACTGTATTTTTAACTTAATGAAGGAGAAATCAATGGCATTATTTGATGATGTAAAAGAGGTAGTTGTAGAGCAACTAAATGTTAGCCCGGACGAGGTAAAAGAGGAGTCTAAGTTCGTAGAAGATCTTGGGGCAGACAGCCTTGATGTTGTTGAGTTGGTGATGGCACTTGAAGAGAAATTTGATATCGAGATTCCTGATGAGCAGGCTGAAAACATCGCTACTGTAGCAGATGCGATCAAATTTATCGAAGAGAATAACTAAATACTATAACTTCTCCTTTATTGGAGAAGATAGAAGTAGAGTAATCGCTCAAAACTCTGTCAAAAGAGTACTTTTCAGAGTTTTGCGAGGCGACTTTATAATTTAATCACAGGAGAGCAAGTGAAAAGGGTAGTAGTAACAGGTGTAGGGATGATTAATTGTCTTGGTCAAGATAAAGAGAGTGCGTTTCAGGCGATTATCGATGGTCAGTGCGGGATTAAAACCATTGAACTTTTCGATCCGGAAAAGTATTCTGCTAAAATTGCAGGTGAAATTGTAGGTTTTGACCCTAGCAGTGTTATGGATCCTAAAGAGGTCAAAAAAGCAGACCGTTTTATTCAGCTAGGTATCAAAGCAGCAGCAGAGGCTATGGAGGATGCGAATCTCTCAGACGATATAGACAGAGAGCGTTTTGGTATCTCCTCTGCATCTGGTATCGGAGGGTTGGCAACTATAGAAAAAAATTCAGTGATTTGCGAAACCAGAGGACCTAGAAGAATCTCTCCATTCTTTATCCCATCTTCTCTTGTCAATATGTTGGGCGGTTTTGTCTCAATATATCATGGTCTCAAGGGTCCAAACCTCTCTAGTGTTACAGCTTGTGCAGCAGGTACGCACGCTATATCAGAAGCGACAAAGAGTATCTTGCTTGGCGGAGCTGACAGGATGTTGGTTGTTGGTGCTGAGTCTGCTATATGTGGTGCCGGTGTAGGAGGTTTTGCAGCGATGAAAGCGTTGAGTACCAGCAATGATGACCCACAGGGTGCTTCTCGTCCTTTTGATGCAGACCGCAATGGTTTTGTCATGGGTGAAGGTGCGGGGGCTTTGGTACTTGAAGAGTATGATGTTGCTGTTGCTAGAGGTGCGAAGATCTATGGCGAAGTGATTGGATTTGGGGAGAGTGGTGATGCGAACCATATCACTTCACCGGTTATGGATGGTCCTCTTCGTGCTATGAGAGCCGCTCTCTCTATGGCAGGCAATCCAAAAGTTGACTATGTCAATGCCCATGGCACAAGTACACCCGCAAATGACAAAAATGAGACAGCAGCACTCAAAGTAGCATTCGGCGGCAAGGAGGATTGTCCTCCTGTGAGTTCTATCAAAGGACAGATCGGTCACTGTCTAGGTGCAGCAGGTGCGATCGAGGCCATCGTTACACTGATGTCGATGGAGAGAGGAGTAGTCCCTCCTACTATCAACTACACTACACCGGATGAAAATTGTGATCTTGACTATATCCCCAATGAAGCTAGAGAGATGGATGTAACTGTAGCTATGAGTAACTCATTTGGTTTTGGTGGCACGAATGGTGTCATCATCTTCAAAAAAATCTAAGGATTCTAAATGGCAACTTATCTTGATTTTGAGAGTCGAATCGAAGCTATTGATCTTGAGCTTGAGTCAGCGAGAGCGATAAGGGATGAGTTGGCAATAGCCTCACTGAACAAAGATTTGGAAAAAGAGGTTCAAAAGACTTTCGGTTCTCTCAGCGATTATCAAAAGCTTCGTTTGGCTCGTCATCTAGATCGTCCTTATGCTTTGGACTATATCAAACTGATGATGGAAAATAGCTATGAGATCCATGGAGATCGTGCTTTTCGTGATGATCCTGCCATACTCTGTTACATAGGCTGGATTGATGGTGTCAAGTCTATGGTGATCGGAGAGCAGAAGGGTCGCGGTATCAAAAACAAGATCAGACGCAACTTTGGCATGCCCAATCCTGAAGGTTATAGAAAAGCACTCCGTGCTGTTGGGCTTGCTGAGAAGTTTGATATCCCTGTATTGATGCTGATCGACACCCCAGGTGCCTATCCTGGGCTAGGTGCCGAAGAGAGAGGACAGAGTGAAGCGATCGCTCGTAATCTATTTGAGTTTGCGAGTACTAAAATCCCTATGATCTCTGTAGTGATCGGAGAGGGTGGAAGTGGAGGTGCATTAGCTATCGGTGTGGCTGACAGATTGGCTATGATGCGCTACTCTGTCTTCTCTGTCATCTCTCCCGAAGGGTGTTCTGCGATCTTGTGGAATGACCCAGAGAAGGTAGAGCAGGCGACCAAAGCACTCAAGATCACACCCGATGATCTCCTGGAACACAATCTTATCGATGCTATCTTGGATGAGCCTTTGATAGGTGCACATCGCGACAAGCAGACAGCTGCCAAAGTAGTCAAGGATTACTATCTTGAGACTGTTAAACAACTCAGAGAGCTATCTGTTGATGAGTTGCTAGAGAAGCGTTATGATAGACTTGTTGCAGTTGGTGCCTACTCTGAGTAAAATTTTAAAAAAGTTGTTTTATAATGCATGAAATTATCAATTATATCGTTGAACTTGTTGGCAGTATGGGGTATACCGGCATCTTTGTATTGATGTTCCTAGAGAGCAGTTTTTTCCCTTTTCCCAGTGAAGTGGTTATGATACCTGCAGGGTATTTGGCATATAAAGGCGAGATGAATCTCTATCTCGCTGTATTGGCAGGCATCTTGGGGTCAGTAGCAGGTGCTCTGTTTAACTACTATCTAGCGATGAAGTTTGGTCGAAAGTTTTTGATAAAGTATGGAAAATACTTTTTTCTCAAAGAGGATAGCCTTGATAAGCTGGAGCGTTTCTTCCAAAAACATGGTGAGATTTCAACTTTCAACGGACGCTTGATACCAGGAATACGACAATACATATCACTCCCCGCAGGACTCTCGCGAATGAGTGTTTGGAAGTTCTCTCTCTATACGGCATTGGGAGCTGGGATATGGGTTGTTGTTTTGGTTGGGCTAGGCTATTTCCTAGGCTCCAATGAAGAGATGATCAATGAGTATCTCCATACAGCTACACTCATAGCATTGATCTCTGTTCTGTTTATTACGATCTTTTATATAGTGCGTGCAAAACGCAGGAGAGAGATAGAGGAGGAGGTGTGCTAGAGCGTCTATTTGATGAAAAAACAGAGCTTGTTGTCATATCTGTCTCTATTGTACTCTTCATCCTGATCGCTCTAGATCTCTCCTTTGATGGGGCATTGGTATCTCTCGATGGAGTTGTGCATGAGTGGTCACTTGGGTGGCACACACCTCTATTGGACACTCTCTTTTTTGAGTTTACAAAACTTGGAAATCTATCAACTATGTTACTCTTTAGTTTTGTGATAACACTATATCTGCTTTGGAAAAAAAAGAACTCTATGCTACTCTTTTACTGGAGTGGTATGATGGGTGCATCTCTGCTTTTTAGTGGACTAAAAGAGATCTTCCATCGTACTCGTCCATCTAGCTATATAGGTGATTTTCATCAATATGGGTACTCTTTCCCCTCTGGTCACGCTACGATCTCTATGACCTTTTCTCTGATACTCCTGTTTCTATTTTACCAAAAAGTATCCGGAACTTATCGTGTAGCATTGGTCGTTTTCTCTATCCTCTTCCCTCTGATGATCAGCTTTTCGCGTCTCTATCTGGGAGTACACTACTTTAGTGATGTTGCAGGGGGGATGACTCTGGCTATCTTCTGGGTGACACTGATGGCTTATATATCTGCCAAAATCAATCCAGCCACCAAATCCTAAATTTTCTACCCTTTATCTTCCCTTTTTTCAAGCCATCAAAGGCCTTCGCGACACTTCTGTTGTCTATAGCAACATAGGCTTGAAATTCAAAGATATCGATCTTGCCTATCTGCTCTCCTGCAATGCCGATCTCTTTACTGAGAGCTCCTAGTATATCACCAGGGCGGAGTTTGTTCTTTTTGCCGCCATCTATGCAGAGTGTTGATTTTTCTGCTTGGATTGTAAATCTTTTGTCGATACTGAGTGTTTTTATCGACAGTAGTGTCACATTGGGAGCCATCGCCAAAAGCTTCTCCTTCTCTCTGGGGGTATATAGAGAGATAGCTATACCCTCTGCCCCTGCTCTGGCAGTTCTCCCTATCCTGTGGGTGTAGACTTCCGGGTCGTGCGGAAGATCATTATTGATAACCAGTGATATATCCTTGACATCCAAACCTCTAGAGGCGACATCGGTAGCTACCATAATACGGATAGATCCATTGGCAAACTTGAGTAGTGTCTCATTGCGTTCTCTCTGGTCTAAGTCACCCTGCAGATCCAATGCACTGAACTGTTTATCTCTTAGAAAATCTGCCAATGATACAGTATCAGCTTTTGTGTTGCAAAATATGAGAGCTGTCTTGGGTTTATATGATTTGAGTAGTGATAGTATCGCACTCTCTTTATCTCTGCTCTCCACTTCAAATGCCATCTCTCGAATGACTGCTTCGCTATGATCTGTATCTACTTTGATCATGACGGGTTGGTTCAATATCTCTTTGGAGAGTTTTTGTATATGGTCAGGATAGGTGGCGGAGAAGAGCATACCCTGTCTGGCTTTTGGGAGGTTGGATACGATTTTTTTGATCCCATCATAAAAGCCCATATCTAGCATTCTATCTGCTTCATCCAGCACTAGCGTATTGATATCCTTTAGGTGGATAGTCTCTCTAGAAAGGTGGTCTTGTATCCTGCCCGGGGTACCTATGAGAATATGTGCACCACGCTCTAGTGAAGCGATCTGTGGACGCATAGGTGTACCTCCACAGAGAGTAGAGATCTTTAGGTTCTCTTTATATCGTGCCAGTCGCCTCAACTCCTTGGCAACTTGATCTGCAAGTTCTCGTGTAGGACAGAGGATCATAGCTTTAGGGTGATATCTCTTTGTATCGATGTTATGGATGATAGGTATCCCAAACGAGGCTGTTTTTCCAGAGCCTGTCTTGGCTTGTGCTATGATATCTTTGCCATTTAACAATAGAGGGATGACTGCCTCTTGTATAGGTGTCATAGTTTCATACCGGAGTTGGTTAAGATTGCTGATGAGAGGTTGTGGCAGTTCTGAAAGGCTCTGAAAGTTCATAGAGGTTACCTTGTGATAATATATCTAATCTGTATTATTTAGGATTTAAACTAGGAGTAGTTTTGAAAGTTCAGAAAGATCTGCACTTAGGAGTCTCCCAAAAACAGATATACCCATCTGACTTATTATCGGATTTATGCTATACTTTTTTGGTATTCGAGGATCATCTGAAGGGCTTCATCTTTGAGTAGAAGCTTCTCTTTTTTGATCGTATCTAACTCTGCATCAGAGAGGTGCAGTCTCCCCTCATCCGCATCTGCTGCTTTCTGGTCAAGTTCATTGTGTTTTTCAAATACTTTTGCAAAGTGTGCATTATCTTGTTTGAGTGCAGTTATCTCTTCTCTATATTCATGTAACATGGCTAATCCTTAATTGTATATATTTTAATGTATTTTATCTTTTTTGTGGTTAGAGTAGAGTTAAGGCTACCCCAATGAAATAAACACCCAAATTAGCTTTGGCTAGTCCTACGAATTATATTTTGCAAATCTTACCCTCTCTGTGGCTTCTATTTGGATGTTTATTTCCTTGGTGTAGCCTAATAGCAAGGCATCTTATAAGTTTGCACTATTAGAAAGAATAGATAGTGTATATTCAACGCCTCGTAATGTAATACCTAATCTTGATATAAGTTGACAAGCTGCTACTCAGGCAGAGCGATTCTCTCCATCAAATAACAAAAACAATCCTGCCGTATGACACGCTCATCGAGGGTGATCATCGAAGGCATCATCTCTTTTTTGAGTCGGATCTCACCCTCATCGATCACAAAATACTCATCAAAACGCTCTCTTCTATCATCATCTTGAGCCGAAAAAGATGCTTTGCTCTCTGGGTTCAGATAAGCAAAGATCGTGCCTGCCGGCAATTCGCTGAAATTGTCATCTTCCAGCTCTGGAAGGAGGCGGATATCACTGCTATCATCACCAAAACTATAAGTATACTCTTCAGGGATCGTCACACGAGCTACAGTATGATAGACATCCACCTCATATCTGTGCAGATGGTGCTTTGGGAATTTTGTCAAGTGCAGAAGCATATCGACAAACTCAGTAGCATGATCAACTCCCCGGGCTTGATGGGGTTTGCCGCATTCGATCGTCACAGCAGGACAATACTCTGCCAATGCTAGAGACTGCACACCTTTGGGGGTCTCAAAATAGACTACAGTACGAGCAAAGAGTGATGCCAAATGAAAAAAGTTGGGATCGAGCCTGTTGATACAGCCATAGTGAGGATTTTTGCCTGTATTGTTATGGATATCGATACTGGCAAATAGATTTGCCTTTTTCACGATCTCAATCACTCTAGCCATCAGCCGACCCTCGTCACTCTCCTCTGCATCACCTCCCGGCCAAACACGATTGTAGTCAGGTTGACCCTCCAAGCGTCTCAATCCCTCTTTGGCTGCATAGAGATTGCCAAAAAAGATGATCAAAGAACGCGGAAGTCTGCGTTCTTGATATTTGTGCAGTATCTTCTGAATAGCAAAGAGCCCTGTATCCTCATTGCCGTGTAGTAAGATCGTCACAAAAAGAGGCTGCTTATGCTCCCCCTCTAAGCTCAACAGTGTCGGATGAGGCATCAGTTTGTGAAGCTCTCGGGCATCTTTGATCGTGAGTAGCTCTTCGGGTACTCTATCGATCTCTATTAGTGGTATCATTTGACCTCCCATTTGTGGACAGGCTTCCCTGTCTGCTGATGATGCCAATAGGCATCACTCATCTTTTGCATATCTCTGCCATACTGTTTGACATATGCCAACTGCCACGCTGCACCATTTTGTCCTGATGCAGTACGCTCTCCAATAATACCAAGATAGTAGTCACTCTGCACGGTGTTAATCCCCAATTTTTTCAATCCCTGCTTCGCCATGGGCAATAGGGTATCTAAAATCAATCTCTTTATGGCGACACTCTCCCCCTCCCAGAGAGTAGAAGCATCCAATCCATAACGGGCAGCTCTGTAGAAGTTATCTTCTGCTTCTGCAAAACTAGAGGTAAACTTGGCTCTAGAGTACTCTCTGCTCAGTATCTCCATCACTCCAAAATAGAAAACAGCATTTGCCAGCATATCCACGAGTGAGGGACCTGCTGCCATCACCCGATGCTCTACTCTAAAATGCAGAGTTCCATCACTGTCAAAACCGACTAGAGGTCGATTCCATCTCCAGATCGTACCATTATGCAGTCGTAAATGTGCAAACTCTTCTGTATCCTCATCAAAAAGTATCGGTAGGAGAATATCATATGCCTCAATATTCTCCCTGAAACACTCCAAGATGCTATCTTTTAGAAAACCGCTCCCAAAAGAGACACGAGACTGCCCCTCACCTGTATCGACGGATTGCTCAAAAAGCGGAATACGCGTCTCATGCCACAACTGCTTGCCGAAAAGAAAGGGTGAATTGGCAGAGACAGCTACCATCGCTGCTGATGCCAAAATCGATGCATTGTAGTAGTGATGTGCTTCTCCAAACGGAACCTGTGTATGTATTTGAAATGAGGTCGCTGCAGCTTCAAGCATGACAGATTTGTGCTGCAACTTCAACTCCTCTTTGTCTCCGATGATATCTAACTCCACCGGTCTACCAAAACGCTCCTTGAAGATCTGCTTATTGAGAGCCCGATAACGCTTCATCCAAGACATCGTACCTAGGCAAAAATCAGAAGATTTGACTGTAGGCAGTATCCCTATTGTCACACTTCGCAACCCCATATCTCTAGCTGTAGCATTGGCTTCCCCGCAAGTCTGATGCATCTCATCGGCGAATTTTGAAAAAACATCTCCGCAGAGCCGGTGAGGAGTATTGTTGAGTTCATAGTTGAATTTGGCTAGCTCCATTGTAGCCAAGTCGCTATCTAACTGCTTGAGAAACTCCATATTGAGCGGCATCGGGTTCATCTCTCTATCCGTCAGCCAAGCTTCGATCTCAAAGCCACCCATAGCAGCCCTCTCGGAGCACTTCCCCTCTGAAAACTTCTGCCCGATAAGTTGAGTCTCATCTTCAAGCCGACTAAAAAACTCAAACCATGACTCATCTCTAAATTCAGTTTTATCAATTTCGGTACCCATAATCCACTACTCTCTTTTTATATATTGACAGTATACCTATAAAGTACTAGAAGAGCAGAGCAGTAGCTTTTACTTTTAGGGTTGAAAAAAATGCTATAAAAGAGTAGAATAGTAAAAAAGTAGGGAGTAGAGTATGAAAAAGATATCGCGGGTAGTATTTATAGTTCTTTTAAATGTAGTGTTTTTATCTCTGTCTGCTGTAGCCAAAGATGAAAAACAGGAAGCTTCATCTGCTCAGGATATATTGATAAAGTGTGAAGTCCAAACAGCAGTCAGTATGCTGCAGGCTATCTATACAAAACATCAGAAGGGCGAGATGAGTCTCATAGAGGCGAAAAAGCTTGGGGCTGACCTCTTGCGAGAACTCAGATATGGCAATGAAGGATATTTTTGGGCGGATACGACTGAAGGTGTCAATGTGGTTTTGTATGGGCGAGTGGATGTAGAGGGCAAAAATCGGCTTGAGGACAGGGATAAGAGGGGTGTATTCTATATAAAAAAGATACTGGCAAAAGCGGAAGATGGCGGTGGATATGTCGAGTACTGGTTTCCAAAGAAAAACCAGACCACTGCTCAACCGAAGAGATCATATGTTTTATCATTTCAGCCATTTGGATGGGTTATCGGTAGTGGATACTATCGATGAGAAAGCAAAAAGAGTCGAGACTCTATCTCAGACTCTTCCAAACAGGGACTCATTTTTGGGTTGTTTTTTTGGATTGGCTCTTGGTGATGCTCTCTGTGCCCCTTATGAAGGTGGTATACTCGAAAGGCTAGTATGGCAACTCATATCGAAGAGTAGAGAGGGCAAAACAAGATATACCGATGATACACAGATGAGTCTGGATGTCGCACTATCTCTACTCACTCAAAATGGTATAGACCAGAACCATTTGGCTCAAACATTTGCATCTAGCTATCGATGGTCGAGAGGATACGGATCTGCCGCAGCAAAGATACTCAAAAAAATCAAAAAAGGTATACCTTGGTATGAGGTAAACCGATCTGTCTATCCCCAAGGTTCATTTGGAAATGGTGCAGCTATGAGAGCACCTATAGTAGCACTCTACCATTGTGGCGATGAAGAGCAGATAGCCAATACTACAGAAGAAGTTTCACTCATTACACATGCACATCCTCTGGCTATCGAGGGTGCAAAGCTCATCGCCCTGGCTACCTCTATCGCATTGGCTCAGAGAGATTTTGCAGACCTATGGGATAGACTCATGACAGAGAGCCGGCTGGAACCCTATCAGATACGAATAGCAAGAGCAAAAAGTTGGATAGAGAGTGGCGAAGAGATCCCGAGCAAGAGAGTTGCCAAAGAGCTAGGCAATGGTATCGCTGCTACTGACTCCTGTACAACTGCTATCTATATTGCTTCTCGTTTTATCGATCTCCCTTTTGATGATATGCTTCTATTTATCCAAAACTCCTCAGGTGACACAGATACGATCGCTGCGATGGCAGGTGCCATTTGGGGTGCGTATAACGGTGTCAATTCTCTTCCACGATCAAAAATAGAACAGCTTGAGTCCAGATCTACTATAGAGGAGTTCTCTATAGAGCTATATGCCCACTTCCAAAAGGAGAGATAGCAGATGAGAAATATACCAAAAATCATCCAAACTATTTCACAAACCCTAATAGATCACAATGCCAAAGCTATCATAGTGGGAGGCTCTATCCGTGATCATCTCCTCAATCTGCCTCTCAAGGATTATGATATCGAAGTCTATGGACTTCAGAGTTTGGAGGAGTTGGAGACTATACTCAGTCACTATGGGAGTGTCAATCTTGTAGGCAAGAGTTTCGGTATTTTAAAATTTTCATATGGAGGGGATGAGTATGATTTCTCTTTCCCAAGACTCGAACAGAAGATAGGAGAGGGTCATCGTGGCTTTAGCGTAGCATGTGACGGAGATCTCCCTTTTGAGCAGGCAAGTCTGAGGCGAGACTTTACGATCAATGCGATGGGTTATGATATAGAGAGTGGTCTGCTTCTCGATCCTTATGGAGCTAGAGAAGATATGCGAAACAGAACTCTGCGACATATCAATAGCGACTCATTTGTCGAAGACCCATTGAGAGTCTATCGTGCTGTACAGTTTTGTGCGAGATTTGGATATCGATTGGCTGAGGAGACTATGCTGCTATGTCAACAGATGGTAGAGAGTGGGATGCTAGAGGAGCTGCCAAAAGAGAGGGTTTACAGCGAATGGATAAAACTACTGCTCAAGTCACCCAAACCATCGATAGGATTTGAGCTGATGCACAAGCTGGGTATCCTCCGCTACTTTCCTGAGCTTCAAGCCATCATAGGTCTGCCTCAATCACCCAAATGGCACCCGGAAGGAGATGTGTGGGTGCACACTATGATGTCCATAGATGCGATGGCAGGACTCAGGCTGGGAGATGAGAGAGTCGATCTCAAGTTGATGTTTGCTGTACTCTGTCACGATCTTGGCAAAGCTACCACAACCACCATAGAGGAGGATGGGCGGATCAGATCTATAGGACATGAGAGAGAGGGTATCAAGCCGACAAAATCCCTGCTCTATAGACTCTGTTGCGAACATAACTTTATCGATTCACTTCTGCCACTGGTGCAGTACCATTTGGCTCCTTCTCAGCTCTATGTCAACAACTCCAAAGATAGAGCCGTGCGTAGACTCTCAACCAAAGTAACAATCAGTGAGTTGATTATCGTTGCCAAGGCAGATTTTTTAGGACGAACCACAGAGTCAGCACGCAGTGGTATCTATGAAGCTGGCGAATGGTTACTGGAAAAAGCCAAAAACCTCAAAGTCCAAGAGGAGCCCCCCCAATCCATAATCCAAGGGCGCGATCTCATAGGATTGGGGTTTGAACCCTCGCCTAGATTCAAAGATATATTGGCATCAGTCTACTCCCTGCAGATAGAGGGTAAGATAACAGACAGAGAGGAGGCATTGAGATTTGTCAAGGAGGAGTTTTTACCCTAAAGTATGCCATACTTCAATAGTGCCTGATATATCTCTTCTGCCATCTTGTGATACCCTAGTGCATTAGGGTGGATACGATCTCCTTTGAGAGAGCTGTCACTGAGGATATCCTCCAGCATACTCTCCATATAGGGTATCCCCTCCTCCCTGGCTACCTCTTTATATAGAGGGAGGGTGGAGAGTCCGACTATAGAGATATCCGGTACACCTATGAGCAGGATTTGCATATCTCTGCTTTTTGCCATAGTGATCATAGCGATGAGGTTTTCGCGGAGTGCTTCTCTGGATCTCCTCTGGAGTATATCATTGCCACCATAACAGAGGATCATCACTTTTGCATCACTATTTTGGAGAATAGCCGGCAGCCTGCTGAGACCCTCAGCTGAAGCCTCTGCTGATACCCCCTCATTGATGACAGGATGCCCGGAGAGTTGTGCTAGAACGGCTGGATAACTCTGCTCCCTATCGACACCATGCCCAAATGTCAAACTATCACCAAAAGCGAGTATCTTATCTTGGGAGACCAGTCGCTGTGCAGGGGGAAGCTCTTCTCTGCTTAGAAACAAAAAGATCACTACGGTAAGGGCAAGGAGAAGGATATACTTCATGAGGACTCCTTTGTATAGAGATTTGTTTCGCTGTATTCCTAAAAATAAAAATATCAGATACTCTATACTTTTGGAACTTTATTATTCCTGACTTACTTGAGAAACTTTTTAAAAACCCTTCTAACTGCTCTGTCTTATTTTCATGTGGCTTAACCCCCTCTATAGTTATGCTTTTTTTGAACTCTCGTTCTTTTGATAGTGCATGTATCACTCCCATAAGTGCAGATCCTGTGATCGTAAGATGCTCTAGTGCAAGATTGACAGAAAACTGCCGTGTATCATCTTCTATGGCAAAGGCTCTATCTATAATTACCTGCCTTGTACACTGCTCATTTGTTAGAGGAGTTACAAGATTTTTGATAATCTTAACTTCCCTTTTGAGTAGCAGCAAGGCTATATCCCAAGTAAAAAATACGCGTACCATAGGGACTAAAATATTTTTGATAAAGAGTTGCTCCATCTTGGGCAATCCATCTCCTGGTTTTTCAAGTTCCATTATAATCCTCCTAATCAAATTTTAATCACTACATAGTTAAATTAAACTTAAAATTAGAGTTATTACTCTAAAAATAGAACTTATGCTATAATTCATGATGAAAAAAAAGAAAAAATCACTTACTAAAGAGAAGATAAAAAGAGTATCTGTCCAGCTCTTCAATGAAAATGATACTCTATCCATCACCACCAATCACATCGCATCACAAGCAGGTATATCCTCTGGAAATCTCTATTATCATTATAAAAATAAAGAGGAGATACTTCAAGAACTCTACTCTGAAATGTCTCAAAAATTTGAAAGTTTTGAAAGTTTTAGAGTTATACTCTCTAGTCAAAACCCTATTGCATCACTCTGGAAGATGTTTGATATATATGGTGAGTTATTTTGGGAGTATCGTTTTTTGATGCGAGATTCAGCAGTACTGATGGCACTCTACCCTAAACTAAAAGAGATGTTTGTACAGAGACAAGAAAAAAGAATAGTACAAATAGAGGGACTCATCCAATACTTTATCCAAGAAGATATTTTTGAGAGTATGCCTTATGATGAGATTAAGCTTAGAGCAAAAATCAACTGGTTTATCTCCGCATATTGGCAAATCTTTGCTTCATCAGGTGCCAAAGTAACTAAAGCGTCCATTAACGAAGCCAAAGAGGTACTCTTTATGGTTAATATCCTGCCTTTTTTGACAGATAAAGGAAAAGAGATGGCAGATAGTATTTAAAAGGAGTTAATGATGTTCACCTTAGAAAATTTACCAATTATCATTATCATTGGAATTATTTTACTCAATATCCGTACTATTATTGGTACGATTAGTATGTTGCAGTATGAATTTAAGATACCTGTATTTGAGACGATTGAGCTAAGTGACATTGAACCAGAAGTTGAGTCTATTATAAAACCATTATGGGGCTTTTTTTAGGTCTATTTGCTCTTTTTGACGAATCTTCCCACCAAAAAACCCGACAAACCCCCATCTGATCGCTAATGGAGCAAATAACTGCCTATTATGTAGGCACGGAATTACTTGACTTATCGCTATTGTTGTGATATAATCCCATTAAAATACCTAAACGGATTGACTATATGTATATTGCATTTACTAAAAAGAAATATAAAGATACCTATCATAAGCAGACTCTGTTAAGAGAGAGTTATAGAGAAGATGGAAAAGTCGAGGTACCCCTTGAGGGTAAAAAACAAGAACTATTGCAAATTTTACCAATCAAGCCAAAGAGCAAGTAGAGGCTATAGCTATTGCATTAAAGAGTAAAGGCAAAGCTCTTATCACAACAGATAACCAATCTCAAGGTTTGAGTGTTGGGTTTAGTATGATTATCTTGTTTGTTATGAAACAGCTAGGTATGGTACGAATCTTAGGTAAAAGCTTTGAAGCAAAAGTAGCAATAGTATTAATAGCAGCTAGAATAACTATACAAAGTAGTAGACTCCAAGCACTACATTGGGCAAAGGAAGAAGATAAGATATTAGATATATGTAACTTTACTGCAGATGAAAAAGATAAACTAAGTGATAAAAATATCTATCAAGGTTTAGACTATCTCTATGATAACCAAGAGAGTATAGAAGATAGACTCTTTAAAGCCTATTATAAAGATAATCCACCTAAAAGAGTATTCTATGATGTAACAAGCTCCTTCGTAGAGGGAGAGTATGAAGATAGTGAGTTAGTAGCTTATGGATACAATAGAGATAAGAAACAAGGAAAGCAACAGATAGTAGTAGGACTGCTCACAGATGAAGATGGACACGCTATATCTATCCATACCTACCCAGGTAATACCAATGATGTAAAAACATTTACAGACCAACTAGATAAACTCAAAAATAGATTTAAACTAGAGAGTATCACTATAGTAGGTGATGGTGGTATGACGAGGTACCCCTTGAGGGTGTAAAGAGTGAAGATATAGTAAAGATAAGAGAGTTAGGATATGACTATATCACCTCTATAGGTAAACCAAGTATTCAAAAGCTTATAGATGATAAAGATAGCAAAATCAATATGAGTCTCTTTGATGAACAACTTCAAGAGGTGATAGATGAAGAGAAAGGTATACGATATATACTAAGACAAAACCCCATAAGAAGAGATGAGATAAGAGAGACAAGAGAGTCTAAAATCAAAAGAGTAGAAGCATTCATAGAAGAGAAACAAGAGTATTATAACAGTCACTATAGAGCCAAACAAGAGACAATGATTGCTAATATAGATAAAAAGATAGCTTCACTCAAACTATCTAAATTTAGGTCATATAAGATAACATATCAAGAGGGTGAGTGTATAGTAGTAGCTAAAGACAATACTCAAACTATCAAAACAAAAGAGTTAGCAACAGTAGAGATTATCATAGACCAAGAGGCTAAAATAAAAGTAGCTCAACTTGATGGTTGCTATGTTGTGACTACTTCACTTACCAATATAGACAAAGATACAAAAGAGGATATTCACACAGCATATAAAACACTTATCAAAGTAGAAAATGCCTTTAAGGCACTTAAAACTGAGTACCTTGAGATAAGACCACTCTATCTTAGAACAGACAGTAGAATAAAAGCTCATATCTTCTTATCTATGCTCTCTTATAATATTGTACTAAAACTAAGAGGATATATATTCAATATGAACATTGATTTCAAATCAACCATAAGAAAGATCTCAAACATCACAACAGTAAAAAACACAATTAACAAAACAATAGTTTACGAAACAATACCTGCTGTAGATGATAAGTTAAAAGAGTTATTTGATAGTATGAAGTTTAAATTACCTAATAGGATTTAGAGATGTAGTGCGAAAGATTTATGAATTTTTTCAGCAAGTGCCGTGTTTGTGGGGTTTGTATTAGATTTTGGGTGGGAAGATTCGTTGGAACACAGAAATATCTACATCACTATTGAGCATAGTTTCTATGGCTTGATGGTCACCTCTATGGTTTTCACATAGAAGCACATCAACGCTTCAAACTGTTCTTAATCAGAAGCTTCTTTAAGGATGACTCTTTAATCTACCCCTCTATTGATGATATGCTAGTAGCCTGCTATCTCTATGCGTGGTTTTCTTGGCATCGGCTACTCCTTTGTGAGGATTGTAGCGTAGTTTAGATTATAGTAGCATTGACATCACCTGACCTCTATATCTTGGCACTTGACCCCTATATCTTGGCACTTAATCCTGCGATATGAAAAAGGAAATTATCTTCTTGATTTTCTATCTGTAGTTTTCGTTTTTTGTAGTGGGATGGATAGCTCTTGTAGGTCGTTGGCTTATCTTTCCATGAGAGTTGGTTTGGATTGTTTCGTATTGACTCGTAGGAGTGCTTGGTTTGCTTATGATACCAAAACATCAAAGACCTCTTTATGTCTACTCTTTAGGCTCTCTATCTGCTGATATGCTTCATCAAAAAGCTCTCTATACTCTCTTGTCTCATATCGTAAGTGTTTGTAGCGTTCATAGGATGCGATTACTTTCTGGGCATTTCTTTTACCATTTTTTCTATTTCGTTTGATATGTTCAAAGCTAATAGCACCATTGATAAACCCTTTGACCACATGTCTCATCGGGTCTTGACGCTCTCTGAGTGGATGCCATGCCTCTTCGAGTGCTTCATGTGCCTCGAAGTACTCCTCTCTTTCCAGTAGAGACAGATACGCTCTCAACGCATCTTTTAAGTTATGATTGATTTTTAACATAGACTACTTTACTCACTTTTTCTTTAGCGTATCTAAAATTTTATCTTTTTCTTCTACTGCGAACTCTACGGGTACTTTTTGTCTCTTTGTTTTTGGATGTAAAAGCCAAAAGATAGATCTTCCAAACAGCCACCACCATCAACCCATAGGCTATAACTCTCACAAATGATGCTATCACACCATCATACTTCAAAACTCCCAATGTGTTGAGTATATAGTGAAAGTCATGATAAGCATCTACACCCAAAAATGATTTGTGTGCAGGGAGGATAGCTCCCTCATGTGCTGTAGAGATATACCACGCAGTATTGTGCATAGTAAACCCTGCAAAGTAGACTCCTATCCACATCACTAGATAGTTATGCTTTTTTTTGTAGTAGTAGGCGATACCCAACGGAAACATAATCTGAAAGATAGTCCCATTGATAACAGTAAGAAACTGCGGACACGGCAACAGATAACAAACTCCATGCCCACCCTCATGCACTATCCCAAAGGTTTGATTAGATATAAAAAAGTAGAGGTTAAAGATATTTTGCAGTATAGATGGGTTTTGTACAGGAGGATTACCATAAGGAGCATAGTGAGGAAAGAGCAACAAAAAGAGTGTAAAGATAAAGAAGATACTCTTCATAGCAAGCGGTGAGACCTCATCACTCTTTGGCTCCTCTTTCTTCTCAAATAGATAGGAGAAATCATCTAATCTTTTGTTATTTTTCATATTTATCCTTTTTTATATGTAAAGATTTTGGTGTTTTTTAACATAGGTATAGAGCTATGGGTAATTATATGTACTTTTTACCTATAGCTCTTTTCTGAGTAATGCAAGCTTTTTTGAGGATTTTTGTGGTTTCTAGGTTTTGATCTACTAGGAGGGATTTTAGGATATATTGGGTCATTGTTTATTCCTCTTTATTTAGTTCTCTAACAAAATTGGCTATCTCACTATCAAAAAAATCAAGAATTTCATAGATATCATCTTCTATCGTAGCATAGAGTTCTTTATTGATATTTTCATGATGGAAGACTCTATTTCTGAACTCTCGTATGTGGTTTAGTTTTTTTGAGAGGTTTTTTCTATCTATTTTTTGTATATCTCGTGATGGTAAGTTTGGGAATATTTGTTTAAGATTATTAAATCGCATTTTATTATCATACAGCGTTTTAAATAAACCTGTCCAAAAACCAAATGTCAATTCTGCTATCAATTTGTCTTTTATTAAAGTGTCATTTTTATCTCTTAGTTTACTTTTGGCGTGATGTATTTTTTCTAACTCTTTTTGATGCAAAAAATTTGCTTCATTAATCAACCATCCTCGACCATAAAAGCGTTCATATAAATTATTGATACTATTTCTAAGGGTCACTTCTAAAATAGAAAGAGGTATATAGAGATGTTTTGATTTTTGCAAATTTTGCTTATAATCCTCTATATTTTTATATGTAGATAATCGTTCAATTGTTATATATTTATTAATTAAATTTTCATTCATTTGACACTCCTTTCATTTTTTGGTATAATACAGACGAAATCCCCTCGTAAGCCTGCATCCTTTGAGGTGTCGCTGAGGGTATAGAAGTCATACATTTTCCTCATAAATACTATAAAATCTTGGCGACGAAATATTATCTACCCTATGTTTAGAACTATTCCCTTTAAAATACTTATAAACTAAATCAAGTTGTTTGTTATTGCTTACATTTTTTATATAGTAATCATCTTCCCAAAATTGGCTATTCTTATTTAGTATTTTATTTATTTCTAATTGGCTTATAAATTTAATAGTTTCCACTACAAAAGATAAATTCTTTTTAGGCATCATTAAAAGATGAATATGGTTTGGCATAATTGTATACGCAACTAAATCATAGAGTATCGTATCCTGTGATTTTAAAAGATTGTGTAACAATAGTAATATATTATTATTTAGATAAGCTCCTTCATTTGAGTCGTCAAGATATTTATCTGCTTGATATTGCTTTATTTTATCGGATACATTTGGCTGATTTAAAATTTCATGCAGAGTAGTATCTTCACTATCAATAGTTCTAAAAGTAATAAACTTACAATGTTTATTTACTTCGGCATATGGCAAATATTTATTTTCCATTTAGTTCGTCCCACTTCTTTTTCAGTGCATCATTTTTACCAAAAGCACCTTTTTCGAAGAATAGGTGTCAGATAATAACGATAACTCACTCCCTGCTCCTCTTAATCACCCCAAACACAGCAGGTTGTGATAACCCTAATACTTTAGCAATCATATGCTGAGAGTACCCTTGTTCATAAGCTTTGACTATTTTACTGTTTCGTTCTTGTAAGTTTTTTGTATCTCTTAGCATTTTTGTAAGTTTTTCAATATCTGGCTTTTTATCTATATTGGGTGCTTCTATCAAAGAAGATGCTTTTTTTAACTCTTGGAACACAGAAATATCTACGGCACTATTGAGCATAGTTTCTATGGCTTGATGGTCACCTCTATGGTTTTCACATAGAAGCACATCAACGCTTCAAACTGTTCTTAATCAGAAGCTTCTTTAAGGATGACTCTTTAATCTACCCCTCTA
>JAYEOM010000112.1:0-1764 GCA_034722955.1 Campylobacterota bacterium
ACTCTGTACTACAAGAACTAAAACTTGCTTCATCTCTAGTAGAAGCACCAAACATAGATAAAAAGCCAAATATCAAAAAACTAGAAAATATATTCAAAAATATAGAAGATACAAAAAAACGAAACAAGAAAATAGTCCAAGTATATGAAAAAGGATATTCACAGCATATGATAGCTAAAGTCTTAGGACTCAATCAAGCTACTGTACAGAGGATTATTAAGAGGAGAAAAGATAGCATTGGCATCACCTGACCCTAAGGTTCTCTTGTCTCTATCTATCAAGACAAAATCATCTACATATCTACCATAATATTTGATACCTAGCTCTTCTATGACGAATCTATCAAATATATGCATATAGATATTTGAGAAGAGTTGAGATGTGAGATTGCCTATAGGTAGACCACAACCCTCTTTCGCATAAAAGAGTGACTTACTTTTGGGTAGTTTCGCCCAATTACTATCATCTCTATAGATCTTGACATTTTTTGTAGGATCGGTAAATATAGTAGTTTTGATGAGATAGTCAAGCGTATCCACGCCTATCTCCAAAGATGCACTATGTTTATAAAGCTCTTTGCCTATCATATTATAGAGTATATTTTTGTCTATAGAGTAGAAATACCCCTCTATATCTAGCTTCAAGATATAAGCATCCCTGCTATAGCTTTCGCTACACTCCGCCACAAAATCATAAATCCTATTGACTCCATAGAGTGTACCCTTGCCCCTCCTACAGCTATAGCTATCTTCTATAAATTTTTTCTCAAAGAGAGGGCTTAGATTTTTGTAGATGAGATGATGCACTACCCTATCTTGGAAATGAGCAGCAAAGACTTCTCGTATGACTGGCTTGGTTGATATGAATGCTGTGGAACGGAGAGGTTTGTATCGTCTATTTACTATGCTTTTGTGTAGTCTCATGAGCTTTCGCTCATAGTCGATCTCGAAAGCGACTTGTGTTCTTTTGTTTCGTTTGTTTTTGCGTGCATCTCTATAGGCACTGAAGAGTTCTACTAGAAGTGTATCGTCTTCATTCTCTCTGTTTAGACTAAAAAGATCCATCAGTACCCCTCTCTATTGGGTGGAGTTTGTTTGACAGTGCCAAACCTACAGCGTAGTGAGGTAGTGAGGGGTCTGGTAACAATGATAAATGTAGCGTAGCGGAATGCATCGTTGTTACCTGACCTCGAACGGTGAATGGCTTGATACAACGATAGCTGTAGCATTGCCGTTAGCCGAGGTCAGGTGATTGCGATGCATTCCGCTACGCTTCACGCATCACAAATCACCAGACCCCTACCCTATAATCCCTCAGACACCGTACCGATTGCCCGTTGGCACGATTGTCGTTGTTCCAATCTGCATCGCCCGAATTGAAGTACAAGTTACGCGAGCTAGAACCATCCACAGAGGCAGACCACACGATGCCCCACGACCCCTGATTGTCCAAGGAGCCACTAGAGTTGTTGCGGTTACCAGCTGATGGCAAGCTAGCGAGAAGTTCCAAAAGCCCGAGAGCTGCTAGAGTCTTTACTTCCGAAATCAAGAGACGCTACATCTCCTCGACGAAAGTCCCTCGCTGGGATTAAAATACACACTTTGCATTCAAAATCAGAACACAAACTCAGGTATCTATCAAAACCCATCCAACCATCCCAAACTTAAATATACCTTAATATAGTATATCTTAAAAAATGTCGCCGTCAAGCTATCGCTTGAAAGATTTAAGATTTAATCCCTCAGACACCGCACCGATAGCCCG
>JAYEOM010000113.1:0-32173 GCA_034722955.1 Campylobacterota bacterium
CTGCACTTGCTGAAAGATAAGTCTAAAATAAATGAGATTAGAAAAGACTTTCTGGCGTATTGTCGGCTTGATACTTTGGCTATGGTGAGGATTTGGGAGAAGCTGCATGAAGTTGTGGAGCATGATATAGAGGGGTCAGGTGATGCTAATGCCACTATAACCTAAACTACACCACAATCCTCACAAGGGAGTAACCAATGCCAAGAAAACCACGCATAGAGATAGCAGGTTATTATCATATCATCAATATAGGGGTAGACGAAAGAGTTATCTTCAAAGAGCCTGCTGACTATGAACAGTTTGAAGAGCTAATGTGCTTTTAGGCTAGTCCTGCAAACGATTGCCTTGTCTATGAAAAACCTCATAAAGCTATTTGGGTGTTTATTTTATTGGGGTAGCCTTATATATTTTTTGAAACTCTTGCAGATACTTCGCTGCTATATCTCTTCTCTTGATGATCATGACATTTTCTGCATTTGTATCATTGGCTTTTTTTGTGAAGTTGTATGAGCCTGCGATTACCACTTTTTGATCTATTATCATAACTTTGTGATGCATCTTGTATCTGTTGCGGTCTAGCTCTACATCTATGCCATTGAGTTTGAGATATCTGTATACACTATATTTTTGGTATCCATTTTGGACTTTGTCAAATACCCCTCTGACTATTACGCCTCTCTTGTGAGCAGATATAAGGGCATCTGCTATCTTACGATTGGTAAAAGCGTATGTCAAGAAGTAGATATCCTTTTTTGCATTGTTGATACGAGCTAGTACTCTTTTTTGTATATTTGTATCTGGAGCGAAGTATATCTCTAACTCTCTGCTGAGGTATGGTTTTTGTATTGTTTCATGGTGTCCATATAGCTTGAGAAATTTATCTCTATAGTAGCGAGCGATAGATCTATCCTCTATGCGCAAATAGTTGTCATGGTTACGGTAGAATGCATATACCGTATAGTTGCCAGAGCTTATCCAGACGATATCTCCATCTATAATGAGTATCTTGTTATGCATTAGGGCTTTTTGATTTTGGTCATCCTCTACTATGATACCTGCATTGATGAGCCATCTGTACTTATCTGCATCTATCTTTTTATCATCAGTGACTACTCTCACTTTGACACCCCTGTCATGTGCAGCTATGAGGGCTTTTGTGATATATTTGTTGGTCAAGAAGTACATCGCCATATCTATAGATGAGTTAGCACTATTGATATCTTGAATGATATGCAGATCTACACCTTTTTTATAATATCTCCCTGTAGTTTTGGAAAAATACGGCTCCATAGAGATAGTCGCATAAGCGAAAATAGTAAGCAGATATAAGAGAAACAGAGCTCTTTTCATTGAAATCCTTTACCTTTGTATAGTTTGGGGTAATCATAACATATCTAGCTTTTGATAGAGAACTATACTCTTCATAGACCTATCACAACCATCATGCTATAATCTCTATTGCATATTTTGGGATTAAGGGAATGATAGGTGTCTATAGAACAATCAACCAGTAAAACAATTATAGAGAAGCTAGATCTTGATGATTACATTCAGCATTTTGAACAGTTTTTTGCTAGGGTAAAGCCTGTAGCGATGCATGGAGATGTCAATCAGCACTATCGTTATATCAAGGCACTCTCATCTGTGCAGTATCCAGAACCCAAAGAGGTACCCGATCTAGATGGGCAGTTGGCACGGATCAGAAAGCAGGCGGTTTTGGGTCTCGATGAGATCTATGCATTTGTCACTATCATCATGTATTTCAATAGACTTAAAGCCATAGAGCTTCCTGAGCCTCTTTTGAGTTGGATAGAGCAGATCGAAGTACCTGATGAGATGATGGAGGTTTTGGGATACTTCAACGATGAGGGAGAGATAAACCCCCAAATAGATCAAGAGCTTTTTGATATCCAAAGAGCACTCAAAGTCAATAAAGCAGAGATCAAAGAGAGTCTGTATAAGTTGGTTCGTTCATCAGCACTGAAGGAGTATCTGGTAGATTCACAAATACATTTTCAAAATGGAGAAGAGACTATACTGGTGCGTGGTGGCTTCAACCATGCCATTAAAGCTACTGTGGTAGGTAGAAGTTCTGGTGGGTATTTCTATATCATACCCAAGAAGATCTCTGCACTCAAAGAGAGAGAGTCGGAACTTCTCAGCCAAGAGGAGGAGGTGATCTATCGATATTGCAAAAAGATCTCTGCACTCTTCTTTACCTGGGAGAGATTTCTTAGATATATCAACAGAGAGTATGACCGTTTCGACCACTATCAAGCACGGGTGAGTTTCGCCAGAACAAATGAGTATGAGTTTGTCATCCCGAGCAAGCAAAAGGGGGTGAAGCTGACCGATTTTTGTCATCCTGCCATCGATGAACCTGTACCTGTCACCATAGACTTGAACCGTTCTGTTATGCTCATAACCGGTGTAAACGCAGGGGGTAAAACTATGCTCCTCAAATCCATGCTATCGGCAGTCTATATGAGTAGATATCTACTCCCTTTCAAGTGTGATACAGCACGCACGCAGATCGGCCACTACAAGCATATAGAGGCGGTGATCGATGATCCCCAATCGGTAAAAAATGATATATCTACTTTTGCCGGTAGGATGGTGGAGTTCGCTAGGCTTTTTGATAAGCGAGATGCTATCGTCGGAGTAGATGAGATAGAGCTGGGTACAGATAGTGATGAAGCTGCGACACTCTTTCGTGTAATGCTAGAAGCGTTACGGGAGCGTAATATCACCTTCGTAGTGACAACGCACCATAAACGGCTAGCATCTTTGATGGGTGCAGATGATGATGTAGAGCTGATCGCAGCACTATATGATGAGGCAAAGCGTATACCGACTTATACATTTTTGCAGGGAAGCATCGGAAAGAGTTATGCTTTTGAGACAGCAGAACGATATGGAATACCAGCAAATCTAGTAGCCAAAGCCAAAGTGATCTATGGCGAGGATAAAGAGAATCTCAATGAGTTGATAGAGAAGTCTACAGCACTAGAGCGAGAGATGCGTCAAAAGATAGCCGGTGTCGATGCCAAGATGGATGAGTTGGAACGAAAAAAACGATACCTCGAAGAGAGTGGAGATAGACTCAAAGAGGAGCATCGCAAAGCTGTAGCAACACTGGAAAATCGATACAATGCAGCAACAAAAAGAGCTCAAGAGGCTCTAAAAGCCAAAGAGTCTACAGAGGGGAGGCGACTACTCAATAAAGCACATCAGTTCAGAGAGAAGACAAAAGAGAGACCTGCAAAACAAGAAAAAATAGCTCTTCAGGTGGGTGATCGTATCAAATATCGAAGCCATAGGGGTGAGCTTGTAGCACTGAGAGGAGAAAATGCCACTATAGAGGTAGATGGTATGAAGATGCGTGTGCCACTGAGTGATCTCAAGCGTAGCGGAGATCTACCTAAAATCACCTCCGTAAAAAAGAGAAAAGCCAATGTCAACATAGAGAAGAGCAGTGCCTCTGTCTCTATCAAGCTTTTGGGGATGTTTGGAGATGAAGCGATCGATAGTGTTGATAAGTTTCTCTCAGATGCACTAGTCAATGGACTTGATGAGGTGCAGATCATACATGGTACAGGCGGTGGTATACTCTCTCGTCTGGTGAGTGAGTATCTACAGAGCCATCCAAAGATCAAAAAGTTTTATCGTATGCCAGGCAACCTAGGTGTTACGATTGTTGAGCTATAGGGCAACAGATATACTCAATGATCTATGATACTCGCAATGGAGAAGAGAACACAACTCCTGTTTTCACCAAATATTTAAACTCCAATGGGTATAATAATAACAAAAAATGCAAAAGAGCTCTCTTTTGTATATAATTCGGGAGTATTTGTGAGTATTAAAGATGATTTGAAATATGTCGAAAAAGAGTTGAGTAGTGATGAGAAGATGCTTGAGAGTACCCTCAAGCTCGAAGCCTTTTATAACAAGCACAAGCGTATGATCTGGATAGGAGTTGTGATAGTACTATCTGTTTTGGTGGTAAAACCTATACTCTCTATGATCCAAGAGTCAAAACTCAATAGTGCCAATAGTGCACTATTGGCACTAGAGAAAAACCCCAAAGATAGTCAAGCTATAGAGATACTCAAGTCTAAAAATCCGCCACTCTATGAGCTCTATACCTATTCACAGGCAGTAAGCTCTAAAGATATTAAAGAGTTGGAGAGGTTGTCCAAGAGTAAAAACCATCTGATCGCTGATGTCAGCAGTTATCATAAGCAGGTTTTGGCATCAAAAGGGAGTCAGTCACACTATTATCGAGAGATGTCTTTGATAGAAGATGCCTATTTGGCACTAAAAGATGGAAACGGAAAGAAGGCGAGGTCTGAGCTAGATCTGATAGATACTCGTTCACCTGTTGCTCCTGTTGCGGAGCTTCTTAAACACTATACTATAAAGGGACAATAAATGAAGCAGTTTGCTTGGCTAGGTGTAGCTCTTACGCTACTCTTTTTTTCAGGGTGTGGAAGTAAAAAATATTTTGAACCGGAGCAAACCTATAAGCCAGCCGGTGCTATCAGTGGTCATAATGGCAAATCTGTCTATCTGACAAGAGATGGTGTAACATTTGATAATCAAAGATATATTAGTAAAAAAGGTTTAGGTTCTCTAACTCTTGGTGCCGGTGATGTCTATCTGAGTGAAAATCCATCTTATGTACTTGCTACCAATAAAGAGGGAGAACTCTCTCTGATCAGTAAACGAACCAAAAAAGTGGCATATACGATCCCTTTTCATGCTCCTGTAGTCTCTGCTGCTATGAAGAGTGGCAAGATAGTCTATCTACTGCAAGACAATACATTCGGTATCTATAGACTCTCTAATAAAGAGAAGTTGATAGAGAGTAAGTCAGATGATGCATTTGCTGTTGATGCTCGCATAGCAACTCCTATATTTGTAGATAATCTAGCAGTCATCCCGACACTTGATGGTAAGATTTTGATAGTAGATATCAACAATCCAGAAAATGCAAAAGTGATCTATATCAGCTCCAAAATCAATCTGAACAATGTCATTTACCTCTCAAGAATGGGCAATCTGCTCATTGCAGCTACTCCAAACAGAGTGATGACTATCGGTAGTGCAGAGGGTGAGTTTAGTGAAGGTATTAGTGAAGTAGCCGTAGCCAACAAAGCTATCTATGTATTTACGAAAGCGGGTGAAATCATCAAATTCTCCTCCTCACTCAAAGAGCTTGGACGCAAGAAGTTTAAATTTGCACACTTTAGTGTAGCTACTGCATTTGGAGGACGAGTATATGCGATGGATCAGAAGGGTTCACTGATAGTACTGAGTGGTGATCTAAAAAAGTATCGTATATATGATGTAGGTCAAGTAGACGATTTTGCTTTTGTCTCAGGACATCGTATCTATAAAGACAATCAAGTGATACAACTAGACCGACTAGGGTCATGAGTGATCTGACCAGTGCCTTTGAGGAGTATCAACGAATCAATAAGGGACTAGAGAGTCAGACTGTAGACTCTTATGTTGGAGACTTGAGACAACTAGAGGAGTTCTCCTCTAGATCATTGATAGAGCTAGATACCATCGATATTCTCGCTTTTCTCTCTACCTTTGAGAACAAACGGACACTTAATCGCAAGCTCTCTTCTATCAATAGCTTTTATCACTTTTGTCATCAAAAAGAGTTTGTTGAAAAAAATATCACTATACCTATGGCAAAGATTCCAAAAAATCTGCCAAAGTATCTCTCCTATAAAGAGATCAAGGCAGGTACCGATCTGATCGATCGTTCTACAGCACTAGGTTTGAGAGATTATGCACTGATACTTTTCCTCTATGCGAGTGGATGTCGCATCAGCGAAGCCCTGAGCCTACAGCATAGAGATATTGTCGGAGGGTGGGTAAAGATCCGTTTTGCCAAAGGGCAAAAGGAGAGAGTAGTTCCCATCGCTCCAGTTGCACTCGATGCTATCCAATCATATCGGGAGGCAGAGGGGATAGAGCATAGTGAACTTTGGCTCAACTATAGAGGAGATGTGTTGAGTCGTATATCTGCATATAAGATCATCAAAAAATATCTAGGTGTCTCTCCTCATGTGTTGCGTCACTCTTTTGCTTCGGCACTGATCATAGGTGGAGCAGATCTAAGAGTAGTACAAGAGTTACTAGGACACAGCTCCCTGATAACAACACAGATATATACACACATCCAAAAAGAGAATCTTGCTCAGACGATGAACCGATACCATCCATTGAGGGGAGAGATATGAAAGAGGTAGTTGAGTATCTAAGCGGTCACAATATAATATGTAAAACCCTTAGAGAGATTATGCCCAAAGCCTTGGGTAGTCGTAAAAAGATAGAACTATTTGTAGGAGTCAATCTGCAAGGATACTACTGCTCTGTTATGATACTAAAAAAGAGGAGTCGAGTACTGCGAAAAGAGGTGGGTGAGTTGATGCTTCTGCATGAAAAAATGGAATACTATGAAGATAGTAAAATCCTCAAACGATATATCCATATCAAAGCACCACTCTGCTCTCATGCTAAGAGGATGTTTGAAGATAGCGGATGGGTAGTATGGCATGAAGTTTCTATTCCTTAAGTTTTTTCGTTATAATCCCTACATGAAAAAAGTTTTTAAATACATTATATTGCTACTACTCTTCTCTGTGACGATTTGTGCATCTGATTCTACTGCCGGAACTCTACCTATACAAGATGACCAACCCCTATGGATCGCTATTTTTATTTTAAGTACTCTAACTATTCTTGGGTTTCTATTTTATTTAAATCAATTCAAAAAGTTTAAAAATATACAGATAAAAATGCAAGAGAAGCAGGATGAGCTTGAGCTGATTATCAAAAATATCAACAGAGAGGATCAAGAGGTTGAAACATCTACTCTCCCCGTCAAGCAAGAGTTGACCAATATTAATATAGTAAAAAATAAGCTTGTTGATGATACAAGAATGATGCTCTATTTCATGAGACTCAAATCAAACAAGATTAAGATTATTCGCGAAAAATTCAACTCAAATATTATGCTAAGCAATATCTTGGGGACACTTAGTAATAACTTTAAAGAGAGTAAAACTGAATTGATCTTTGATATAGAGCATAATGTACCCAAGATGCTGTTTGGTGATCCACTGCATCTCTCTGAGGTTTTGCTGGAGTTACTTCAAAATGCTATGAAGTATACGATAGATGGAGAGGTGAAACTCCATATATCAGTCTCTGGCTCTTCAGGAGAGAATCAAAAGTTGAGATTTAAAGTCATTGATACAGGTATCGGGATCAAAGAGGATCAAATTGATTCACTCTTTATACCGACATATGCAGAGGATGGAGATTATAAAGGGGTAGGTCTCTATGTGAGCAGTGAGTTGATATCTATGATGAATGGTGAATTGACGGTAAGAGATAGCAGTGATATGGGAACAACCTTTGAGTGCATAATCCCTTTGATCGATGATGGTATATTTGACAAAAGAAAATATAGATTGCCCCATAAATCTTATGTAGGAAAAAAAGTATTAATATTTGATGACAATCAAAATGCAGCAAGAGCTATCGAAAAAATGTTTACCTACTTTAGATGTGAAGTTCAGATCGTACCTTCTGAAAAACTTAGATTGAAATCGATATATTTGTCAGAATTTGATATCATCTTGGGTGATGTAGAGCATCTGGATCCCAAAAATATCAAACAGATCAAAAATGCAAGAGAGAAGTGTGATTTAAAAGTTGTAAATATAAGTAGTGTCTTCTCTGCAAAAAAATTCTCACCAAGTGACTATATAGATGAGTGGCTCATAAAACCTTTGAGTCAAGAGCGTCTGTTTGAGTTGATCATATCACTCTTTGATCATGAGTCTCAAAGAGATCATGCGGATAGCAGCAGATATAGTGACACTAAAGAGTTAAAAGTTGTCTATCCGCAGGATGTCACAGTTGCCAAGAGTGTTACGGCAGATAGTTTTAAAGCTTTTAAAAATTCTCATATTTTGATTGTTGATGATAGCTTTATTGATCAAAAATTGCTGCAAAGTATTTTAGGGAAAGGCGAGATAGATGTTACTACTGCTTCCAATGGTGAAGAGGCTATAGAGAAGTTAAAAATGGGTTGGATCCATTATGATTTGATTTTGATGGATATAAATATGCCGATTATGGATGGGTATGATACTATTAGTGAAATACGAAAAAACAGGCACTACAGTCAAATACCTATTGTTGTGTTGACATCTTTAATGTTAGAGAGTGATATTGACAAGATGTTTCAGTCGGGTGCCAATGCATATATAGGTAAACCACTTCATATAGATTTCTTATATTCGGTTCTTGCTCTCTTTTTAACTAAAGAGATAGTAAGTCCAAAAGAGGATACCCCTAAAAAGAGGATATATCCCAAGATTGATGGATTAAATGTAGAAAAAGGGATAAAGAGTGCAAATGATAATGAAGAGTTATATAGAGAGATATTGAGTGAATTTGTACTTGCTTATGGTGATTCTGATGAGACACTAGGGAGGATGGTAGAAGACGATCGTCATCAGCATGTCAAAAGATTGTGTTTGGATATGAAGAGGTTGACTGATATGATTGGAGCGTACGATATGTTTGATATAGTAGACTCTATGCACAAGCAGTACTACTACAATAATGCACATTTGATACCTAAGTTTGTAGAGACTTATCACGATGGACTGAAGAGACTTCTCACCGCTATTGAAGAGTATAGAGCCTAATATCTATGAAAATGAAGAGCTGTTGCACCACTCTTCAAAATTTTTGAAGAGTGGCATGGATCTATCTTAGCTCTACCATAGCTTTTTGAAGCATTTTGTCAAGTGCGATCTTTGCCAATCCATTACTGCCATCTTTTGACATAATGACAAATGCATGCAGGTGGATTTTTGAGTCACTACCACCACAAGCCATAATGACTGTTGCATTATCTGCTTTGATATCCATACTCTGTGTATGACCAAGTCCAAGAGTCTCTGTAACATCATGGATATTTCTAAAGTCTTCGTTGAAACGCATAGAGGTCTCATCAAGCTTTTTAACTCTCTCTGTATCAGATACAAGAACCTCCCCCGTATAATCACTCAATACAGCACCCATGTAGCCATTAACTTTAGATAACTCACTAAATAAACTTTTGTCTAACATAATAAACCCTTTTTATATTTAAGATAAGTATATTATATAATTATTGGTTCTATTTGTCAAGTAAATTTTGATAATATTATAATTATCATTATATGAGATTATAAAATTTGAGGAGAAACAGGATATAAGGCTACCCCAAGGAGACTGTATGATCCTCTCACTTGGCTCAATAGAGCTTTAGAGAGGATGGTTGTAGAAGATAGGGTTTTGTAATTTAGCCTAACTCTGACATAGCTTTTTGAAGCATTTTGTCAAGTGCGATCTTTGCCAATCCATTACTGCCATCTTTTGACATAATGACAAATGCATGAAGGTGAACTCTAGAGTCAGAACCACTACAAGCCATAATGACTGTTGCATTATCTGCTTTGATATCCATACTCTGTGTATGACCAAGTCCAAGAGTGTCTGTAACATCATGGATATTTCTAAAGTCTTCGTTGAAACGCATAGAGGTCTCATCAAGCTTTTTAACCCTCCCTGTATCAGATACAAGAACCTCACCCGTATAATCACTCAATACAGCACCCATATACCCATTTACCTTAGTTAACTCATTAAATATACTTTTGTCTACCATTGTAGATCCTTTCCAAATTTTTTGTTATCAATTATATAACTATTAAGCTTGATTGTAAATTATAGTTTTGTTTAATTTTATAATGCGGATGATTAATGTGTAAAAGATGATATATATGCGTTAGACTGTTTAATTTTATAGCTACAGCTATTATGCTAGCAAGTTAATTTAAGCATATTTTTGTTATTCTTTAAATCAATTTAAGTTATAAAACGGAGAAATTTTGACTGATGAAGAGTTTAGACAATTTATTGAAACAATTATCTCAGAACTCGCAAGCACAACAGATAGATCTAAGAGACTTGATATAGTATATAGAGCGATTAAAAACTTTGTTCCTTCTGACTCTATAGAGCTGCTAGAGATAGATAGTAAAAGTCAGACAGCCCATAGTATGCTGGAGGATGCCAGCTCAGCCCCTTATGCTATAGATGATAGAGGTGTACTGGCACAATGTTATGAGTCACACCAGCCCCTTATCATCAATGATATAGAGCGAAGTCTCCTCTATAACAGCCAGATCGATAGCCTTGGCAGAGAGGATATCTACAAAGTATTGGTTGTTCCTGTTCTTGATAGTGATGCATCAAAAAATATACTAGGTGTAGTCTGGGTAGGTATAGAGAGAGGATTTAAGCAGTTTATCCAAAAAGATGTTGATCAGCTAGTACAGTTTACCAATGCTGTGGCAAGTCAACTCTTTGATCATGACTCCTCTGACACCGAAAAGATCGGCAGTGACTTAGAGGTGTGTCGAGAGTCGAAGAGAGTACTTCAGGTCAAGATGGAACGCTATGAGAAGTACTTTGCCTCAACTGTTCATGATATCCGTGCACCTATGAATGCAATAGTTGGCTTCATGGAGCTGATGATGCTCAATGAGACTGATGATCAAAAAAAAGAGTATATAGATGCATCACTTAAGAGTGGAGAGCATATCATAGCACTTATCAACGATGCTTTGGATATGAGTAAAGTATCGAGTGGAAAGATGACTCTCGACAAGAGATCTTTCTCCCCTATGGCGGGTTTCGGAGATATTGCAAAATTATTCTATAATAGTATGAGTAAAAAGAGTATAGAGTTCAACATATATATAGATCCTCTGATGCCTACACTTATCAAGTCAGATCTGTATAGAATCAAGCAGATTGTAAATAACTTGTTGAGTAATGCTATGAAATTTACTCCCGAAGAGGGAAATGTAATACTTGAAGTGATCTACAATAAAGAGAGTGATACTTTGAAAGCCAGCGTAACTGATACGGGTATAGGTGTTGCAAAAGATAGGCAAAAGAGTATATTTAACCCTTATACACAAGAGAAAGACTCTACATCCTCAGAGTATGGCGGAACAGGTCTGGGATTGGCTATTTCTCAGCAACTCAGTACACTGCTCGATGGTACGCTTACACTGGAGAGTGAACAGGGGCATGGGAGTAAGTTTACCTTGACACTTCCATGTGATACACCGGTTTTTTCTGAGTCCAAGATCAACAGAGAGCCATTTGCAGGGATATCTGTATTGATATACTCCTCTTATCTTGAGCACAATGCTTCACAGGTCGCACAACGATATCTCGATAATCTGAAAATATCTCATAATCATCTAGATAGTAGCAAGCCACTGCAGATAGATGATAGTTATACTGTATTGATGATAGACAAGAGAGATGTACCCCGAAATATAGATGCTGTTCAGAACTTTCTTGATAGCAATAGATCTGCACTCATAATAGAGAGTGATCTTGGTTCTGATAATTGCCACTTGGAAGGGCACTATAAGATACTGCATAGACCGATACTTCCTGATAGCTTTTTTGATACACTTCAGGCATTGATTGATCCTAAGAGAGAGCGTGATGTTATAGAGGAGTCACCTCCTAACTACGATATACTCAAAGGTCAAACTGTTTTAGCGGTTGATGATAGCAGGATAAATCTAAGACTTATGACAGAGGTACTCAAAAGGTTTCAGCTAGATGTTACTACATCTCTCAATGGAAAAGAGGCTCTTGAGGTATTTGAAGATAAAACTTTCAGTGTGGTATTTATAGATCAGAATATGCCTGTGATGAATGGGGATGAAGTCATTACCAAAATGCGTGAAATAGAAAAAACAAAAGGTCAGAAACCTGCTATCATTTATGGTTTGACTGGTGATGCAGATGATGAAATCATAGAGAAGATAGTAGCCTCCGGCGCGAATGAAGTATTGACTAAGCCAATACATATAGAAGAGGTATATGTAGCGATCTCAAATGCTATCAACACTGCCTCTTGATCTATCTGCCTAAATATTCTACTCTTTATACCGCCCTTAAAGAGTAGAAAGCCATAGAAGTGTTAATTTAGTGTTAAATTATTGATGCAAGTCAAGGGAATTGACCATCTAGTTTTGTTATAATTGGGAGTGTTTGATGATAATGATAAGTTTTGATTATTATTTATATTGAACGAGGCTTTGATTTTGAAGTAAAAGTTTTACTTTAAATTTGTTCTAAATTTTTGGAGGAGAGAAGATGAATTATAAAAACAGGCTTTCTACTCTTTTTCTAGGTTCTGCCTTGGCTGCAACAACAGCTTTTGGTTCAGGAGCTTTAGAAAAAGTTATGAAAGATAGAGGCTTGACGGAGAGTGATGTTATCCGTGCAGCAAAAACATATCTACCTACCGGTGGTAGAGACGAGTTTGTAGTATTCAGTTCTGGCGGACAGAGTGGACAGATATTGGTTTATGGTGTCCCATCTATGAAGATACTCAAATATATTGCTGTATTTACACCTGAGCCTTGGCAAGGGTATGGTTTTGACGAGGATTCAAAAGCAGTACTAAGACAAGGTAACATTAGAGGCAGAGAGATCAACTGGGGAGATACGCACCACCCTGGACTCTCTGAAAAAGATGGTGTATATGATGGTAAATGGTTGGCTATCAATGATAAGGCAAATCCAAGAGTTGCTATCATTGACTTAGAGGATTTTGAGACTAAGCAGATCGTAGTAAACCCTATCTTCAAATCAGAACACGGTGGAGCATTCTTTACACAAAACTCAGAGTATATTATAGAATCGTGTCAATATGCAGCTCCATTTGATAACAACTATCACCCGATAGAGGAGTATAAAGAGACATATCGTGGTGGTGCTACGATGTGGAAATTTAATCCAGAAACAGGTAAGATCGATGAGAAAGCTTCATTTACGCTCGAAATGCCTCCATATATGCAAGATCTATCTGATGCAGGTAAAGGTGTCTCTCATGGTTGGGGCTTTACTAACTCATTTAACTCTGAGATGTATACAGGAGGCATCGAAGTAGGTATGCCGCCAAATGAAGCTGGTATGTCTCGTAATGATACTGACTTCCTTCATGTATACAACTGGGAAAAGTTAGCTAAATTAGCTGAAGATCCTAAGAATGTAAAAGTGATCAATGGACATAGAGTTATTCCTATGGATGTAGCTGTCAAAAATGATGCGCTATTCCTTATCCCTGAGCCAAAATCACCACACGGTGTAGATGTCTCTCCTGATGGTGAATATATCACGGTTTGTGGTAAACTTGATACGCATGCATCTGTATATAAGTGGAGTAAAATCAAGAAACTTATCGATGAGAAGAAGTATATAGGAGAAGATCCTTATGGTATACCTATCCTTGATATGAAAGAGTCTCTACATGGTCAGGTTGAGTTGGGTCTTGGACCTCTGCATAACCAGTACTCCAATGTAGACGGTGAGATCTATACTTCACTATATGTTGATAGTCAAATTGTAAAGTGGAACTATAAAACACTTAAAGTACTTGACAAAGAGAATGTTCACTATAATGTAGGGCACCTTTGCGGTATGGAGGGTAAATCAGCTGATCCTCAAGGGAAATATATCATCTCTTTGAATAAGCTTGCGATTGATAGGTTCCAAAATGTTGGACCTCTACACCCACAAAATCACCAGTTGATTGATATTCGTGGCAAGAAGATGGACCTGCTCTATGATATGCCGATTCCTTTAGGTGAACCTCACCAAGCAGTAGCTATCAGAGCAGAAAAGCTCCATCCACATGTACGATACCCAATGGGTACAAACTCCAAAACCGGTAAGATCCATAAGGGCAAAACTCTTGCAGGTCAAGAGAAGATCGTAAGAGACGGAAAAAATGTTACTATCTTTGCTACTATGGTTAGGTCACATATCAACCCTGAGAGAATCACTGTAAACAAGGGTGATATTGTAACTATGCATATCACGAACCTAGAGAGAGCTCAGGATGAGACTCACGGATTTACAGTTGATCACTATGATGTACATATGTCACTTGAGCCAGGTGAAACTTCGACTATCAAGTTCACTGCTGATATAGAGGGTGTCTTCCCTTACTACTGTACAGAGTTCTGTTCTGCACTACACCTTGAGATGATGGGTTACCTAATGGTAAAAGACCCTAACAAAAAATATGTATCAGCTCAAAAACTCAAAATGAAAACAATGACTCCTGAAGAGTTAAAAGCTGAGTATGATAAAACTGTAGCTGTAAATGCTGCAACTGACGCAGTAATCCAGTCGGTTGTTAAGTTCCTTAAAGATAACAAATTTGGTGAGCATAAAGTGGTAGCTGATTTGGTTGATGATGCATTTGCACAGTATGGACAGATTCCTGCTCAGAAAAAACTAGCTGACGAATCAGTCAAAGCTGGCGATATGGAAAAAGCAATTCTCTTTGAGAATATGATTTGGCAGCTTATGGTTAAGACAGCAGATGTTGGTATCAGAGCCAAAGATGCACTCGTAAGACTTATAGCTACCAAACAATCTCCAGAGGCTGAGCGTGGTGCTAGAGCATTTGATGAGGGTGGATGTAGTGGATGTCATGTTGTTGGTAAAGTATCATCTGGTCCTGACTTGACAGGTGTGCTCCAGAGACATGAAAATGGTGAAAAATGGGTCTCTGACTTCATTAAAGATCCAGAAAAAATGTATGATGATGCTTATGTAAAAGGCATGATTGATTACTTTAACCTCAAAATGCCTAATCAGCATATGAGTGATGAGGAGATCAAAGACATTATAGAGTATTTCAAATGGATTGACGAAAACGCCAATCTCTTCTAGAAAATAGTACCAGAGGCACTCCGCCTTTGGCACACAGTAGCACCATATCCCCCTAAATATAATCTTTAATTATTATTAATATAAGTTTAACGACTTTTATTGACTCGTATCAATTTTTCCTTTACTATCTTTTGATATAATGATTGGAATTTATTCCAAAAAGGAGAATATATGCACTCTAGTCTTATAAAATCAAGAGTTTTTGCCACTATAGCATTGTTGATACTGACGATTGGTTTTACATTTCCTATGATTACATTTAATGGAACACTAAATCTCATACATGAGGGTAAAGCTGATGAGGTGTCGCCCTTTTCGATAAAAGTTTGGAACTTCTACAATCAAGGAAGATATAAGAGTATTTCGACCGATAAAGAGGCACATAATGATCTGGTAAAGATGATCGAAACATCAGGGGAGATAGGTGTAGCATCAGTGCCTATTTGGGCAGTTTCTCTAGAGGCTCCCAACTATCCAAAAGAGGCATTTCCTGAAGGTATTCCTGTATTTTTCCACTTTGATGGATTTTCGGGTGAAGTGCATGAGATGAATACGATCAACCACTATGTAGGGATGGACCCTATGTATGTGGGTGGACGATATGAGAGAGAGATTGGCATCTATGCACTTCTGTTTCTCTCGTTGATCATGATCTACTTCATCGCATACAATGGAAAAATATGGAGTTTGGGTATGTTGATCCCTATCTCTCTGCCACTGCTCTTTTTGGCTGATTACTCCTATTGGTTATACTGGTTTGGACACAATCTCCATGACTGGGGAGCATTCAAGATAAAACCATTTATGCCGACAGTATTTGGTGATGGTAAGATCGCACAATTTACTACACACTCATATCCAGCAATAGGTTTCTATCTGTTATTAGCTATTAGTATCTTTAGTCTTCTTGCATTTTTTGCCAAGCAGAAGGCACTCAGAGAGATGGCAGAAAACTAGAGGGTTAAATTTGAATAGACTATTTACTGTTTTTCTCATATCACTGTTCACTCTTTTGAGTGCCAATGCACTTCAAGAAGCTATAGATAATGCACCTAGCGGTGCCATCTTGAAGTTACCTGCAGGTCACTATAGAGGTTCTATTGTTATCAATAAACCTCTGAGCATTATAGGCAAGGAGGATGGTGTAGTCATAGATGGAGAGGGTAAAGGAACAGTTATAGCCATCAAGAGCTCTTATGTTACTATCAAGAACATCAGAGTGACCAATAGTGGCAGTATGCACCACAGACTTGATGCAGGTATTACTATAGCTGATGCTAAACATTGTGAGATAAGTAACTGCACTATAGATGATTGTCTCTTTGGTATAGATATGCAGATGGTCAATAACTCTATCATCTCTGATAACTTTATCACCTCAAAAGATTTGGATTTGGGTCTCAGAGGAGATGGATTGAGATTGTGGTATAGCAATGATAATCTCATCAAGAAAAACTCCCTCGTGAAGTCTCGTGACATGGTTGTGTGGTATTCACATGGCAATGAGATCGTTGAGAACTATGGAGAGTATTGTCGCTACTCGCTGCATTTTATGTATGCAGGCAAAAACTTTGTAAGAGACAATAACTACAAGTTCAACTCTGTAGGTATATTTTTTATGTACTCCAAAGATACGATAGCTACAGGAAATGTAGTGAAAAGCTCTTTGGGTGCTACGGGTATGGGTATTGGTTTAAAGGATGTTTCAAACTTTACACTTGAAAATAACACTGTACTATATAATGCACAGGGACTATATATAGATAGATCCCCTTTTGAACCAGATACACATAACTGGATCATAGGTAACAATATTCTCTACAACTCAGAAGCACTGCATTTTCACTCACTCAGTGAAAATAATATTATTAAAAATAATATAATCAAAGGGAATATAGAAGATATAGTCAATGATAGCAGGGGTAGCAAAACCAATGAAAATGAGATTGTAGGAAACTATTGGGATAATTATGAAGGATTTGATAAAAATGGTGACAATATAGGTGACACTTCACATAAAGTCTATCAGTATGCTGATCAGCTCTGGGTTTACAATCCTGATGTGAAGTTCTTCTATGGATCACCAGTAATATCGCTTTTAAATTTCTTGGCAAGATTGGCTCCATTTTCCAAGCCTCTGTTTCTGCTTGAAGATGAAAAACCAAAAGTAAAGTTAAAAGGTTAAAAATGGCAAAGGTAAAAACAGATAGAAGAGAGTTTGTCAAATACTCAACACTAGGAATATTTGGTGCTGTTTTAGGCGGAAGTATTTTATTGAGTCCTAAAGCGATCAAGGCTGAACAGAGACTGAGACCACCGGGTGCTGTAGAGGAAGATAGATTTTTGGCACTCTGTATCAAGTGTGGACAGTGTCTTCAAGTCTGCCCCTATCACTCTATCAAATTGGCAGATATAGCTACAGGACATGGTGTCGGTTCACCATATATAGATGCAGCTGAGCGAGGGTGTTATGCCTGCTCTGCTGTACCTTGTGTATTGGCTTGTCCCTCTGGTGCACTGGATCATCATTGTGAAAAACCTGAAGATATAGATATGGGTATTGCAGTGCTGGAGTTCCCTGATAGGTGTTTGGCTATGACCAACACACCTGTTCCTAAAGGTTACAATAGGTTTATGCAAGCTTTTACAGATGCACAGAGAAATGTGACTGATCTGGAGAGAGAACTACTAGAGAAGCTTGATGGATATGAGGGAAAACAGTGTACACTATGTGCAGATGTATGCCCTATCCCCAATCCTCTAAGTGCTATCGCTATGGTACCGGATAAAAAAGGCGGGAATAGACCAGAGATCTATGATGGGTGTATAGGGTGTGGTGCTTGTGAAGAGGTTTGCCCTACCAAGACAGCATCAATAGTTGTAAAATCCAGAGTAACTTATGATGAGCAATATAATGATAAAAATTAGGAGTGTAAAATGAGATTGGATATTTTAGATAGCAGAGTTTTGATTTCTAGCCTTCTCTTGTTGGCTTTTTTGACCGGTTGTGGTGAGGATAAGGCTAAAGAGCAAGCAGGCAAGATAGAGAAGATCTCTGCTCAGACAGTAGAAGCTGCACCTAAGATCGAAGTTGTTGTCAATAAAAATGCAAAAGAGATAAAAGTCAAAGAGAAGACAACAGATAAAGAGCAGAGTAAATCTTACTACTATGATTATAATATTAAGAGCGAATATGATGAGAATGCTAAGCCTGCCAATGAAGATGCTGGAATACGAGCGAAGCCAAGAACAACGATAGATGCCAATATGAATATACGAAGCCCTTATGAGAAGGTTCAAATATCACTTTTGGTTAGAAAACTAAGCAAAGAGTTCATTGTGAAGTGTTCAGCGTGTCATAATGACTATGCCAACGGAATCATCGGTCCATCACTCCTAGGGAAGAGTTCTGATGAGATATTTGACTCTATCGCAGCATTTAAGAGCGGTGAAGATAAAAATGTATTGATGACCGATCTTATCAATATGATGAGTAGTGACGAGATCAGAGCATTGGCAGATGAGATTTATGAATTTAATCAAAAAATAAAAGAGGCTAGGAGATAAAATGAAAAATATTATAGTCGGGTTGTTCACACTAGGTATAATCGGCTTAATGGGTTTTGCCTTTATGGGTGGCAGTGCATATCATGGTGGTGAACATGGTAAAGTCATAGAGGACTTTGGTGACACTATGTCAGCCAATAAAGCTGAAGCTATCGAAGAGAAAGATGATAGGCAGAAAGAGAATGACAAACTAAATGCACTCAGAGACAAGGCAGGAAATGCAGGAGCATTTAAAGTCAGTAATGAGTATAAGAGCAAGTGTGCTTCATGTCATGGTGTGAATGGTTCAGGTTTTCAAAATGGTAAACCAATGATGGGTCCTAAAATCTTTGGACAGAGTGCAGATAAAATTTATAGTGACTTAGTCGAGTTCAAGTCAGGCAGAAAAGAGAATGTCGTTATGAAAGGTCTTTTGATACCACTGAATGATGATGATTTGAAAAGATTTGCCGATGAGATAGGTGAATTTCCAGCTAGAGCCGAAACAGAAGCTGCTAAACAATAGTGCGATAAAGTACTGCCAAATAGGAAGTAAAAGATGGATAAGTATAACAGTAGAGAGACCATAGGAAAAACCACTTTTTGGTCTACTTTTTTTGATGTTACAAGAGAGGGTAAAAAAAAGTTTAGCTATCGAATGAAAAGATGGATATTGGTGATTGCAATCCATCTACTCTTCTTTTTGTCGTTTGCCATAGATATACAGATACTTGAGGGAACACTCAATGGTTCGAGATTTTTAGGGTTTCATTTGATTGACCCCTTTACAACGATGGAGCTCTACCTCTCTACTTTTGAGTTGCCTATCAATATCATCATAGGCAGTGTGACAATCGTACTCTTCTATATGTTGGTTGGGGGTAGAAGCTACTGTGCATGGGTCTGTCCATACGGTTTACTCAGCGAGATAGGCGAAAAGTGGCATGATACTCTTGTAGGCAAAAAGATCATCAAAAGCAGAGTATTTGATCACAGGATTAGATATATTTTTTGGACTATATTTCTCATCCTCTCATTTACAAGCGGATATTTGATTTTTGAGACTTTGAATGTAGTAGGTATCCTTAGCAGGATGATCGCTTACGGTTGGAGTTTAGCTGTTATTTGGGTAGTAGTTGTTTTTTTCCTTGAGGTCTTTTTTTCCAGAAGGGCTTGGTGTACCTATCTCTGTCCGATAGGTACTACATATGGTATGATAGGAAAAGTTTCAGCTCTCAGGGTAGAGTGGAGTGATAACTGTGATCACTGTATGGTTTGCCATGATGTCTGTTTTGAAAATCAAGTTCTTGAGATAGTCAAGGCAAAATATGATAAACAGAGAGAAGAGAAGGGTATCACAGCAGAGTATATAACTGGTGCAGACTGTACGCTTTGTGGACGATGTATCGATGTTTGTCATACAGATGCACTCAAGTTTGACTTTAGACTCAAAGGGCTGGTGTGATTAAAGTAAATAATTTAAGCAAAAAATTTGGTTCGCATATCTCTCTGGATAGTATAAATATTGAGTTTGAACTTGACGATGCAGTAGCTCTTATGGGAGCCAATGGTGCTGGCAAAACCACTCTGATTCGTTCTATACTGGGCTATTACCACCCCAATAGCGGTGAAGTTTTGGTCAATGGGTTGGATCCTATCAAGAGGCGTACAGAGGTTTTGAAACACATTAGTTTTGTGCCGCAGCTCCCTCCTCCTATCAAACTCAGCGTGAGTGAACTGATCTCCTATGTCTGTAGAAGTTCGGGTGTGGATTCAGATCGAATATCTCACTATGCCAATGAGATGAAATTTGATATCAAATCAAATATGCATAAGTCATTTTTCAAACTCTCTGGCGGTATGAAACAGAAGCTGCTCATCGCTATCTCTTTTGCCAAAGAGAGTGAGATAGTTATCTACGATGAGCCTACTGCCAATCTAGACCCTAAAGCTAGAGAGGACTTTTATACATTGATACAAGAGGGCAAAAAGAACAAGCTAGCACTCTTTGTGACACACCGTATAGAGGAGGTTCAAGATATTGTCAACCGTCAAGTCTATATGGATTTGGGAAAAGTAGTCTCCGATGAAAAGGTTTAAATCACTTTTTTTAGCTACAGTGCTACTATTGGTTTTTAGTGGCTGTGAACAGAGGAGTCCTACAGAGATGCGCAGAGTGCATTGGGATAGAGATATGTGTGAACGATGCAAGATGGTTGTAAGTGATAGACACCACGCTGTGCAAGTCATCAATATTGCTACTGGCAGATCATATATGTATGATGATATCGGTTGTGTTCTATTATGGTTCGATGATGAGAAGATCGATTGGGCTGGGGATGCAAAGATCTGGATCACAGATGTAGCTACAGGAGAGTGGATAGATGCACGAACTGCACTCTATGATACGCACAATATCACTCCTATGGCTTATGGCTTTGCAGCACACGAGAACAATAGTACGATCAAAGCTGGTGAAGAGATCATAGATTTTACAGAAGTTACCAAGCGTATCTTTGAAATTGAAGCAAATAAAAACAGGAAAGCATATTGAACAATTTACTCCTTATCGCATATCTTGACCTAAAAGAGTCTATAAGAGCCAACTGGTTTATAGTCTACTCTCTGGTCTTTGGCGGACTAATCGCACTCTTTTTTGTCGCAGGGATTACTGAGTCCCAAGTGATGGGTTTCTCGGGACTTAGCAGACTCCTTCTGATGTATATTCAGGTGACTATTGTTATACTGCCTATCTTTATACTTATAACTACAGTTCGCTCTATATCTGGTGATAGAGATAGCCATATCCTAGAGTATATGTTATCTTTCCCTATCTCACTCAAGCAGTATTATTGGGGCAAAGTCTTTGGTCGCTTCATTACAGTATTTCTGCCTGTATTTATGGCGATGGTATTTGCTATTATTTATGGTATGTTCAGAGGTGCAGATGTACCATGGGGCATCTTTTTTCTCTACACAGGTCTACTCTTTGCTATGAGTTCTGCATTTTTGGGAATCGCTTTTTTCATCTCCTCTATCGTGAAATCTTCAGAGATGGCACTAGGAGTCTCATTTTTTATATGGATATTTTTATTGGCATTTATCGATATTGCACTGATCTCATTGATGATGCAGCAGAGGTTTAATCCAGAGTTGATCATAGGTATCGCTATGATCAACCCTATGGAGATATTTAGGGTGGCTGCTATTTCACTATTTGATCCTGAGCTTACAGTCATGGGTCCTGTAGCATTTTATATACTTGATATGATGAGCCAAAAAGTTTTTGTGATTATCTCCATTATCTACCCGGTTTTATTGGGGGTACTATTTGCCTTTTTAGGCTTTAAAATATTTGAAAAAAAGGATTTGGTATGATAAAACTCTTCAGTGTATTGATACTTGCAGGAACAATATTATCGGCAGAGACATTTGCCCAAAAGAGGTTCGCAGTAGAAGAGTCATATAGTATGGACTTTGATAAAAACACAACATGCGTAGTGAGACACCTCAAAGTCTATAAATCACCAACATGGGTAGCGAAGATCAAAGTAAGAGATGGAAAAAGTGTATATTTTTCCAGCCCGAAATCGATGTTTGAATTTTACCATAGACCCGGTAAATGGTTTGATGTAGGAGTCAAGAGCGAGAGAGACTTTAGCCAGATAGTTGTCACAGACTACAATACAATGAAACCTATCAATGCAGAGAGTGCTTTTTTTGTCTATGGGAGCAGAGCAACTTCACCAAGCGGAGATGATCTAGTGCCTTTCTCTACGAAAGAGGCGGCTGATAAGTTTTCTGCAGAGTATAGCGGGAAAAGAGTTTTCAAGTTTGATGAAGTACCTGATGCACTTATAAAACTCCTGAATGGAAGGATATAGTCATGCAGAAACCGACACCTATTGATGAAGAGATTATATTGAACCCAAAGCGATATATCGTGAGTGAGACAGATGAGAGAGGGAAAATCACATTCTGTAATGACTACTTTATGGAGGTCTCCGGCTACAATGAAGATGAGCTTATAGGTAAAGCACACAGTATTGTTCGTCATCCTGATATGCCAAAAGTTCTCTTCAAGCTCCTGTGGGAGACGATATCCCAAGGTAAAAACATAAATGCAGTAGTTAAAAATCTTGCAAAAGATGGTCGATACTACTGGATATTTACAGAGTTTGAGTCTAGAAGAGATACAGATACAGGTGAAATCATCGGTTATCATGCAGCACGAAAAACTATCTCAAAACATGTGATCGAAGTGATTGCCGATCTCTATGCTGAACTTCTGAAGATAGAGAAGAGTGAAGGTATTGATGCTTCAGAGGCGTACCTAGTCTCATTTTTGAAAGAGAGAGGTGATGATATAGAGTTTTCCAATATCATGGAGGAGATTCACCGCTTTTACTAAGTGACTCTTATTTTTTTTTGCTATAATCAAAATAAATTTACTAAAATTGGAGTGTAGACCATGCAGATAAGTGGTGCACAAATGGTTTGTGAAGCGATAGTCGCTGAGGGTGTCAAGACAGTTTTTGGTTATCCCGGTGGTGCTATCATGAATGTTTATGATGCAATATTCAAGCAAGATGGTTTCGAACATATCCTCAATAGACATGAACAGGCATCTGTTCATGCAGCAGATGGTTATGCTAGATCTACAGGCAAAGTAGGTGTTGCCATGGTTACAAGCGGACCTGGCTTTACCAATGCAGTGACAGGTTTGGCGACAGCCTATATGGATTCGATACCTATGGTTGTGGTATCGGGACAAGTTCCGTTATCATTGATAGGTACAGATGGATTTCAAGAGATTGATGCCGTAGGCATCTCTCGTCCTTGTACCAAGCACAACTACTTAGTCAAGAACATTGAGGAGTTGCCTCGTATACTTAAAGAGGCATTCTATATTGCCCAAAGTGGCAGACCAGGACCGGTACTAGTCGATATACCCAAAGATATAACAGCCGAGATTGGTGAATTTGTCTACCCAGCAGAGGTAAATATACCTACATATAAACCTACATACAGAGGTAATGACCGTCAGATAAAAAAAGCAGCAGAGGTGATCAAGAGAGCTAAAAAACCACTCTTCTATATTGGTGGTGGTGCTGTATTGAGTGATGCTGCACCATTGATTCGCCAATTAACACTGATGACACAGATCCCTGCTGTTGAGACACTGATGGCCAGGGGTGTTATGGGAGCAGACAATCCACTGCTCCTTGGTATGTTGGGCATGCATGGTAATTATGCCTCCAATATGGCAATGTCCGAGACTGATCTCGTCATCTCGCTAGGAGCAAGATTTGATGATCGTGTGACAGGAAAACTTAGTGAATTTGCTAAATATGCAGATATTATTCATGTCGATATCGATCCTGCCAATATAGGCAAGCTAGTTGATGTGGATTATCCTATAGTAGGTGATATCACTAAAGTAGTCGAAAAATTGATGATAGCACTAGAGGATGTCAATCCTGATAACTATCGTGCTTGGAGAGAGATCCTCAATCGTTATGATGAGCTGCATCCTCAAAGTTATCAGGATAGCGATGAGGTGCTAAAGCCTCAATGGGTCATAGAGCGAATAGGTGAGCTTGTGGGTGAGGATGCTATCATCACATCAGATGTAGGACAGCACCAGATGTGGGCTGCACAGCACTACCCATTTGATAGACCTCGCCAATGGATAAACTCTGGTGGTTTGGGCACTATGGGATTTGGTTTTCCTGCTGCACTAGGTGCCAAGAGAGGAAATCCAGACAAAACAGTGGTCAACATCACAGGTGATGGCTCTATATTGATGAATCTGCAAGAGCTTGTTACAGCATCAGAGTACAATATCCCTGTCATAAATATCATCCTGAATAATCACTTCTTGGGTATGGTTCGTCAATGGCAAACATTTTTCTATGATAAGCGTTACTCATCTACAGATTTGAGTTATCAACCTAACTTTAAAGCCCTGGCAGAAGCGTGTGGCGGCATAGGCTATGATATCACAACCAAAGATGAGTTTGACGCAGCACTCAAAGATGCTATTGCCCAAGACAAAGTCTGCTTTATGAATGTTGCGATCAATCGCTTTGAGAATGTACTCCCTATGGTTCCTGCAGGTGGTGCACTCTACAATATGTTACTAGAACACAAGGATCAATAATGCAAAAAGTAAGAAGAGTCATCTCTGTTATAGTGATGAATGAAAGCTCCGTTCTTGCTCGTGTTACGGCACTTTTTGCAGGACGAGGATACAATATAGAATCACTCACTGTGGCACCAATCCCAGGAAGTGAACTTTCACACATTACTATCGTTACCAAAGGTAGTCAAAAGGTGATCGAACAGATCACTAAACAGCTCAATAAGCTCGTACCTACTCTCAAGGTAATCGAACATGAAGAGATGGTTGAAAAAGAGATGGTCTTGGTCAAATTCCCTATAGAGTCAAACTTGAGTGATATCCAAGCTCTCTGTGGAGCCTATAATGGCGGAATAGTCAATGTAGGTGTTGATATGGTTATCACTATGGTAGCAGATGAGCCAGTACGCATCAAGCACTTTATCGAAGCGGCACAGCGTTTTAACCCTTCTGAAGTTGTTCGTGGTGGTGTAGTTGCGATAGAGCGATAGATTGTGATCCAAGCTTCTGCTTGGTCTGTCCATATATAATAATATTCCAAGGAGTACTTCTATGTCCTATACTCTCCAGCAAATCACACAAACAGTTGATATAGACTATCAAGGTAAAGATAGAGAGATATCCGGTATTCATACACTCTCCCAAGCAGATGAGACTCAACTCAGTTTTTTTAACTCTGCCAAATATGCAGACCAGCTCCCTCATACCAGAGCAGCAGCAGTTCTTATAGAAGCCAAATATGCAGAGTACCTTCCCGATACGACTATCGCACTCATAACAGATGAGCCTTATCTCAAGCTTGCTCTTGCCTCAAAACTATTCGCTCACAAGATAGTGACCAAAGGGGGTCATCCTGCTATGGGTGAGGGGTGTGATATAGATAAACGAGTCCGTTTTGGCAAAAATGTCACACTAGGAGCAAATGTTACTATATTGGCAGGTTGTTATCTTGGTGACAATGTTGTGGTCGGTTCCAATACCATACTGCACGCAAATGTAACACTCTATCACCATAGTAACATAGGCGAGAACTGCATCATACATAGTGGCACCGTGATAGGTAGTGACGGGTATGGATTTGCCCATACCAAAATGGGTGAACATATCAAGATTTATCAAAATGGTGATGTAGTGATAGAGGATGATGTAGAGATAGGTGCCAACTGCACTGTCGATCGGGCAGTGTTTGGTTCAACATATATCCGAAAGGGAACTAAACTTGACAATCTCATCCAGATCGCACACAATTGTGATGTCGGAGAGAATACTCTCTGTGCTGCTCAGTCAGGGTTGGCAGGCTCTGCTACGCTAGGTAGAAATGTTACTATAGGAGGGCAGACAGCTATCTCAGGACACTTGCATGTCGGTGACTTTGCTACTATAGGTGGCAAATCAGGTGTAACCAAATCACTAAAAGGCAGAGCGACTTATGTTGGTGTGCCTGCTATTGATCGTAGATTGTGGTTGCGTATACAGGCAAAAATTTCAACACTTGGAAAAAGAAAATAATAGATTTTTATCAAAATATGATATAATTTTTACAAATAAATCAAAAAGGATAAGTTATGAGTGAAAAGAGAATAGATATAGAAGAGATAAAACTAAGCAATACCAAAGATGGAAAGATCTCTGTAGCAGTGGTAGAGAAACCCTATGGACCCAAAAGTGAAAGTGTTGTAAGTATCGGTATCTCTCTGCAGGCAGCATCTCAAGAGCCTGACTGGAAGGTACATCTGCCTAAGTCAAATATTGATGCAGTGATCGATGCACTACAGAGAGCCAAAGAGAGTCTATAGGGGACTCCAAGAGAGGTGCTGTTGAATCTATTCAGCAGCAATCATCTTCTTGTACTCTCTGAGCATTCGAGCCATTGTGTCCTCTTCTGGTATTTTACGCCCAGCAATATATCCGATGATATCCCCATTATCATCAAGTTTTGGTTTTATCCAAACTATAACAAGATAGTACTTTCCATCTTTTGCCATATTTTTGATATAGCCTTCCCAATATTTTCCATCTTTGACAATACTCCACATATCTTCAAAAATAGATTTAGGCATATCTGGATGACGGTTTATACTGTGTGGAGAACCGATCAGCTCTTCTCTGGTGAAGCCTGTCATTTCACGAAATTTACGATTTGCATAGATGATGATACCAGCTGTATCTGTCTCGGTGATCATCACACCTCCATCAAAAGGTATCTCTTCATCTATAGGGTCTGACTTTTCTATCTCTTTACTAGTGATAATATTTTTTATTATTTTGCTCAACTATCCTCTCCTCTCTATGGTTTTTTATATCAGAGAGTAAGGAACCTCCCAAAAACAATTCTACCCATCAGACTTGTTCTTGTGAAGTTCCTAGCTACTCTTCAGATTTCATATCTGCATATTTTTTGAGTGCTACCTCCATAGCACCTTTGTCAGCTACTTTTCGTCCTGCAATATATCCAACAATCTCACCTTCGTCATCAAACTTTGGTTTTGCCCAGACAACAACATCATAATAGCAACCGTCATGGTTTAGGTTGCGCACTAACCCCTCCCAATATTTTCCACTTTTGAGTGTCGTCCACATATCTTTAAACGCTGCTTTTGGCATGTCGGGGTGGCGATTGATATTGTGTGGTGAACCTATAGTATCCTCTTTACTATATCCTGTAAGTTCAAGAAATTTACGATTGGCATAGGTGATGATACCTGCTTTATCAGTCTCGGTTATCATCACTTTACCATCATACTCTACCTCTATATCTAGAGGATCTGGTATCTGGATAGTTTTTCCCGTGATAAGGTTTTTTATTTTTCTTCCCATTACTGCTCTTTTAATTTTTACCTCAGATTATTCCAAGTTTATATATATTATAAAGTAATCTTTTGTAATTTTACTGAACCTGATTGTTTAAACCACCTACACAATACTCTTTGTTACAATTAGAGCAATATTGTAAGGAATCATTATGTCTATCACTCAAACAATCAAACAACTCATCACCACCCGAACCCTCGTCATAGATGGAGCGATGGGGACACAGATACAATCTTTGGATATTCCCTCTAATGCTTGGCTTGATGATAAAGGCATAGACCAAGAGGGGTGCAATGAACTGCTCAATGCCACTGCCCCTCATCTAATCAGAGAGATCCACCACCGCTACGCTACCGCAGGGGCTGATATGATAAAAACCAACACCTTTGGGACAATGCCTTGGGTGCTTGATGAGTACGGTATGAGTCACAGAGCTTATGAGCTGACCCTAGAGGGGACGAAGCTTGTCAAGGAGGTTTGCGAGGAGTTTAGTACGCCCAATCAGCCACGATTTGTATTGGGCTCTATTGGACCTGGCACAAAGCTACCATCACTAGGGCATATAGGCTATGATGAACTCTATGAGGGGTATAGGCTTGTAGCTGAGGCTCTCATAGAGGGTGGGTGTGATCTGTTTCTCCTTGAGACTTGTCAAGATCCACTCCAAATCAAAGCCGCCTTGCACGCTTGTGAGGATGCCAATGAGGCTAGAGGGGTAAAGCTTCCTATTATGGTCTCTGTGACTATTGAGCTGAGTGGTTCTATGCTGATAGGTACAGATACATCTACTATTGTCACTATCTTAGAGCCGTTTGATATCCTCTCACTAGGGTTCAACTGTGGTACAGGACCAGATCAAGTCAAAAAGCATCTCAAGACGCTATCAGAGCTATGTAAGTTTCCTATCTCTGTCCACTCCAACGCAGGACTCCCTCAAAACCGTGGAGGATACACATACTACCCTATGGGTCCAGATGAGTTTACCGCTAAGCAGTTGGAGTTTACGGCATTTGATGGGGTGAGCTTCCTCGGAGGGTGTTGTGGTACTACCCCTCAACATATCCACGCACTCAAACTTGCTGTTAAAAATATAGCACCCAAAGCACCTATAGGATATATAGAGCCATCCATCGCTTCACTCTTCAACACTACAGAACTCTTCCAAAAACCTGCTCCTCTCCTCATAGGAGAACGCTCCAATGCTACAGGCTCCAAGGCATTTCGAGAGTTGATCATCGCTAGTGACTATGATGGGACACTCACCGTAGGACAAGCCCAAGTACGCGATGGAGCACATCTGCTTGATATCAATGTAGAGTTCGCAGGGCGTGATGGTGCCAAAGATATGAGAGCCGTGATGGAACTCTATAACCAAAAGATACCTCTCCCACTGATGCCTGATGCCACGCGTGTCAACACGATGGAGGAGGGCTTGAAGTCTATCGGCGGTAAACCTATCATCAACTCTGTCAATCTCGAAGATGGTGAAGAGAAGCTAGATGCTATCTGTCGCCTTGCCAAACGATATGGTACGGCTCTTGTCTGTCTCACCATCGATGAAGTCGGCATGGCAAAGACCAAAGAGGATAAGCTACGCATCGCAGAACGCATCTATGATTTGGCAGTCAACCGTCATGGCATAGACCCTAGAAATCTTATCTTTGATATGTTGGCATTTACAGTAGGGTCGGGGGATCTTGAGTATCGAGATGCAGCGTTGCAGACGAGAGATGCTATAGAGGAGCTGCACCGCAGACACCCTGAGGTAGGCTCGACACTAGGACTCTCCAATATCTCTTTCGGGCTAGATAAAAATGCACGATTTTTCCTCAACTCTGTCTTTTTGCACCACTGTATCAAGGCTGGGATGACCTCTGTGATCATCAATGTCAAGCACATCATCCCACTAGCCAAGATGAGCAGAGAGGATATCGACACTTGTGAAGAGCTACTATTTGCTCCTGATGATCAATCACTTTTTAAGTTCATAGAGCACTTCTCTGATAAGACGATAGAAGATGACTCAGCAGATGAAGCCTACGAATCGATGAGTAGCAGGGAGAAGATAGCCAAACTGTTGATGGATGGTGACAAAGATCGGATGATACCACTCGTTGAGGAGGCACGCCACGAGATAGCAGCTGACACTATAGTCAATGAGATACTCATCGATGCGATGAAGGTAGTGGGTGAGCTCTTTGGGTCTGGGCAGATGCAGTTGCCTTTTGTTTTGCAGAGTGCTGAGACTATGAAGAGTACCGTAGACTACCTCAACCCCTACCTCACCAAACAAGAGAAAGCCACCGATACCACACTAGTCATAGGTACAGTCAAGGGTGATGTCCACGATGTAGGCAAAAATCTCGTCGATATCATCCTCTCCAATAACGGCTTCAGAGTCATCAATGTAGGTATCAAAGTACAACTAGAGACTTACCTAGAGTCGATGGAACATAACAATATCCAAGCCATCGGCATGAGTGGGCTGCTAGTCAAATCCACCGCCGTGATGAGAGACAACCTTGAGACGATGGCGGAGATGGGTATCACTATCCCCGTACTGCTAGGTGGAGCGGCTCTCACGCGGAGCTTTGTGGATGACTTCTGTCGTCCTATCTACAGAGGGGAGATATTTTACTGTCGTGATGCCTTTGATGGTGTCATTGCGATGGGTAGGATAGAGAAGTATAATAAAGACCCAAGTGTAGGTTTAGACTATAGATTGGCAGGGGATATGGTAGAGCGTGAGACTATCGTCAAAAAAGAGGTCATCATCCCTCACTTTGAGCAGATAAAACTCCCCGAAGCTCAACCCGTCCCCACGCCGCCATTTTGGGGTCGCAGAGTCCTCCAAAAAGAGCAGCTAGATCTCAATATGGTTTTTGACTGGGTCAACCAGAAGAGTGTCATCAAGATGCACTGGGGCTACAAAAGCAAAGGCATGACCAAAGAGGAGTACACCAAACTCCTAGGTGAGACCGTCTACCCAGCCTACGAACGCCTCAAACGAGAGTTTATAGACAATGATCTCTTTGACCCTACTATCATCTACGGCTACTACCCTTGTAGAAGCAGTGACCAAGAGCTACTACTCTTTGATGAGTCTGAGGGGTGGAATATCGATGCAAATGCCAACAGAGAACCGCTAAATAGTGTAATGGGCAGAGCTATCAAAGCCTTTAGCTTCCCACGCCAAGGACGCAAACCCCACAGAGCATTGAGTGACTTCTTCCACCACGACCGCCACGATCTCATAGCCATCACTTGCGTAAGTGCAGGAGCCAAGTTCTCCGCCTACGAAAAAGAGCTATACGACGCAGGCAAATATCTAGAGTACAATATGGTACATGGCTTCTCCGTAGAGCTAGCCGAAGCCCTAGCAGAAGTAGCCCACAAGCAGATAAGACTAGACCTAGGCATAGCCAGCGAAGACGAAGGGCACACCCTAAGAGATGTCAGAATGAACCGCTACCAAGGCTCAAGATACTCATTTGGCTACCCAGCCTGCCCAGACCTAGAACAGAGCAGAGTGATATTTGACCTACTTAAGCCTGAAGAGTTTGGCATAGAGCTGAGCGAGACTTTTCAAATACATCCTGAGCAGAGTACTACAGCGTTGGTGGTGCATCATAAAAATGCATCTTATTATTCGGTTTAAGTACAAGAAAACGCTCCAATTAGGGGACATTGGTTTTGTGAACGGAGTGAATGAAACCTGTGTCCTCGTATGGGGATGGTTCAACCCTAGCCCACCTCTTCAAAAAATTTACAAATATCAACATCTAAAATAGTAGCAATCTTATAGAGATGCCCTAATTAATTATTAGTTGCTTAAGATAACAAATATGTTATAATATTCACATGAATTGGAATATAAAATATTTTAATGAGAGTATTGAAAATCATATACTTGATTTACCAGATGGATTGTTAGCAAGATATTTCAAACTTACTGACATGGTTCAAATTTAGGCTTACCACATACTAGAGTGTTGGGTAATGGACTTTTTGAACTTCGTTTAAAAAGTAAAGAAGGTATTGGAAGAGTATTTTATTGTACCAAAGTTGGTAAAAATATAATAATGCTTCACTCATATGTTAAGAAATCTCAAAAGATTCCTAAAAATGTAATGGCTACAGCATTGTCAAGATTGAAAGAGGTAAAAGAAAATGACTCATGAAGAACTAAAACAAAAAGCATTTAAAAACAGAAATGTCAAAGAAGAATATGATAAATTAGATTTAGAATTTCAGCTTTTAAATGAAATGCTAACAGCAAGAAAAAAAGCTGGATTAAATCAATCACAAGTTGCTGAACTTATGGGAACTAAGCAAACTTCAATAACAAGACTAGAATCAGCTTTAAGTGCAGGTGGTCACTCTCCATCACTTGCAACATTAAAAAAATATGCAAGTGCTGTTGGGTGTCATTTGGATATTAGATTTGTACATAATTGAGTAAATGTATAGAGAATCGTAGGAGAAATGACTCTAAACTCTACAAACTCGGCTATATTGACTCTACGGGTCAGGCGTTGAATATACACTAAAATTATGCTATACTACAAAAAACAAAAGGTCAAACAGTGCCAAGAAAACCAAGAGTAGATTTAGCAGACCTGCATATCAAAAAACACTAAAAGAGCATTTTGCAAGAAACAAGATAGAGACAATGCTATAATAACAGCACTGAAAGATGGATATACACAAGCTAGGATTGCTCAGTTTATTGGGGTTTCTAGGTCTTTGGTTTGTAGGATTGTGAAGAGGAATAGTGCATATTCAACGCCTGACCCGTAGAAATAA
>JAYEOM010000114.1:0-32168 GCA_034722955.1 Campylobacterota bacterium
CTGTATCCCCACTCGTTATCGTACCAAGCCAATACTTTGACTGTCTTACCATCAATAACATTGGTCATGTCAGGTACAAAAGTAGAGCTGTAGGTTGATCCGATAAAGTCACTCGATACTCTCTTGTCATAGTCTATCTCTATCAAGCCTGCAAAGTCTCCTTTGGAAGCAGTTTCGAAAAGTGCATTGATATCATCAACAGTTGTATCTTTTTTCAAATTGACAGTTAAATCTACAACTGAAACATCTGGAGTAGGTACACGCATAGCATAACCATTTAGTTTGCCTTTGAGTTGTGGCATAACCAACGCGATCGCTTTTGCGGCACCTGTAGTAGTAGGGATCATATTGACCGCTGCTGCACGAGCTCTACGCTTATCTTTGGCATGTTTGACATCTAGTACATTCTGATCATTAGTATAGGCATGGATCGTTGTCATGAGACCATTTTCGATACCATACTCATCATCTAGTACTTTACAGATAGGAGCGAGACAGTTGGTAGTACAGCTTGCATTGGAGATGATCGCTTCACCTTTGTAGTCGTCTGTGTTGATATTCAATACAAAAGTAGGAGTATCATCTTTCGCCGGAGCAGACATAACTACCTTTTTGACACCGCCATGGAGGTGTTTTTGTGCACTCTCGGTTGTCAGGATCGCACCTGTACACTCGATAACCAACTCTGCACCTGTCGAACCGAAGTCGATGTTGGCATGATTTCTGTCGCTAAACATTTTGACCGGTGTACCATTGAGCTCTATGCAGTCATCAGCAATAACCTTTGCATCAATACCTGTATGAACACTATCATATTTAAAAAGATACTCAAGCATATCCGGTTTAGATGTTGTATTGAGTGCTACAAGCTCGATGTCATCTCTGCTCATAATAATCTTTGCTACGATCATACCTATTCTACCAGTTCCGTTTACTGCAACTTTAAGTGCCATATTTATTTCCTTTGTATATTAATATAGATGGAATAATACACCTTTTTTATGGTGAGTATCCTGTAGGTCTGCCTATTTTTTCACCTATTTGATAAGAAAAACCAATTTAAACCCTATAAGTGGTTTCAAATTGGTTACAAAATTTACTAAAGCAGAGAAGAGACCAGTGCTTGTGCCTCTTTGAGTATCAACTCAAGATGTTCTTGCGAAATAAAGCTCTCGGCGTAGATCTTGTATATATCTTCTGTACCTGAAGGACGCATCGCAAACCATCCATTTTGACTGACCACTTTGAGTCCGCCTATCGCTGCATCGTTGCCTTTGGCATTGGTCAAAATATCTTCAACCTCTTCACCTGCTAGTGTAGAGAGCGTTAGCTCTTTGGGATTGATCGCTTTGATCGCTGCTTTCTGCTGGAGTGTAGCCGGAGCGTCTACTCTCTTATAGTATGAACGACCAAACTTCTCCTCTAATGCACCATACAAGATAGAGGGGTCTTTGCCTAGTTTTGCCCACATTTCAGCTGCTAGGAGATTTAGGATGATCCCATCTTTGTCTGTACTCCATACTTTGCCATCAAAACGCAAAAAGGAGGCACCTGCACTCTCTTCACCTCCAAATCCAAGTGTTCCGTTGAATAGTCCATCAACAAACCATTTGAATCCAACAGGAACTTCGTAAACTTCAACACCTATATCATCAGCGACTCTATCTATCATCGCACTTGATACGAGAGTTTTACCTACTTTTAAACTACTACTCCACTCTGGACGATTGCCAAAGAGATACCATATAGCTACACTGAGGTAGTGGTTTGGATTCATTAGCCCACCTGTAGGAGTGATGATACCATGTCGATCCGAATCAGCATCATTTCCAAATGCAATATCATATTTGTCTTTAAGTGCTACGAGTGATGCCATAGCAAATGGACTAGAGCAATCCATGCGAATCTTGCCATCATGGTCTAGTGTCATAAATGAGAAGGTTGGGTCTATGTATGGATTGACTATATCCATATTGAGTCCATATATCTCGTTGATCTTTTTGTAGATATCAACACTAGCACCCCCCATAGGGTCAACACCTATGCGAATCCCTGACTTGATGATAGCATCCATATCTACTACCTCAGACAGAGCTTTGACATATGGAGTTACATAGTCATATTCATTAATATATTGACTATTGAGTGCCTCTTCATAGGAGAGAGATGGGATCGATGAGACTCCATCTTTCAGCAACTCATTGGCACGGTTCTCTATCCAGGAGGTGGCATCCACATCAGCTGGTCCGCCATTTGGTGGGTTGTATTTGAATCCACCATCTTCGGGGGGATTATGTGATGGTGTGATGATGATGCCATCGGCTTGATCTCCACCATTTTTGTTATGTTCTAGTATAGCAAAAGAGACTTGCGGGGTTGCAGTGTATCCATCATCCTTGGCTATAAGCGTAGAGACTTCATTGGCAGCCAAAACCTCTATAGCAGTGATCTGAGCAGGGGTTGACAGTGCATGTGAATCCTTGCCTATATAGAGTGGTCCCTCTATCTCCTCTCTTTTACGGTATTCACAGGTGGCTTGCGTCACGGCACGAATATGTGCATCATTGAAACTCCTCTTTAGAGCTTTTCCTCTATGACCTGAGGTACCAAATGCAACTCGTTGACTAGATACTGATATATCCGGATTTAGACTATAATAGGCTGAGATAAGTGCTGGTATATCTACCAGATCATCTTTGGAGGCAGGTTTGCCTGCTCTTGAATTTGTTGACATTATTTAACTCCTTACTTGATATGTTTATCATACCACTTTCAGACTTATCTCTCACCCCAAAAGATTGTAAAATATGATAGAGTTCATAAAAAAGGAGATATTGTACTCTCTACTGTAGTAATCTCCATTGCATATTTTGGGTTTATATTAAGCGTACTCCTTCTTCGTAACTACTCGAACTCTCCTTCCATAAAATGTTCAAAGATCTCTGTCACTAGAGCTATGCGTCTCTCAAAGCTTGCTTTGGATGCTCGCTCATATATAGTATGGTCTCCATCACCAAAAGGTCCCCATCCATCTAGAGTAGGAATGCCTTGAGATGAGATGATGTTGGCATCACTGACACCACCTCTATGCTCTGTAGGGAGAGAGACTCCACAGAGTCTGTTGATATTTGTGACAAAATCCAACTGTGCATCTGATGGTTGCATCACATCTCTCTGGATCCCTCCACCAAGGGTAGCATGTGTACCGGTGACATAGGAGTGAGAGACTATCTTCTCTATAGCTTTAAGGACTCTCTCTTTCTCAGATGTAGTTGTATATCTCAGCTCAAATGTGAGATGTGATGTAGGTGAGATAGTGTTGGCACCTATACCGCCATGGATCTTTCCTACATTGACTGTTGTCCCTCTATCTAGGTTGGTCAGAGAGACTAACCTAGAGAGTTTATGTGCTGCCTCCAAGTTGGCATCTGCTCCATCTGCGTAGTGGTTGCCTGCGTGTGCTGCCTTGCCCTCTATATCTACAAAAAAAGTACCTACACCCTTTCTAGCTGTTACCACTTCATCTTTTGGGCCTGCAGCTTCAAAAACCATGCAGTAGTCATACTCTTTAGCCAGTTTGGCGGAGAGATATTTGCTATCATCACTCCCAGTCTCTTCATCTGACACTAAAAGAAGGTCGATATTACAGATATCTCCTTTGGATCTGAATATATTTCTAAGTGCTTGCAGGGCTACATAGTTCCCACCTTTCATATCACAAACTCCAGGTCCATAGATCCACTCATCATCTTCACTAAAGTGCTCAAAAGTATCAGGAGGAAATACAGTATCTATATGTCCTAGGAGTAGTAGTTTTTTACCTTTTTTTGATGTTGATCTGAAGTGAAGATGATCTCCTATATCGTCTCTTCTGTATCTAGTAAGATCCATCCTCAGTTCATCTAGCCATTTAGCAAATATCTCACCATTTTTATCAACTCCAGCTCTATTTTTTGTCCAAGAGTTGATCTCTATTATTGATTTTAATTCAGAAAAGTCCATCTATCTGTTTCCTTATCGTTTAGTTGCACAATGATAACAGACTTTTAGTATATTATGGTAAAATACGCGAAAACAGTAGGGTACTCAAACAAGTCCAAAGGGGAGAATTATGTCAAGAAAAATAGGTATGTGGCTCTATCATAATGGTGGCGGAGATAAGATAGAGAAGAGAATCATCAAGAGGCTCAAGGAGCGTGATATAGAGACAGTCTCAAATATCAATCTTCGAAATGCAATCGCAAAAAATGGACATATCATTCACGATAAGTTGAAAGTAGACAATCTTGATCTATTCTTCTCTTACAATGCAGGTGAACAGACACAATATCAGATGTTTTTATATCAAGCACTTAATCGTGTCATTCCTATGATCAACAGTTTTGATTCATTTGCTCTCACAGAAGACAAATTTCAAACTTCATATCTCTTGAGAAACAACGGTGTAGCTACTCCTGACTACAAACTCTGCCACAGAGATGATAGTAGACACTTGACATCTATCATCAAAAAATGGGACAAGATGGTATATAAGCCTACAGATGGATGGGGTGGTGTTGGTCTGACCAAGATCGAGAGCGAAGCGACACTAGATACACTGCTCCCTTTCCTCAATCAGATGGATTTGAGATTTTTCTATGTTGAGAAGTTTATCACTTATGACAATACAGACTTCCGCGTTGATATAGTAGATGGTGAGTTTGTCGGCTGTTATGGACGAAGAGCGAGCAAAACAGACTGGCGTACAAATGTCACTAGTGGGGGTTCTGTATTTCTCAGGGAACCTACGGATGATCTTATCAAACTAGCAAAAAAAGCAGCCAAAGTTTGCGGTACAGATATTGCTGGGATAGATATCATCTATGATATGGAAAAAGAGGAGTATGTAGTTCTTGAAGTCAATGGTATCCCTGCTTTTGCTACACCAGAGCAAGAGAAGCTCGGTTTGGACTTTAACAATAAAAAAATTGATCTCATCGTAGATATGATCGATAGGAAAACAGAAAAACAAAAAAAGAGAAGAGGGCAAAAATAATGGCAAAGAGAAAAACAGAGAAGCTTCCAAAGATAGGAATGTTATATCTCGATTATGTATTGAGATTTTTTGATAAATCAAACCTCAGAGGGTGGCCCGACAAGATCGAGACAGTCACCTATCACTGGAAAAATGATAAAGATAGATTTGTCCGTGAAGTAAAGAGGAAAAAGATAGATATTTTGATCGGAAATATTCCTGCTACTGCTTATGAGACTTTTAGGGAGATAGCCAGAGAGTTGCCAAATGTAGAGTTCATCCCATCATTAGATACACAGTTCTCTAACAAATCCAAAGAGAATGTGACTCGTTTTGCTTGGAAATATGATATACCTATCCCGAAGACTTATATATACTACGATGCCAAAAAAGCCCAAAAATTTATGGATACTACAAAGTATCCAAAGATCATCAAAAAAAGTTACGGACCATCTAACTATGGTGGATACTTTGTACATAAAGTAGACTCCGCAAAAGAGGCAAAATCACTTATAGCCAAAAAGAGGTATTACCCTGTATATATGCAAGATTTTGTTCCTATGGAGGCAGATGTACGAGTTATGCTCATCGGTCACAAGCCAGTATGTGCCTTCTGGAGAAGAGCACCTGAGGGTGAGTGGCTGACCAACACTTCTCAGGGTGGATCTATGGATTATCAGAAAATACCCAAAGAGCTACTGGATCTAGCTGTCAAAGTATCTAAAGATGCAAATGCAGAGTATTGGGCTTGTGATATAGCAGTAGGTAGAGATGGTAAATATCGTATACTTGAGTGTGCTACTGCTTTTGCTGCTTTCCCATATATCAGAGATTGGATAGGGCAGTATTTGATGTGGAAATTCAGTGATGGTCGTTTCCCTAAGCCAAATATCCCTCTCTACAACTGGGAGGAGCTGGGCAAGATGGATAGCTCTGTACTCAGAACACTTCGTTATATTACCTTTGGTAACTATACTCCTAGTTATGATGGTGCATATTTCCTCGACAAGAAAAGGGTGAAGAGTGTAGATGGTGATGTTCTACTGCATAAGCTAGACTCACTATATCCTATGCTCATGACAGAGGATCGCACCAGAGAGGAGTGGCCAAGTGAAAAGTGGAATTTTCAAGATAACTATGGCAAGTCTATCTCAAAAGTCTCTGCAAAGAAAAATCCTGAATATAGTGATGATGAGAGTATGGAGGGTGAAGATCTATCAACTATAGTATTGGATGAGAAGAAGATGACAAAAGTTCTCACCTCAGTCAAAGGGATAGGCAAGAAAAAATCAGATGCTATTATGGAGAAGTATACCATGGTAGAGTTGATTCATATTTTGGAAAAAGATCCTAAAAAACTGTTGAGTATCTCTTGGGTCAAGAAAAATATCCTAGAAAAAGTTCTCGATGAGTGGAATGACTTTAAGAAAAAGCTCTAATACAATATGAAAAATCAATATCAATCCTATGCAGAGAGTCTTGATTTTCTTCAAGATATGCAAAAACAGCATCCCAACTTGATCGAAGTGGTCAAAATAGGGATAACCTACGAAGAGAGAGAGATCGTATTGGTGAAGATCTCTCAAAATGTAGAAGAGGCAGACAGCAAACCTGCGATGCTATATACAGGAAGTATTCATGCAAGAGAGTGGATAGGCAATGAGTTGGCACTGAAATTTATAGAGTATGTTGCCAAGAATCAACATGTCGATCCAGAGCTTGAGAAGAGTTTGAGCGAATCTACTATCTATATGGTACCCTGCCTCAACCCAGACGGTTTTGAGTACTCTAGAAAACACTTCTCGTTTTGGCGTAAAAATCGCCGTAAAAATGCTGATGGTACTATAGGTGTAGATCTCAACCGGAACTTCTCTATTGGATGGAAAAAGAGTAGTAAAACCAGCTCAAATATCTATGGTGGTGAAGCACCATTTAGTGAAGCAGAGACCAGTGCTATCAAAGCCTTTGTCGATGCACATGACAATATTACTGTAGCTTTTGATTATCACTCTCAGGGAAATGTATTTTTCCCAGCACATAAATTTAACCATGAAGCAGAGATAGATGGTACAGATCTCAATGCAATGTGTGCCAATATGAATGATGAGATCGCCAAGGTCACAGGGCGGCATTATGGTATCCATAGAGGTAAACCACCTGCACAGCTGATCAGTGGAAGCGGACGAGAGTACTACTACTCCAAGGGGATCATCGCTACAGTAGTAGAGGTAGGAACCAAAAATATACCTGACTATATGAAGAGTATGAGCAGCAGTGTCCATGAAAATATACCAGCACTCCAACATGCCTTTGGTGAAGTTGTTAACTACTCATCTCAAGCACCGCATCGTGTAGAAGATTTTACTATAGAGGAGGTACTCTCTAGCACAGTTACATTGACTTGGGAGTATGAAGATAGAGATGTTATCTGCTTTGAGATCTTTAGAAGTACCAAAGATAAAGATGCCTGCAATGATCGTACACTTATCGCTGTAGTTGGCGAAAACAGCTTTGTCGATACCGATTTGGAGAGCTCTACCAACTATATATATACCATAAGAGCTGTCAATAAAAAGAGTGGATACAAATCACCTTTTGCTCCTATTGTCAAAGTGAGAACAGGGCTCGATGATGATGAATTTTTTAAGCTTATATTTGCCAGCAAGAGTGGTACAGGATATCTAGGAGAGTATACACAAGAGCAGAATCGTTCACACTTTGGACTCAATTCACTCTTTGTGGGTATCAATAAATCCAAAGGTATCTGTGATGCAGTTCTCAGCTTTGATTTTGATTCACTGCCGGATGATGCGGTGATCAAAGAGGCTAGGGTATATCTATATCCCATGAATCGTGTAGCTGCCAAGATAGAAAAATTTGGTGAGTGGAATCTCTCACTGATGAAGCCTGACAGCTTCAGTGAAGTTACTGACTTCAAACAGGTTGACAGTGCCCAAACCAAAGGTACCATAGGTCGAGCGATCAAGTCTAGCAACTTGACTCAGGGGATTTGGAATCTATGGGAGTTCTCCAGTCGTGAGTGTGAACTTCTCCAAGAGGAGATATCCAAAGGAAGAGCACACTTTCGTGTCGATGGTCCCAAGTATCTTCCCGATGGTGAAGATTCTCAGATGATGCAGTTTGATATAGGTTATGGACAGTTTGGCGGTGGTATTCAGTATCGTCCTATCTTGGATATCAAATATACTGTGGCCCAACAGAAGATCAAGCTGCCTGCTGTAACACTCACCACAATTGCCAAGAAGGGTGTAGAGGAGGGTGTGCTAAAGAGTGGTTTTGATGCTGATGGCAATAGAATCTATGGATATTTGGATTTTGATATTAGTGCACTGCCTGATCCTGAGACTACAGTCATAACCAAGTGTGCCCTAAAGATAAAAAATAGTAACACCTTTAAGAAAAAACGAGATATTCTCTACTATATCGAGCTGGTTGAAGTCGATGAAGTTGGAAGCTATGAAGATATCAAAAATCGCGATAAGATTGAGTATATAGGGTATGAAGTCTCTGAAAATGATTTGGCAACTAAAGAGTATCGATATTTCAACTTTGATACGCTCTCCAAATTGGCACTTGATGAGATGCATCTGCTTGGCAAGAAGCTCAAGCTGGTTATCCGAGCTAGCTCTGCAACCGGTGCCAAAAATCGTGTAGTCAAGTGGGTGCCTGATGTAGAGTTGGTAGTCAAGTATATAGAGAAGAGGCGGATTGCCCCGGTTTCTGCTGAGAACTTTCGCATTACCAAAGAGGGCGGTATGATCAAGCTCAATTGGGATGAGGTAAAAGATAGTGCTGTTACGGGATACTATGTAGTGAGAAATACCTTTCATACACCAAGACATTTTGCTGATGGGGTGAAGATCTATGGTGGAAAAGATACCTATACTTATGACAACTTTGCCTCTATGGACATAGGTAAATATTATGCTGTATTCACTTATGACAATGTCCCGAACTTCTCAGAACCAGCCACTGTAGAGTACAATCCTCTAGAGACCTATTAGGGTATACGATGAAACTCTCACTTGAAGAGATACTGAGGCAAGATAGTGGCAAAAAGATCCTCTTTTTGGGCAGAGAAGAGTTCTTTAGTCATGAAGAGTCTCAGAGTTTTTTAAAAAGATTTGATAAAGTACTGACGACTAGATTTGATGAAGATGTAGTGGCTGTAGTAGAGCACCATCGCCTCAATCCTGTAGAAGAGGATATCTCATATCTAGCCTATGATCAAAAGATCCCACTCTATAGGCTTGACGAGTTTGAACGGTTGATGAGTCACTCTATCGAAGAGAACAGTGTGCTGATGAGTCTCAAGCTCAGCAGTGATCAAAAGCGGATCTACAGACTCATCAACAATACTCATATCAGTGATCTACTCTTCATCAAACTGTTAGAGATATATCAATGGTCAGAGGATGAGGAGGATAACAACGAAGATAGAGGGGTAGTGATGGCTACACTGCGTCGTTTTCTAAACTACAAATCCAGCGAAGAGGATCTGCTCTACTCCTCTTTGACACTCAGGAGACTGATAGGGGAGACTACAAATCCGACTCTACTCAAAGCTCTGCTCACTTTCCCAAATTATCGTTTTATGCAAAAGAATAAACAGTCGATAAGCCTCAGAGAGGTGATCGCTGCAAATCCATATATAGATGCAGATAGTATCCAGAAGATGCTCCGTTACCGTGACGATAAAATACTCTTCTATTTAGCAGCAAACTCTTCTGTCTCATTGGCACTGCTCAAGCAGTTGTCTAACAAAAATCTGACAGAGATCAACAGAGCACTCTCTTCCAATACCACCATAGATGATGAACTCTTTGCTAAATTGCTAAGCGAAGAGGAGGGGGTAGGGCAGAGACTTTTGGCTTATCAACCCATCACTGTCGCACGCTTTGATATGATCAAGGAGCGAGGATTGTCTGCTGAGATATATGCTATACTAGGAGAAAATCTCCATCTTGATATAGAGGTTTCAAAACAGTTACTCAAAGAGGAGAATGCTCTTTTGAGGGAACAACTCGCTCTCAATCCATCTATGAGCAGTGATATCTTGACAAAAATATATGAGATAGGAGATGAGACTCTCTACCCTATGCTCTCTACCAACCCATCAACACCGACTGCTATCCTGACAGATCTCTACAGTAACTATAGAGATGATCCCTCCACTCTATCTTCATTGTCATACAACAGCTCAACACCCATATATATACTAAAGGAGCTATTTGATATGGATAGTTTCGAGATCAACAAAGGGTTAGCCTCAAACCCATCACTCCCACTAGAACTCCTAAACGCACTAAAGATAGATACAAGACTGCGAAATGCCCTAACAAGCAATAAAACTTTGACAGATAGCATGACTAGGAAATTATAGCTGTAGAGAAGTTTATGATATAATAAGGCTACCCCAAGGATAAAGCAGAATGGGAAACCTTACTATGAAACTAAAAAAACTACCAATAGGCATACAGACATTTAAGATTATAAGAGAAGAAGATTATATCTACATAGACAAAACCAAAGAGGCACTAGAGCTGATAGAGAACTATAAATACACCTTTCTCTCTCGTCCAAGAAGATTTGGTAAATCTCTCTTCTTGGATACCCTGCACAATATCTTTGAGGGTAAAAAGGAGCTATTTGAAGGGCTTTATATCTATGATAAGTGGGATTTTGATACTACCTATCCTGTGATAAAAATATCTTGGGATGGAAATCTACAAACAACCAATAATCTTGAAAGAGTAGCTTATGATATGCTTCAAGAAAATCAAAGAAGACTAAACATAGAGTGTATTGATGATGAAAATCTATCCATGTGCTTTTTGCAACTCATTCGTGATACTTACAAAAAGTATAATCAAAGAGTAGTGATTTTAATAGATGAGTATGATAGACCTATTTTAGATACAATTGATAACCTTGAACAATCAAAACTTAATAGAGAGTTTATCAAGGGGATGTACTCAGTGATGAAAGGGGCTGATGCTTATATCAAGTTTGTTTTTCTTACAGGCGTGAGTAAATTCTCTAAAGCATCTATATTTTCTGGGCTTAATATGCTTGAAGATATTAGCCTTACTCCAAAGTTTGGCAATATTTGTGGATACACCCAAGCCAATGTAGAAAATGAGTTTTTGCCTTATCTTGATGGTGTAGATCTGGAAAAGGTAAAAGAGTGGTACAATGGATATAACTTTTTAAAAGATGATGTATACAACCCATTTGATCTACTGAAATTTATCAAAAATGATTACAAATATTCAAACTACTGGTTTGCATCAGGTACACCCACATTCCTAATCAAACTTATAGAAAAATCAAACTATTTCTTGCCAAAGCTCTCTAGCTTAGAGGTGGGCGAAGAGATTTTAAATAGCTTTGATATAGAGAATATTAATCTTGAAGTGATACTCTATCAAGCAGGGTATTTGACTATTGATGAGATGATAGAGAAAAGAAGAGGTGGGATAGGGTACAAACTGAAACTTCCAAATATGGAAGTCAAAAACTCTCTTAATGATGTATTGATAGATTTTCTAACCAATCAAACTAGCGAAAAAAACATCTATCAAGACAAACTATATGATGCTCTAATAGATAATGATTTAGAGCTTTTGAAAACTTCTCTTATCTCTATGTTTGCTTCAATCCCACATCATAACTACACAAACAACCGTATTCAAGACTATGAGGGGTTTTACGCTTCTGTGGTTTATGTCTATCTACAATCTCTAGGACTTGATATCATCGGCGAAGATGTGACTAATCTTGGTAGAATTGACCTTACTATTAGAATTGAAAATTTAATTTATATCATAGAGTTTAAAGTGGGTAATGAGAATGCCCTAAAGCAGATAAAAGATAAAAATTATGCTCAAAAATATCTAAGTGAGGGGAAAGATATTTATTTGGTGGGGATTAATTTTGATAAGGTGGAGAAGAATTTGAGTGGGTTTGAGTGGGAGAGGGTATAAAAATGCCCTGATAGATTAGGGCATTGTAAACCTCCTACAGTGAAGCCTTCAAGCCATAAAAATAACTCTGTAACTGTACCACTGCCTTGGAGGCGAATTTATCCATAAAAGAGTCTAGTTTGTCTTTCTTTTTCCAGACTGGCTTATCTATTTTGGTTAAGACTTGCAGCTCTAGTTTTGCTCTGGTTTTGGTGCCTATCATATCGATGAGACCAACCTCTTTGGCTCTGTTAGCAGCAAATATATGTGCATCGGCATAGGTTTTTGAGTTGTTGATATCCAATCCTCTAGCAGTAGCTACATCTTTTACAAAGAGCATATATGTATCTTTTGTGAGCTGTTCTAGCTCTGCTCTCTCTTGCGGTGTCCATTTTCGCATTGGGGTGCCAGCTTGTTTGTAGGCACCCTGTTGGACTACTTGAGGTTTTATACCTATCTTATCCATCAGCTCTTTGATATTGGCACTCTCCATTATCACACCTATAGAGCCGATGATAGCACCGGGATTGGCCACTATCTTGTCCGCATAGATGGCACTGTAGTAGCTTCCACTAGCCATAATACCGGCAGCATAAGCTATCACAGGTTTATGTTTTTTGAGTGCTTTGATGGCATAAGATATCTCTATAGAGGGAGCGACAGCCCCACCAGGGGAGTTGACTGTGAGTAGAACGCCTCTTATTTTAGTATCTTTTTGTGCTTTTTCGATCTCTTTGATGATAGTATCACTATCGAGTATAGGTCCGCTAAGCTTGATCTCCTGCAGATTAGCTGGGTTGATTGGTGCTTGATCGGGCATAAACACAACTACTGCGATGAGTAGAAACAACATCCCCAAGAAGTGCTTGCCGATCCATTGTATCATTTGTCCTATTGCGTGAAACATACTATTGAATCTCCTTTTTATTGTGTATTATACACTATTATAATAGGAAATCTTCAATAATAATATAAGCAATTTTCAACAATATGATCTATTGACCATATTTTCTATATATATAGTCAGCCAACTGAGTTGACTCCTCATCACTCATCACACCTTTGAGAGATGGCATAAGACCGAAGTCTTTGATGGCTTTTTTCCCATAGAGGGATTTTCTCTTATCCGGCTCATCGATATAATCTTTCACAAAAGCTACAAATCCCTCTTTTGTTTTTGTCTCAGTTTTTAGTTTATTGATCACATCTTTGGCATTAGGTGAATTATATCATAAAATTATCATTATTATTATTAAAATAAATACTTATCCCTTTATTCCATCTGCTCTAGGTGTCACTAAAAATTTAAAAAACAGTTTGATATAGAGCATGAATGGTATAGTCCAAACTATGGCTGACCAGAGATATAGTTGAGCTGAGTACTCCTCATAAAAAGGTATCAACCCTCTCATAAGTGTAGCAACTATGATCAAGATCACCATCAGGTGTGTGTAGATATTGGATGTTAAGTGCCGTCCTGTATGTATCCAGCCGATGATGATCATGATCATCAGATAGGCAAGTCCCAATCCACCACTAGTGATAAAGTGTCTAAAGTGGCTTATACCGTAGATGTTATCATTGAGTATATCCCAACCCATCAAAGCATATCCGGCAGATAACATGAAAAAGATAGAAGCTAGGTAGATCACATATGGTTGATTTAAGATGTTTTTATCCTCCAATATATAATCACCTGTAATCGCTAGGATAGATGCTCCCGCTGCCAATCCCAACCACCCAAGTGCTGAATTTGCAGGGTAGAAGAACTCAACAGCAGTAAATACAGTCACTGCAAATAGAGCGAGATTTGTCAAAGGTGGTTTTGCTATATAGATATCATCTATCTCTTTGTCCTCCATAAGTTCATTGACTGCTTCCATATTGACCCGTCTCATAGCGAGCAGTATCAAAACGACTATAGCCCCAAGTGCAACTTTCAGGATACTCATAGAGTCTGTTGCCGCATAGCCCAGTTTTGAGGCAAAGAACCAAACTTCAATACCAAATATAGCTACAAGAACATACCCTAAGCTAGCATGTCTCTGAAGTTTATCCAAAACTACATCCCTAGCAAACCAGATGAGCCAACCCAACATGGCTAGATTGAAAATAGCAGTGAGATAGATCCCTGTCACATCGATAAGCCAAAAACTCACACGACCCGCAACCCACAAAACCATAATCCACCACAATCTACGACCTATGAATGGAACCATACCGGGAAATAGCTCAGGCAGTCCTGTCGTCAAAAATGCTATAACACCAGCTGTCAATATCCCAAATAACATCTCATAGATATGCCAAGTGAGTGTATCATCCATAAATGGTATAGTGATAATCCCACTCCAAACCAGCCCCCACAATACCATAGATAGTATCATATAGGGAGCTAGGAGTAGAAATACCGGTCTAAAGCCATAAGCCAAAAATGCTGGTACATTTTTCTCATCAGGGTAGTAGAGGTAGTGGTTTGTAGCATGTAGATTTTGCTCTTTGATCTCTTCCATCACTTTAACTCCAGTTCAAATGTCTCGATGATCTCTATATCTTGCAGTATCTTTGCAGTCTGATCATATATAAATTTATCATCTCTTTGTGTTTGTGGCAAGCCGTAGTTGAATTTTTTTACGATATGTCCTGGATCTGCCTTGAGTAGCAAAACTTCATCACTCAGACGAATAGCCTCCATGAGATCATGGGTGATAAAGAGTATAGAGATCTCTCTCCTGTCGATCATATTTATTAATATAGTTTGCAACTCTTTTTTGAGTCCTATATCCAATGCAGAGAATGGCTCATCGAGAAAGAGTAGAGATGGCTTCACGACCAGTGCTCTGGCAAAACTCACCCGCTGTTTCATCCCGCCACTCAGATCTTTGGGAAACTTCTCAAAGTCATCCTCCTCTAGTCCAAAAACCAGTGCTATCTCTTTGGATTGCTCTATGGCAGATCTCTTGTTGACCCCTTTTGCCAGGAGTCCAAGGGCGATATTGTCTATGACATTTTTCCATGGTAGAAGTCTATCCTCTTGAAAAGCAAAAGAGCTGCTTGCAAAGCTGTTCTCTACTGACCCCTCTTCGACATCAAGCAGCCCTGCACATAGATGCAGCAGAGTAGTTTTACCCCCTCCGCTGGGGCCTACGATACTGAGTACTTCTCCTCTCTCTACAGTAAAGTTGATATCTCTCAATATCTCTGTAAATCCAAAATGATGATTTAGATTTGAAACTTTTAATCTCTCCATAGTTCAACCTCTCTCTTGATGGGTTCTAAAACAATATACTCTATAAACATCAAAGAGCCGATCATGATAACTACCAGAGCCAATGCAGTCGGTGTATCCAACTGACTTCTAGCTACAGCAAGTGATGCACCTATGCCATCGCTGGTAGCCAAGAGCTCAGCCATCACTACGATCTTCCACGCCATACCTAGACCACCAACCCATGCAGGGAAAACATAAGAGAATATATGTGGAAAATAGACATCGACAAACTTCATGTGCCATGGAAGATTAAAGCTATCAGCCATCTCTTTGAGATTGTCTTCTAGTGTGCGTGTCCCCTGCAGTGCTCCGACGAAGATGATGGGAAAAGAGGCAACTATCACTGTAAATATAACCGTCTCATCACCCATCCCAAACCATATCATCGCCAATACTATCCAAGCGATCGGAGGCATACCGACCAAAATAGTCACAATAGGACGACTCATCATAGAGGCTGTAGCAAAAAACCCAGCGATCAGTCCGAGAAGAGTCCCCAATACCAGAGATAGTGCGAAACCTATAGATGCCCGATAAAGTGTGATATGGATCTGCTCCCAGACTGCATCATCATGAAGCATGGCATAGAGGGTCTTAAAGGTCTCCAGAGGTGAGGGGAGAACCAGATCACCATAGATCTGATTTCCTACATCCCAGCATGCCACAAAGAGGAGGATGGAGGCGATAGCTCCCCATCCGCTCCAGAGATATGCAGGGAAATCCTTTAGAATTTTTAGTATAAATTTCATCTGTAGTAAAACCCTTCATCCGGAAGTTTTCCACCGATTGTTTTGGGGTTGTTGGATTTCAAAACATCGTAGAAGAACTCCAAATCCTTCTGTGCATCTTTGGCAGAGACTACATCGAGTTGTGTATGAGCGATACTGTCTGCTACCCCCTCTGCATCAAGCATAGGTATGGTTTTGACCACCAACTCTCCAGCCTCTTTGGGGTTGGCTTTGTACCACGCTAAAGATTTTGCATACTCTTCGTTAAATCTATGAATGATATGTCTGTTCTTGATCATATCACCGATCACCGCCATACCCGCCTCGGGAATCTTGCCCTCAACCCTGAATGTTTCTCCCCACTCCTCTTGCAAGTCGGGACCTCTATATAGATCTGGAGCTACTATCTTGAGTGGATAAGATCCTGTTTTGCGTAGTGCTATAGAGGTAGCAGGTTCAGCCAGCAGTGCATGATCAACCCTACGAAGTATCAGCATCTGCATAGCATCGATAGGGGAGGAGAGGTATCGAAGCTTAAAATCTTTTTTGGGATCCAGCCCTTGTCTCTTGACTATCTCTTCAAAGATGATATCTGGCATATCGGCACGAAATGGCATAGCTATCTCACACCCCACAAAATCTTTGAGTCTTTTTTTTGTTTTGTCTCGTGTGAGTATGTTGAGTATCCCCCATATAGAGACATCGAGTAGTTTCAGATCTATGCCTCTGTTGTATAGGTTTGCGGCTACATTGGTAGGAACGGCTATGAAGTCAGCTCTACCTCTCAAAGTATAGGCTCTCAACTCATCTGGATTTTTCCAGACTTTGAACTCAACCTTTTGGGCTACATCACTCAATGCACCAGTCTCTATCATATGTATGAGAGGGTGAGATACTGAAGAGATCGGTCCACTCAGGACGAGCTTTTCTACCTTTTTGATCTCTTGAGCATTGATATTGAGTGCCAACAGCATAGATAGAGCAGATAGTAATATTTTAAACATCTTAATTCCTTTCAATTTTGATAATAGTTATCGTAATACTATAGGAAGTCTCCTTAAAGTTTTATTACTTTAATAATTATTATCAATATAAGTTTTATTGAGTATCTAGGTGAGTGGAAAGATTTTGCACACTCTATCAAGGAGATCCATGAGTTTGTGGCTTGGAGTGTAGTTATATTTGTTCCAGTTCATATAGCAGGAGTTGTTATAGCAGACAATACAGAGCAAAAAGGGATCATATCCAAGATGATTTCAGGGTAGGGTAGATGATCATCTCAAGAGTATCACATCTCTCTCTTGAGTTCCTCTAATCTCTCTATACGGTCTTCTGTGCTAGGGTGTGTGCTAAAGAGTGTTCTTAGGCTGTTTTGCACGCCTAGGAATGGATTGATGATAAACATATGAGCTGTTTGCGGATCGGCATCATGTATAACTCCTTGTCTGGCATAGTTATCTAGCTTGGAGAGTCCTCTTTGGAGCCACTCTGGATGTCCTGTCATCCTAGCTGCACCCTCATCAGCCATATACTCACGGCTTCTACTCACTGTCATCTGTATGATAGAGGCAGCCATAGGCATAATGATCATCATACCTATCATTACGATAGGATTTGGACGGTCTCTATCTCCACCAAAAAACATACCAAAATTTGCCAACATAGCGATAGCACCTGCTAGAGAAGCAGCTATGGTACCTATGAGCATATCGTAGTGTTTGATGTGGCTAAGCTCATGTGCTATAACACCCTCTACCTCCTCATCATCGAGCAGATCCAAAAGTCCCTCAGTAACTGCGACTGCTGCATGGTCATAGTCTCTACCTGTAGCAAAGGCATTTGGAATACTGTCGGGTATGATATATATCTGTGGCATAGGCAGACCTGCTCTTTGTGTCAATCTCTCTACTATCTCATATAGACCAGATGCCGATCTCCTATCTACAGGTATAGCATTGTAGTGTTTGAGTACTTGCTGGTCACTATAGTAGTAGGCATAAAAATTCATCCCACCTGCTGCTAAAAATGCTATCACCATCCCAGTCTGACCAGCTATCAAGCCACCAAACCATATCAGTACCAAAGTAAGTCCTATCATCAGGGCATAAGTTTTAAACTGCTCCATTCTCTCTCCTAGCTTTTCTATAAATCAAGGGATGATATATCAATATCGTAAATGGATGGTAAATACAAAATAGTATTTAAAATACTATGGTATACCATTTATAGCCTTTTAGGTATAATAACATATAAACCCGAATTATGCAATAGAGATTACTAAACTAACATCTATCGCTATTTTAGCAACTCTATTGCATAATTCGGGTTAAAAACAAAAGGACTCCACCGTGCAAAAAGAACCAATGTTGCGAGTGACATTTGAAAGATTATCGATAGAGCTCTCTGGGCTCAAAAATGAAGAGAGGGGCAAGATAGCAAAGGTGATAGATGAGGCTAGAGAGTTGGGTGATCTCAAAGAGAATGCAGAGTATCACGCTGCCAAAGATAAGCAGGGTCTGATGGAGGCTCGTATCAATGAGTTGGGTGATTTGGTTGGAAGAGCACAAGTTGTTGACCCATCCAAGCTGCTCCATGAGCGGATCAGTTTTGGATCTACTGTTACTTTGGTAGATGCTGCTACAGAAGAGGGGATCACATATACTATCGTAGGTAGTCAAGAGTCCTATCCGGAGAGAGGATTGATCTCTATACAGTCGCCTCTGGCTAGACAGCTTTTGGGCAAAGAGGAGGGTGATGAAGTCACTGTAGTGTTACCCTCAGGAAAGAAGAAGTATGATATCGAAGAGGTAAACTATATAGAGATTGTCCTCTAGACACAACAAGGATTGAATATGATAAAAGTTGGTATTGTAGGAGCTAGTGGATATACTGGGCTTGAGCTGATCAAAATGTTACTAAACCACCCTGGTTTTCAACTCTCCTATCTGGCTACAACGACAGGCGATAGAGTGATAGAGCAGCTGCACCCCTCTCTGGTAGATGTGATCACTTTCCCTGTGGAGAAGGCAGATGTAGCAAGCGTGGCAGAGAGTTGTGAATTGGTTTTTTTGGCACTGCCTCATCAAGCATCGATGAGTTTCGCTAGTAGACTTATGGAGTATGGGACAAAGATAGTTGACCTTTCGGCTGATTATCGTTTGGAACTTGATACTTATGAAAAACACTACTGTACTCATGAAGACAAGGAGCATCTGGATGATGCAGTTTATGGTTTAATAGAGTACTATCGTGAAGATATCAAAAAGGCATCTCTGGTAGCAGGTCCCGGATGTTATCCTACAGCGACACTACTGGGTATCTTGCCTTTTATACCATATATAGATACATCAGCACCTCTATTTGTAGATGCCAAATCTGGTGTGAGCGGTGCAGGAAAAAAGCTCTCAGAGACGACACACTTTGTGACAGTCAACGATAATATATTTGCCTACGGTGCTCTCAAACATCGTCATCAGCCTGAGATAGCAGAGAAGATAGAGAAGATACATGGTGCCAAAATGAGTGTCAATTTTGTCCCACATCTCATCCCTGCTACCCGTGGTGAGCTAGTCTCAGTCTATGCGACACTCAAAGAGGATATAGATCCCATAGAGATACTCAAAGATCACTATAGAGATGACCGTTTTATCCGTATTCGTGAAAAACCGGTCGATATCAAGAGTACAGCTGGGACGCATTTTTGTGATATCTATGCTGCTCAAAATGGAAATGCACTCTTTGTCAATGCAGCGATAGACAACCTCCTGCGAGGTGCAAGCTCCCAAGCCCTAGTAGCTGCCAATCTCATGTGCGGATATGATGAAGGTATGGGAATACCGGTCATATCATATGTACCATGATCTTCTAAATATACAAAGCAGAGCATGTGGAGGAGATAGATCTTAGGGAGATCAAAGAGGGTGCGATCTTTGTAGCGGATGCTCACTATCCTCACCATGGGGATGACTTTTTAACTCTTTTGAACAGACTCATATCCGGAGAGATCGATACTCCGCAGCTCTTTTTGATGGGAGATATTTTTGATCTCCTATTTGGATACAATAGCTATATACAGACTTTTTCTGCTGATGCTATCGCACTGCTACGGAGTCTCTCGCAACAGATAGAGATATACTACTTTGAAGGGAATCATGACTTCCTCATTAAAGACATATTTTCAAATATCAAAGTATACTCCAGAGATGATCAACCTCAAATCTTTAGACTAGATCAAAAGAGAGTGGCACTCTCTCATGGAGATAAGTATGCACTAGGCATAGTGTATGACCTATACTGTAGACTTTTGAGAAACAGGTATCTATTGATACTGTTGAGACCTTTTGAAAAGCAGATTATTGATGATCGCATGGTCAAGCTATCCCAAAAGTCTATATGTCACCCCATGGAGCATTTCGATGAGAGGGTTGAAGATATTTTGCAATCCTACAGAGATGTAGATCTCACGATAGAGGGACACTACCACCAAGCAAAGATCATAGGGGAGTATATATCTCTTCCATCACTCGCCTGCCAAAACCAAATAGCTGTGGCAAGAGGGGGTGAGATCGTATTTGAATCCCTCTTTACCCTTGATTAATTATATTTTCCTATAATTATCTAAACGATTAACCCTAGATAAGGAATATTTATGATCCCATCAGACAGACTAGATAAGCCACACTGCTTTTCGCAATTTTTCGCAATTTTCATCTTCCCACTGCTCTTTATGCTTGGGTTGATAGTAGGTTACTTAGGATTTATTCCTATCAATGTAGAGATTCATACACTCATTATAATCTTTCTGATCTTTCTAATCTTTGCTTTCTTTGTCAAACACAATGCCAATTACGCTGTTTGTCAAATGAGAAGCTCTTTTGAGAGGATGGAGGAGGATCTGCATAGTGCTTTAGAGGAGAACTCACTTACTATTATGGGAGAGACCAAATCTACCCTAGCAATCCGTGGTTTTATCTCAGAGTACTATAAAGAGATACGCAATGATGACTTTGCCAAAGTTGCACCTAGTGTCTTTCCTATGCTGGGTATACTAGGTACATTTGTCGCTATTGCCCTATCTATGCCTGATTTTACTGTCAAGGATCTCAATGCATTAGATAGAGAGATCACTATACTGCTCTCTGGTGTGGGTACGGCTTTTTATGCCTCTATCTATGGTATCTTTCTCTCTCTGCTGTGGACATATTTTGAAAAACGGGGGATATCCAAGGTTGATAGAAATATCCATGATCTAGAAAGGATATACGACAAACGCATTTGGAAAAAGAGTGAGTTGATCAAACATGAACATATGCAGAGTGAACTCAAAGATCAGCAGATAGTAGAGACACTCAAAGAGACATTTAACCTTGACTTTATCAAAGAGATCAATGAGCAGTACCTTAGAAACTATAAGGTTATTATTGATGATACGACCAATAGTTTCACCTTGTTGAGTGATCAGATGAAGATGGCTTCTATGGAGCTGAGAAAAACACTTACACTCATACAGAGTAGAGAAGAGAGTATCAATGCTATCGCACATATCAAGAAAAATATAGAGTCTTTCAATACAAATGCAGAAAACTTGCATAAAGCTCTAAATCATTTCGATGGTACTGTTGATCATACTTTTGAAAAGATCGATAGTGAAGTAGGGGAGATCGTAGAGAAGCTCGGGGATTTTGCTTTTATGTTGAGTGAGCAGAACAGAGAGATACAGCGTAAACTTCAGTTAGAGCAACGCAATAGAGACAAAAGATCGGAACCGTAACGATGTTCAGCAGAGATAGTGGTGAGGATAATAGTAGCTTTTGGATCTCTTATGCCGACCTCATGGCAGGTCTACTGTTTGTTTTTATCCTTTTGATCGGTGCGATAGTCTCCAAATCGCTCATCCTAAAGAGTAATCTACATGAAAAAGAGGATAGGCTTACCGTTATAGAGACTCAGCTAGAGAACAAAGAGCAGCTTCTTGAGCAGAACAATCTCCAGCTCACTTCTCAACAGAAAGATTTGAAAAAAAGAAAAACAGAGATCAGTGTCAAAGATGAGAAGATCACCCAACAAAAGAGAGAGATCAGCTTCAAAGATGATGAGATCAAAAAGCTAAATATACTTCTACGCCAATCAAATACACAGAGAGATGAGCTCAACGGCAAGATAGTAATAGTACAAAACCTGCTAGATAAGACAAAGGTAGAGAAGAACAGAAGTAAAAAATCACTAGAGGATTATCAAAATAGAGTAGTGATCCTCTCTAGTCAGCTCACCGATGCCAACAAAACAGTGGTACTCAAAGATAGAGAGATGCTGCAGCTGATGAATGCACTAGATGAGAAAGAGACTGATTACAATAAAATAGTTGAAAGTCTCCAAAAGCAAAAAGCAAAAATAAAGAGTTTGACAGGTATCAAGATCAAAGTGATCGCAGCTCTCAAGAGAGAGTTGGGCAGTCAAATCTCTATAGACCCCAAAAGTGGTTCTCTAAGATTCTCTTCCAATATCCTCTTTGACAAAGGTAGTGCAGAGCTCAAAGAACAGGCAAAAGGCAGTCTCAAAAAGGCATTTGAAGAGTATATCAGTACACTAGTCACCAATCCCACTATCAAGCCCCATCTTGACAAGATTGTCATAGAGGGGCATACAGATAGTGATGGAGGGTACCTCTACAATCTCGATCTATCACAGCAGCGTGCTTTTGCTGTGATGAATTATCTATTGACATTGGATTTTGCACAAAAGCATAATATCAAACCGCTGATAGTAGCAAGCGGACGAGCCTATCTCGATGCAGTTCAAGTTGATGGTGTCGAAGACAAAGATGCCTCTAGAAGAATCGAAATCAAATTTAGACTCAAAAATGAAGATGCGATGCTTGAGATAGAGAAGGTACTAGATGCAGAGTGATTTTGTACCCAAAAAGCTAAAAAAAGCAAAATGGCTCTTGACAAAAAATCTAGATATATCAAAAGAGAGACAAGAGGAGATCTATCCTAAAATACCAAAAAAAAGATCTTGGTGGTATCGTTTGAAGCTTAGAATATTCGGATTATAGCAATATACTAATATTTTTTAAAAAATTATTCACAATATATAGACTTTTTGGTTATACTATAGTACTATAAATAAAAAGGAGCTAGTTATGATTGGAAAACACTTTAAAAAGATCGGTATTGTTGCTGCACTCTCCTCTACACTACTTTTTACAGGATGTACACCAGAACAGCAGGCATTGGCAGCCGGTGTGGCAGTAGGAGCAAGTGCAGTAGCATTAGCATCTTATAACTATCCATATTATTACAATCAACCCTATTATTATTATGGTGGTAGATACTATTATGGTGGATATTATCGCAATGGGTACTACTACTATCGTGGACGACGCTACTATCGTGGTCACTACTACAACAGAGGATATCGATACTACAATGGACGAAGGTATAGTGCAGTAAACGGTAGATATGGACACTACACCAGCCGAAGCAACTATCGTCGATCTAGTTCTTATAGAGGTTCAAGTGCTTATAGAGGTAGTTCAAGCCGATATAACCGTAGCTACAGAAGATATTAGAAAAGATCTCCGTAGAGAGGAGTGTGAGATTTGCTTCTCTCTGTTCTATCCAGATTTTCTTTTTTATAAAAATGGAATATTATATCTATTTAAGTTGATATTACATAATATGATTATGGTATCCGAGGAGGGGTGATCTCTTCACCTAGCAGGGCATAGCTTTTCCCCACACGAGCAAGAACATCCATATCAATAGTCATCCGTTCTCTATCACTAATACAGCCATCATCAATAAACTGATGTTTTATCTCTACAATGAGCGGAATCGTTTTGCTCTGAGCTAGATCAACTTCACTATAGAGGTCACAGACGAAAGCAACAGATGCACCAGTGATCATCGGAGGATATCCATCGATGATACTCCGGAGTGGTATATCAAATGTTTTGGCTTCACTGATATCTGACTGCATCTCCTTGGAGCTGAAATGCATCATCTCAAGATCCTCAGGTTTGACCATACATACTGTACATTTTCCATTTTTTCTTAGATTGTAGAGAGTATCTTTGGGTGTACCATCACTTTTGTGACCTACAGAAAATATCATTGTAGGAGGATTGGAGGAGAGACCTGTAAAGTAGCTAAATGGTGCCACATTGATAACTTCGTCATTTTCTGTTACTACCCAGGCTATTGGGCGAGGGATGATCGTCTGTGCCATGAGTTTATAGTTTTCGACTGCATTGGTATCTGTATAGTCTATGAGCATAAAATCTCCTTTGAGGTTAGATTTGGGGTATTTAATATATTACCGCAAAAAATTAGGTGCGGTAATAGTTCGAAAGTTGTATTATACCCAATTAGAGCCGGATAAGGCTACCCCAATGAAATAAACACCCAAATAGAAGCCACAGAGAGGGTAAGATTTGCAAAATATAATTTGTAGGACTAGCCAAAGCTAATTCATGAATTATATTTTGTTTGGTTAACATAATATAAATTCTATCAAAAAAGTATGTCAGTGATTCTAGCCTGCCCTTAGACTACATATGGGGATAAATTTTTTATGAAAGTAAAATCGGCAGACAGATACTGGATCTACAGAGATAATAAACCTAGTAATAGTATATTAAATAATATTATAAATATATTCTGAAATATTTAAAGTGTTAAATCGACACAAAGCACGCTGTAGAGGGCAAAACTATTGCTACTATGAACAGATGTTCATTTTTAGGAAGGTTACAAACCAACTATATGAACGCTTGTTCACCAGAAAAGATGATCAAAATTTTGTAAGTGAACAAGCGTTCATATTGAACCGATCCCCTACTATTGACAAATGAACGATTGTTCACTATAATGCTATGCAAAGGAGTCAATATGAACGATAGCACCGCTGTTTCCAAGCACTCAAAAGGAAGCAAAACAAAAGAGAAAATACTCAAGATATCACTCAGGCTCTTCTCTACTAAAGGATATAAGCCTACAACGGTCAGAGATATAGCATCTGCGGTAGGAATCAAGCAGAGTGCCTTATACAATCACTTTAAAAACAAAGATGAGATACTCACTACGCTCATAGACAATCTAACCTCCTCGGCAATAGCTAGACTATTTGCCGATAAAGACCCCCAGGAGCTCTATAAACAGGGAAAAAACCTTTTGCAGTCTATTGCTACTACTTTCAAGCTTATTAGCTTTGACAAGCAAAATGAGGCACTTATAGGATTGATGATGCAGGAGATATATAAAAATCCTGTCATTAGGGATACTTACAATGAGTATTTTTATCAGGAAAATGTCAAAAAGCTCTCCACTATCTTCTTCATGATGATGCAAGATGAGATGATCAAGTCAGGAGACCCCCTACTCCTCGCAAATGAGTTTCTATCTCCTCTGTTTTTCTATCAAATGCAGGTTTCTCTGCTAAAATTAGATAAGAGATCAACCTCTTCTGTTGTCACGATGTTTGATAAACATGTTGATTTTTTCTGGAATTCAAACAAGATAGAGAGACAGAGAGATAGCCTATTTTAGATAGATACTAAATAATATCAATAAAAGGGGTAGTTATGGATTTGAGAGAGATATTAAAAAATATAGCTATTGAGACCGGTTTTAGAGATATCAAGTTTGATACTGTTAGCACTATCAATAAACCACATAGAGACTTTACTCTCTTAATAATGAGAGCAGTGAGATAACATATTAATTAATATTATTATTTGGTTTTTACACTATCTCATCTGCTCTTGTTGAGCAGTGAGCATGATGGAGAGTTGATGAGGTTAGTGTTTTTTCATCTCAGCTACGACGACACCTCTCAAATCGCCCTCTTCAAAGTCGATAGCTTTATCATCAGGATACCCCTCTTTGATCAAGTTACTAATCTCAGGTGAAACTGTTGTGCCATGACACTTTAGGCAAACCTTTTGGACAAATAGTGGTTTATAGACTCTAACAGTATCACCCTCCTCTACTACTTTGATGGCAGATTGAGGATTATACTTTTTTGCTTTGATAGCTTCTATATAACCACTCATTACTTTATCATCTGTAGCATCTGGTTTATTCTCTTGATTTCTCACTTTGAGTGCTGTTCGTTTGACACTAGCATACTCAGGAAGTTTACTATTTACCTCTTTGGTGATCTTGACAGCATTATCTTTGCAGAATTTTGCTGCTGCAACACCTGTAGGATCCTCTTTCATCTTGGCTTGAAGTTCAGACTTGAGTGTACTACCCAACATTTTGATATAGCTGATACCTTCCGCTTTGGGTGTCATAGTATCTGCTATGGCAACTGTACCTAGGAGTGCTGTGGCAGTCATCAGTGTTTTAAGTTTCATATATTTATATCCTTATGTTTATAATAATAATGAATTATGCTATATAGTTCCTTAAGAGCTACTATATGTTATACTTTAGGATCATACATTTTGGAGAACTTATATGTACTTCTATGAATACCTAAAAACATGCCGAGATCGTTTTGGTTTAACACAAGAGGATTTGGTTTCTGATCTTTATCATTTTGATGAGTCACTTTTTAAGTCATTGGATAGTGTAACACTCAGTCGTTGGGAGTTGGGCAAAAGCCATCCCAATGCATCCAAACAGGTGCAAATCATAAGGTACTTTCAAACTAGAGATGATCTGATCTTGCCATGCTTTGATGGGGCTGGATCTGAGTTGATAGAAAAAAATATTTGCCGAAACAGTATATACAATCTATTTGGCAAGCAAACCTCTTTTATACTTAATTTTCCTGACTCTATCTCTGTGGATGAGCTGACAGTTCATCAGATCCTAGAGACAAATATGATAAATGAGATGATCAATATCACACTAGATCTCAATAGAGAGTTTACACATAACCACTCGCTTATCACGGCCGAACAACTCAAAGAGTGGATGCACTATCCTCACAATATGTTTCTGACCTGTGAATATAACAAGCAGTTTTTTGGTCTTCTCTATGCATTGAGAGTTAAACCTGATATTTTTGAAAAGTTGATGAGCTTCGATATACATGTCAGTGATCTTGTGAGAGATGATTTTGCAGATATGGATGAGATGGGTTGTAGTCTTATTATCTCATTTTTTGCTATGAATACCAAAGCAGCCACCCTACTCTCTATCCGATATTTTACTTGTCTGATCGTTTCACAAAAAAAGATCGAGAGTGTGGGTGCTCTCACGATGCAAAAGGATGCTATCAGATTGATGGAGACGATAAACCTCAGTCACTATAAAAGTAAAGATTATGAATCTCAGATTACAAAACAGTCATTTCGTGCACCACTATCAGATGTATTGGTCAATGAAAATATTGTTCGTATGTTGCTTGCCAAAGATACTTGCCCCAAGGATGATTAGATCTGTTATTTGGAACTTAGTTGGAGGCTATCTACTCTTTGATTTTATCTGTTAACTCTTGATACTTATCTCTCATCTGAATATTTTCAAATGGGATGATCGTAGGTACCTGTAGTTTCATGACAGCCTTCATCATCTCTTGACTGCTTGCTATGATCTTGAAGAGATCACTGCTGAGAGTGACTGTCTCATAGGTATTTTTAGATAGGTCTAGATTTTTTTGACTGACCGCTTTGGCTTCTCTGACCTGCTTGAGTTCATCGATGAGATTTTGACGATAGAGGATAGCTGTCTTGAGTGTCAGTTGCTGTGATCTGTAGTTTTGATAATATATATTTCGTCTCTTTATATTGTCTTCATCAGAGATCTTTTGACTTGTTTTGCTCAACATCTCTTTGTTGTGCTCTATAATTTTGTCGATTTGAAGCAGATAACGATCATCGATTTTGCGTATAAATCTCTCCTGAATATAGACCACCAACTCTAGTAGAACCATATGCATACCATAGTACTTTTTTGCTTGCCTCAACTCTTCATTGGACTCTTGCATAATACCCAATAGTTGTGTGGTGATATGCTTGAGTACATCCATCACTAGTGTCATCTGGATGATATCATCTCCATCGACACGAGCCAACAGTACATCGATCTGATCAGGTGTTAGATCTATCCCCAACTCTTTGAAGTTCTGACTCATCGATAGTTTTGTCTGGATGATTACTGCTTTTTGTTGAGCTACAGTTTGTCTACTCTCCTCTATCTTCTGCTCATACTCTGCTTTGGTTGTTTTGATATGACTCTCTGTAGGTGCTACTATCCTCTTCTCTCTACATGTGAGGATATTTTTTTGAGATGACACGATCAATGCTTCAGATCTTCGGATCGTTTCTCTATAGTTGAGGAGGTTGTCATCGAGCAGGAGATTGATGATATCATCTAGTACAGCATCAAACTCTTTGCGTAACGATACCTTGTCTTCACCGAAGATAGCACTGCTTGGTGCTTTTTGGATCTTTTGACTGATCGTCAATCCTCTGTCCAAATGATCTATTACATCTTCCCAGATCGTATCAAAATGCTCTTGGTGCAGTCTCTGGTTTCTCGCTGTGGTATTTTCATCTCTTTTCTCATTTGGGAGTAAACTACTGGCATGATCATCCCAAACAGCCTTGGCTTCATCTTTGAATTCCAGAAGTGTTTCACTCCAATCAGCCGAGAGCCAAAGCGTACATACCAGCGAGAGTGTAATTATCTTTTTCATCATCTTTTGCTTACTATATTATATGGTTACTGATTCTCTTGAGTTACTTGTACTCTCTTGGCCTTGGCAGGATCAGAAATATCCATAGCATTTTTCATCCCAAATATCATCCAAACTACCCCAACCAGAAAGATTGTCAAGATAAGTACGGGTGTAAATTTTTTCATTTTTATCCTTTGTGTAACATATGTATATCTGTATTTTAACAAAAAAAATAACTTATACGATAAATTGTTACCATCCTTAGAGTTTTTAAAGTATTTTTTAAGCTTTTATCCACTATAATCCTACTCCACAAACACTAGGACAGTTGGGTGAGTTGGCTGAAACCACATCCCTGCTAAGGATGCGTACTGGTAACGGTACCGAGAGTTCGAATCTCTCACTGTCCGCCATTTAACTCTCATAATCTACCTCAAACTACTATTTTAGGCAGGATACTCAATGAAACTACTACTGTTCCCTATACTATCGTTGGCTCACCCTCATCTATCTATAGATACAAAACTCGATTTTACCATCAAAAACAAAAAAATAGAGACTCTTTATGTCGCTTGGTATTTTGATGATTGCTAAGGTACCAAGAAGAGAAAAGTGAAGAAAATAATATTATTTGGAATAAGTTTAATTATATTTTATTTTATAGGGGCAATGACTGTTTCATTTGGTCTATTTCCTTATCCTCAGATTAAAATGATGAAAGAAGGAGAGCTATTTTCTCCACCTCCAAAAGACTATAAAGAGATAAATATTACAGCAGATATGATTTATGGGGTAAACAAAGAGTTACAGAGGTTGCCCATATCACTCAAAGACCAAACAAGAAGTATCATATGGTCTATTAGTAAGCACTCATCGGGGGGAAGGATTAAGTTCAAAACAGATGCCTCATCTATTTATATTGATGCTAATTCAAAACATGTAAAACCGTCTCGACACATGACAAATATAATGAAGCATGGAGTTGATATCTATGTCAATAATGAATATTACGGTAGTAGTGCTCCTAGCCATGATACAAGCATAAAAGAGGTTTTCAATTTTCAAAAAGAAAAAGAGTTTAATGAAATTACAATACATCTGCCATTATATGGAGAAATAAAGATAAATAAAATAATGATACCATCCTCAACTCAAATAAAATCATCTGATGATCTCCTTGATAAAAACCCAATTGTATATTACGGTAGCAGCATTACACAAGGTGGATGTGCTTCTAATCCAGGTCTATCATATCAAGCAATTTTATCCAGAAGACTTCATATAGATTTTATTAACTTGGGATTTGTTGGAAATGGATTAGGAGATTATGAAATAGCGGACTATATTAGTAATATCAAAAGCTCATTAATTGTTTTGGATTATTATGCCAATCCAACACCAGAGGTATATAAAAATACATTACCAACTTTTGTTGATAGAATTAGAAAAAATCAACCAACTACACCAATTTTAATTATTAGTCCTTTTTACAGTGTTAATCTATTTGAACAGCAAAATGAAAAGAGAGAAATCGCACTAAAACTTGTCAAAAAAAGAGGAGATAAAGGAGATAAAAATATTTATTATTATGATGGCAGGAGATCACTATCAAGAGAACAATCATTTGGACTTGTTGACGGTAGGCATTTAAATTCATTAGGGTTTTGGTTTGCAGCTAATGGGCTTGAACCAAAGATAAAAGAGTTGCTTAATATAAAATAATTTAGCCCTATATTGCAGGTATAGGGGTCTATTATTAAAACTAGCAAGAGCCAAAGCAAAACACTACGGGTCAGTCGCAATGGCGTTAAGTTAAGAAAAAATCATCCAAGTTCATAGCCTAAAATACTTTCGATAAAGTGAGTTGTTAACTAAAAAAATGATAGTATTGATTGGTTACAAAATGGAGATAATAATGCTAAAAAAAAGAGTAAGATTTTACAATGTATCAGAGAGAAGATTTTATCACAAGAGTTTAAAATTAGAAGTAAGATGTCAAATAAAGACTTTACAAGAGATAGAAAATTGACTTTTTCAAAAATGATGATATTGATGAGCAGGAAAAGTGTTAAGTCAATACAGAATATTATTAAATGAAACAGAGACATATCTAAATAATATGTTAGATGAAGATTTAATAACAATAAGTAAAAGTGCTTATAGTCAAGCAAGAGAGAATAAACTATGAAGCATTCATAGAGTTATAAAATGATATAAAAGAGCAATTTTATAAAGAGTATGATTATGAAAAGTATAAAGGATTTAAACTACTAAGTGTTGATGGAAGTATGATAATACTACCAAATAATGAAGATACTAAAAAAGAGTTTAGCACAACAAATGTAAAGAATCAATATAAAGATAAAAACAGATAGATAGTACAAGCAAGAGCATCTTTGCTGCATGATGTACTCAATTGCCATTCGTCCCAATAGAAAATATGATAGACCCTCTGCTAGAGAAGATAAAAATAGTAAGGGAATCAAAAGTGCTAATTATCAAAAAAGGAAGAAGAAAATGGTTTTTTAGGAGTTGGAAATGCTTAACTTAACGCCATTGTACCTGACCCCTATTTTTGACCCCTATTTTTTATTTCTAAAAAAGTTGCAACTAAAATTAAAGATTTTAGTTCTTTTGGCTTAGAAAGTGCAACTTGATAAGCAATTGGCCCTGAGAATGATTCTGCAAGTAAAACAAAATCTTCTTTAGGAAGGTTTTGTTTTACATCTTCAATAAGCTCATTGTATGACTGTTTTTTATTTAAGGGGTAAGTTATGACTTATATATCTATTGAACTTGGAAGAACTTCAACTAATGGTGCAAATAGTTTTCCTGTTCCATCAAGACCAGGAAGCAATACAAGTTTCATTTTTAAGGTTTACCTTTTAGTCTTATAACATTTGTCGTGAGCAATAATTTTCCCGCTAGGGTAAATTATTGGTCTCCTCGTACTTGTTAGAGTTTTTGTAATCTGGTGAACTAGATAACTTTGCATAACCACTGTCGTAAAGTATTATAGATACATTATTAGAAAAATATTTACAGTTAAATTTAATCCCATTGTCTATATATTCCATAGATTCACAAGCTTCTTTTGTGTCTTTTATATCGCCAATAGTATATTTGAATGTCATTTTAACCCAATTTGTATCTATGTCATGTTGTTCTTGAATATCAATGGCTGATTTTGGTATATAAGTTGGAATCCAGCCTCTATCCATTATTCCTGAAGTTTTAGCCTCAACATAATTAGAAAATTCTGATTTTGGCTCTTCTAAGTAATCTAAATATAGTATAAAAAAAGCAAAGCCAAAAATAGGTATTAAAATTATTATAAGTATATTTTTTAGTGTTTGCATTGTACCTATAACGGTTGAATAGAGCGAATAAGTCGCCGCTAGGCTACTTATTTGCTCCTATGTTTTGTTATACTTTGTTGATGATTTTCAAGAAGTCTTTTGCCATGTACAATAGCTACAAGCAAAATTTTTTCATTGCTTAGTTTGTAGATAAGTCTGTAACTATAAACAAATATTTCA
>JAYEOM010000115.1:0-1736 GCA_034722955.1 Campylobacterota bacterium
TTAAGGCATATATCTCTGCCACTTTACTTTGAGAACCGGTAAAAGTGATATTATCTTCCAAACTTAACTCTTTCACTAATGCTTCCAATGAATGGAAATACTCTTGCTTATCCTCACGCACCCCACCCACTATAAGTCCAACTACATTGACGTTATTTTGTTTCACTGAAGCAATCGCACGAATAAAAGTTTGATGGTCCTTGAGTTGCGTGATACGTCCTACGGTTGTGATGATATGTTTATCATCCAAACTATACTCTTTTTTAAAATCTTCAATAAATTCTCTATCTAAGTTTTCAGGATCAAACTTCTCCAGATCAATACCTCTGGGTATCACTGTTATCTTCTTCTCTTGTGTTTCATAATGCTCTTGAATATAAGACTTGATAGCCCCACTTACGCAGATCACTTTATCACCCATACTCATGATCTTACTGTAAGCACTCACAGAGTTAAAGCCATGAACAGTAGTCACAAAAGGAATACCTGACTTTTTATTTGCCAAATACGTAAGCCATGCAGGTACCCGACTTCGTGCATGTAAAATATCTGCTTGCAGTTCTTTCAATAGCTGACCTAGTTTTATGATACGAGAAGGAGCAGTAAAAGGGTTTTTAGAACAAAGATCAAATGTGATATGTTTTCCACCATCTTGTTCGATCTGCTCTTGCAGCTTTCCTCCTGCACTTATAACTATACTCTCATGTCCTAGTTTCACTAACTCACGACTAAGCTCCATAGTACCCCGTTCTACGCCACCCTCATTCAGTTCCGGTAACAGCTGTACGATCCTCATAGATCCAAACCTCTAAGGTATTCTCTAAAATCTATTTTTTTATTTCTATTTTTTATCGTACCGTCAAAAATATGCAGATATCCTTCTCTTTCCAAAGCCTTTACAAAGCGTTCAAATTTATTATCCTCTTTACTCTCCAGTGGTAAAACAATGACATTGGAAACACCATAAGCAATAGCCTCGGAGATCATCGAAGTACTGTCACCAGTAATAAACACTGTTTCACAGAGTTCAAGAAAATCAGGGATAGGGTTGATAGCATTTTTTGAAAATAGTACTTCATACTCAAAATGATACGATTCGATCAATTGCTCTACCGCTTCAGAGGTTCTTGGTGAAGTGGTAATAGCGATCTCATATCCTTGATAGTGCTCCACAATAAGATCAAGTTGTGATTGAAGCTTCTCTTTTGAGACAGTAAATATCTTATTATCTCCACCTATCACGATGCCTATGGATTTCTTTTGTGCTACATAAAGACCTTGAGGCTCTACATAAGAAAAATTAGCGGGGATCTCAATGATATTCTCTTGCTTGGGTGGATTATCATGACTTTGCGCAAAAATAATATCAAAATCATATTTGTACCCACGAGGTAACATCATCGTGATCGACCTTGCATCCAATGCTTTTGCAAGCACTTTCACCATATAGTAGGTCCATGAGCCTGTTCCTACAACCAAACTATACGCTTTAGCATGCAACTCTACATCAAACAGGAGGTTGGTTCTAATACCCAATTTATCCAAGAGATAAGTGAATGCTTTACTCCAACGGTATTTAGGCAACACTTCCACAACATCATACGGCAGTTCAAGATATTTCGCCAGTGCAATAGATTGATTTAAATGTCCTGCACGTCCATCACTTAGAATAAGTATACGTCTCATATACGCCACCTGTTATGCATCCAAAACCATTGGGAAGGGTATTGTCTGAT
>JAYEOM010000116.1:0-9090 GCA_034722955.1 Campylobacterota bacterium
TGATAGGCTCATCCGGGAGTTTCACATCCGGGTTTTGCGCTGTGATCGCTTTGTCATTCCACTTTGTGATCTTTCCGGTAAAGATACCTGCTACTGCTTCTCTGCTGAGTTTGAGTTCGCCATCTTTCACACCATCAAGGTTGTACGCCAATACGATCGAACCGACAACCGAAGGGAACATTAGAAGTTTATCTTTTGCCAGCTTCTCCTCTTTGAGAGGCTTGTCGGAACCGCCAAAATCTACCATTCTTTTGCCGATAGATTTGATACCATCGCCGGAGCCTGTCGGCGTATAGTTGACCTGTGCACCTGTCGCTTTATAGTATTCGGATGTCCATGCTTTATAAACAGGTCCTGGGAATGATGCCCCTCTGCCTTTGAGCTCATCAGCAGCATTCACTGTAGTCAACGCCACAGAAGCGACAACTGCCGCGGCAAGAATCTTTTTCATTGTCATTGTTTTTCCTTGAGAAGTGATTATCCAATGGTTGGATTGGCAGAAGTATAAAACAGCTTGGAGACATTTTGGTTACAGGATACAAGGAGTCTGTGTATTGCTCTTCATCACTACGATGCAAATCAATTTCATTTTCATCAAGCTATTTGGCTGTTTATATCCTTGGGGTGGCCTTAACATGTGGGCAGACTGCCCCTACAACCTATGAGAGGTATGGACTCAGCTCAACAGATCTATCGCACTTTTTTTAGGATCTTTTCCCTCTTCGATCATACGATAAACCTCCTCTGCTATGGGGAGATATAGATCCTCTTTGCTAGCTATGCGATGCAGTGCCAATGCTGTAGGTACGCCCTCTGCTACCTCTCCCAACTCTTCCAATATAAGATCCATACTTTTCCCCTCTGCCAATCCTAACCCCACTCTATAGTTGCGTGAAAGTGTCGAGCTAGCAGTCAAAAATAGATCTCCTGAGCCTCCAAGAGAGAGAAAAGTCTCTGCTCTAGCTCCAAAGTGTGCACCAAATCTTGCCATCTCGACTAAACCTCTCGATATCAGTGCTGCTCTTGCATTGTTACCTAGACCCAAACCATCTGTCACGCCGCCTGCAATAGCGATGACATTTTTGTAAGCTCCTGAAACCTCTGCACCTACAACATCATCATCAATATACCCCTTGATGTAGTTGGGCAGTGCATCTGCAAATGTTTGAGCTAAATCTCTATGGGTTGAACTGATCATCAGTGCGGTGGGTAGAGACTGTTTCACCTCCGCCGCAAAAGAGGGACCGGAGATATATGCCAATCGATCATCAGGTATATAGGCTCCATACATCTCATTGAGAAATGCACCTGTTTGGGTCTCTATCCCTTTTGCTGCGACCAAGATCTTCTGTCCCCTATCCTCAAACTTCTCCTCTAGCCATGCTCGTACACACTGAGCAGGCAAAGCCATAACTAGATACTCTCTATCTAGTGCCTCATCCAGTGAGACAAAGTTATCTATCTCTCTAGCTCTGCGTGAGTGGATCACTACATCATTTTTTTGGGAATATGCATGATAGAGTGCCTGACCCCATTTGCCTGCCCCTATAACTGCCATTTTACGACTCATCATTGAGTGCCTCGCTTCTGCTGCATCTTGACACTTGTAACTCTCCTCATATCTAGCTCCTTATATCTTTGATCATCTCTATGAACCTCATAGCACTCTCCTCATACATATCAAATATCTTATCAACACCTGCAAGTTTTAGCTTGCGATTATCCTCTTTGCTATCTGATAGTGCCACTATCTCTCCTCTATACTTATAGGATTTGAGAGATAGTGCATGATAGACATTGAGAGCATCATCATTCATAGCACAGATGATCATCATATAAGAGGCAAAAGGGATATCATCCAGATACATAGCAAGCTTGAAATCGATGTAGAAAACCTCCTCAAAACCATCTTCTAGCGCTTGCTGCTGATTGGCCTCTATGTTGTCATAAATTGCCATGGATATACCCCTCTTTTTCAGCATCTTGCACAACTCTCTGCTCTTGTGGGTATAACCAAATAGCATCGCTTTCTGATCGATATCTACACGCTTAGCTAGTATATGTCGAAGTGCTCTTCTGTTGACTTGTTCATAAGGTTCCACGACACCGTCAACCCTGCTATGTATATATTGCGGCAACAGATACGGTTGGTTCATTATAGTAAAAATCTTACATGATCTTATAGGCTCTTGATGAACACTTTTTACATTCAATATAAAGTATATATTGTCTATATCATCACTCTTTAGTGTCAACATAGATAGTATATTCTCCTCTTTTGTCAACTCCTCTATCAGTGAAGCACTTGAACCATCTGCATTGATCGCATAGAAGCCATCACTCTGTGCCATAGCTGCCTTGACTTCATCATCTTCAATAATCGCCGGTTCATACTCTTGACTCTTTTGAAGCTCTTTGGCTATAGTTTTGCCTAGATGATCATAGCCATTGATCAGGATGACATTTTTCACTCTTTGGACTTGGTTGATACTGCCTATATTGCGCATCTCATCAAATCTTTCGGAAAATGCAGAGACCATGATAGAGGTAGTAAAAGAGATCAGAGCAACACCAAAAACAATACTAAACATAGAGATAATCTTGCCGATATCTGTCACTGGTGTGATATCACCATATCCTACTGTAGAGACTGTAACCATAGCCCAATATACAGCATCCAGATATGAGCCGATCGCTTTGTTTGTCTCATTTTCTGTCAGATAGAAGAGAGAGCCGACTACAAATGGTACAAATATAAGCATATATCCCAAAAAGGTAAATTCAAATTTCCTTTTCGATAAGGCACTAAAGAGCGATGAGATACCCGGTATATAGTGATACAGTTTAAACAACCTAAGCACTCTAAACTTTGGAAATATAGCTATAAGATCCAAGAGTGCCGGAAAGGATACTATATACTGTAGTCTGGGCAAAATGATAACATCAAAATAGTCTCTAAATGTATTGAGTCTATTACGCCTCTGAGCAGAGATGATATCATTATGTAGATCTTGGCTTATCCATAAACGAAGCAGATACTCCAGAGCAAAGATCGATGAGATAACATAGAGATCAAAACTAGTAAGCCAGAGAGGAGTGCCGGAGATCTCATTAGTGACAAGTATAGAGGTGGATGAGAGGATCAAGAAGATCATAAAAATATCAAAATACCGCTTGTAGCGAAATTTATTATCTGTTAGAATCGATCTGACAAAAGATTTGACTCTATTGTAACGATGGTAGGTATTGATCTTATAGGAGAGTGTAACTATAATTTTATGCATATCAACTCTCCTCAGTAGGTACCATCATAAGTAGAAGCTACACTATACCTTTAGTCTCTCTTTTAAGAGCACATTTACTTTGCCGGGGTTGGCACTCCCTCTGCTTGCTTTCATAGTCTGACCCACAAAGAAACCAAGTAGCTTATCTTTCCCGCCTCTATACTCTTCGACCTTCTCTTGGTTGTTGGCAAGTATCTCATCGATGATGGCCAAAATCACACCATCATCACTCACTTGAGCCAACCCAAGCTTTTCGATGATCGCATCTATATCACGATCTTCATCCTGCATCATGTAGTCCAGTATCTCTTTGGCACCTTTGCCTGAGACCGTATCATCTTCGATCTTGGATATAAGTCTGCCTAGAGTATGTGCATCTATAGGTGAATTTTGGATATTTAAACCGGCTTTATTGAGTCTGCCTTGTAGTTCAGATGTGAGCCAAGTGACAGCACTTTTGGCAGTAGCACCACTCTCGATCATAGCTTCAAAATAGTATGCCATCTCCTTGAGTGCACATATTACCAATGCATCATTTCGCCTGATACCTAGCACCTCAACATATCGTTTGACCTTCTCATCAGGAAGCTCTGGAATGATCTTTGCCTCCTCCATCATAGCATTTGTCGCGATAGTAGGTCTCAGATCAGGGTCTGGAAAGTATCGGTAGTCTGCACTATCCTCTTTGCCACGCATGGATCTTGTCTCACCTTTGGCTACATCCCAGAGTCTAGTCTCCTGATAAACCTCCTCATCATAGAGACCATCTTCATAAGCTTCAACCTGCCGCTGTACCTCATACGCTATAGCATCTTTGACAAAACGGAATGAGTTGATGTTTTTGATCTCTACACGAGTACCAAACTCCTCTTCTCCTTTGGGGCGTATCGAGATATTTACATCACATCGAAATGACCCCTCCTGCATGTTGGCATCTGATATATCAAGATAACGAACTATGGAGTGCAACTTCTTTAGATATAGTACAGCCTCATCCCCACTACGCATATCCGGTTCTGATACGATCTCCAGCAGTGGAGTTCCTGCACGGTTCAAATCTACCTTTGATACAGCACCCTCATGCATGTTTTTCCCTGCATCTGCTTCGAGGTGAGCACGGGTAATACCTATATGTTTGCTGCTACCATCTTCAAAATCGATCTGTAGCTGACCCTCTCCTACTATCGGGATATCAAACTGTGTGATCTGATACGCCATAGGACTATCAGGATAGAAGTAGCTCTTTCTGTTGAAAATCGACCGCTTGTTGACCACGGCATCTACAGCATACCCAAAGGACATAGCCTTCTTTACAGCTTCCAGATTGAGTACAGGCAAGGCACCAGGCAGTGCTAAACAAGTGGGGCAAGTATTGCTATTTTGCGGTGCTCCAAAACTAGTGGAGCAAGAGCAGAAGATTTTTGTCTCTGTGTTGAGCTGGGCATGAACTTCCAAACCTATAACCGTTTCAAACATCAAGTAACCTTTATTGAAAAAATCTGATAGAAGCAAATCCCGATGCACCCTCTGATTGGCAGGCATTGATCTGTGCTTGTGTCAGTATGCCGCCAAGGGCAATGATTGGTAAAGTAATTATACCTTGTAACGCATTTATTGCACCTAAACCAAGGGGGATACCCTTGTTTGGTGTCGGAAATATAGGACTGTATGTGATCATATCTGCACCCAAGGATTCTGCCCTCTTTGCCTCATCTATAGTATGGCAGCTGATCACCACAAACAATCCAGACTGCTTTGCTCTGATGATATCTCCAGAGTGTCCACTAGTGAGATGTACTCCATCTGCTCCAAGTTTCGATGCTAGATCAACATCTCCATGGAGTAGTATCTTGTCAAAAGCATACTCTCTAGCTTGGGTCAAGAAGAGTTCTGCAAAGAGAGCATAGTTGGTATTGGTTTTGTCACGATAGGTGATCATATCTGCATTTTTGGCAAAACGAGATAGGTCACGGTTGAGATGACCGAAAGAGAGTGTCGAAGGATCACTGATAGCATAATAGATCAAATCTGGCTACTTTGATCTACTCTACAGCAGTAGTCTCTACTTGAATTTGACCTTGCATGAGAAGTTTCTCTAGAAGTTTTGTCTGCTTTTTCATCTCTTCAAGTCTCTGTAGTCCTACGATAAAGTACTCTAGTATAACAACCAGAAAGATACCAGGGAGTGCCCCTAAAAAGCTCAACATTATGGCATCAACCAGACTAACATTGTAAAATGAAAAAAAAGTATATATGATACCGACTAGGACAAAAGCCCAAGCGGTACCTATAAGAAAGTTAACCAATAGACCCAGAGTGGGTGTTTCAAGTCTCATCTTAGGCTATACGGCACCCATTGTATCGACTACAGGATTTGGTGCTTCCTCATGCTCAACATCGATAGCTACTGCACCTGCTAGATAGACATACGATAGGATCATAAAGATAAAGGTCTGAAGGACACCAAAAAATGCCAAAAGGATATAGGCAGGAAGCGGTGCAAACCAAGGTACCAACATCAAAAGTACCCAGAGGAAGAGGTCATCACCCTTGATATTACCGAAGAGTCTAAAAGAGAGTGAAATGATTCTAGATAGATGCGATACGATCTCTATAGGGAACATCAAAGGAGCCAAAATCTTTACAGGTCCCATAAAGTGTGCAAAGTAGTGTGATGCACCATGCTCTTTGATCCCCTCATAGTTATAGTAGAAAAAGACCATAAGTGCCAGAGGAAGCGTCACATTGATATTGGCAGTTGGAGATTCAAAACCTGGGATAATACCGATCATGTTTGATACAAAAACAAATAGACCGATCGTTGCAATCAGAGGAAGATATTTTCTCGCACGCTCTTCACCGATGACATCGTTACCCATCGAAAGTACACCTCCGAGATAGGCTTCCATCACATTCTGAGTTCCACCAGGAACTGCTCTTAGACTCTCTGTAGCCTTTTTTACAACAAACATAACAATCGCTGCAACCAAGATCAAGTGACCAACTACCATCCAACTACCATGCCCTACTATGGCACCGATATAAGTAAATATACCTTCCATTACATAACCTCACTATTTTTATAGTATTTGGCAAAATTATAACTTTATTTTGCTTAGAAAGGGGGAGGGTTTCATCAAGAATTGTTATTTGTTAACTTCACTACCCTCTTGACCTATCCTATATAGTGCAAAATCGTACTTTATAGGATCGAGAGGATCAAACATCTTCAATCTCTCGGTCAGTTCAAGTGCAGCTTTCATATCATAGCTTTTTCTGTAGAGCAGTCCAATCTTTCGTGAAACTTTAAAGGTGTGTGTATCAAGCGGCATGATGAGATCTCTCTTGTCTATCTTTGTCCACAACCCCATATCCAGATGATCACTGCGTACCATCCATCGCAAAAACATCATATATCGTTTGTATGTGCCTGCACTATTGATCTTTTTGGGAATAGAGCCGATCAAAAATCGATACCCCTGAGTCTCTCTAGGGTAGAGCAGGGATAGTTTCTCTATAAAGTACCACAAACCATCAAGGATATTATCCTCTCTTCTGTACCCCTCATAGAAGATATTCTCTATACTATCTACATCTCTCAGCCGTTTCAATGCTATAAAAAGTGCGATAACATCTTCAGACTTTTGAAACCGGTAGTAGTGATGACCCAAAGCTCTCTCTATCGCATCTTCTCTCTGCTCTATCAGAGAGAAGTCAAGCGAATCGAGAAACTTAACGATCTGACGGGCATTGCCATATCCAAATAGTGCACAGATCAGTGCTATAGACTCCTCTTGGTATCGTGACGCTACTAGCAGCGGATCAGGCTTCTCATAAGAGAGTTCATCTCTATCGTTCCGCTCCTCTACCTCTCTGTCTAACATCACTTTCAGTCTATCTAGCTCGTACAAAACTACTCCTTTGATGTTCGCTTGATATATTGTACTTCTAAATACTTAATTAGACATCTTTTTGAACCTAAAAATAACTCTTGCTGTTATCCTTCACATTGATAATCACCTTGATATGCTCCTCGACCTCCACTAGCTCCTCTTGGAGTCTCATCACTTCAAATATATCTTTGTAGGCAAATGGCGACTCATCTAAAGTATGCTCATCCACTGTACCTGTGATACCTTTCATAGAGACTTCAAACTCCTCTAGGCTTATCATGCTCTTTGCCTTTTTGCGACTCATAACGCGTCCTGCTCCATGAGAAGATGAGCTCAGTGAGCTTTCACACCCTTTGCCTATGACGATGAATGACCCATCACGCATATTGGCTGGTATGACACCTCTCATACCCTCTTTGGCATGTGTCGCACCCTTGCGGTGTATCCACTCTCCTCTATGCTCATCATACTCTGCGTGGTTGTGGTTGCGGTTGATAAATCTCTTCTTGTCTTCATGCTCAAAGCTATACTTGCCACCTATCACTATATCCATAATCTTGCATATATTCTCTATCATTCTCTTACGATTTTCCAGAGCATAAGAGAGTGCAAAGTTTTGATCTGTGATATACTCTTTGCCTAGCTTGGAGTCTACATCAAGTCCCCATATACCTTTGAGATTATCTATCTTGACTTTTTTGTTGAGTTCTAGCATCTGCTTATGTTTGAACTTTTCAAAACTCTTTGCAAAGCCCTCAGGGTTATGCTCCCTGAAGCCTCTGTTTCTCTCTGCAAAGTCATCAAGTATCTGCTCTAGCTTGCCCTCTGTTGGATTTTTGGCTAAGTAAGCTTGCAGCATATAGTGTGAAGCGATCTTGTGACCAAATCCACGACTCCCTGAGTGTATCACTATCCATGCCATATCATCACTGCCATACCCTATCTCGATGAAGTGATTACCTCCACCTAGAGTACCGACCTGCTTGAGTCCAGATGTATGGAGGATATGCTCTGCAAATGGTGTGATAGGCATATCAATCTTTAGTGATTGATGATTTTTGTGCTTTTTGAACCCTAGAGGTATCTTCTCTACTATGTGGTTGTAGATGATATCAGCGTGAGCCTCTACCTGCTCTTTGGTATAGTCAGTACGATAAGCACACATCCCGCACCCTATATCGAATCCCACAAACTGAGGCACTATCACATCACGCGTAGAACATACTCCGCCAATAGGCATACTGTACCCGGCATGAGCATCAGGCATCAAAGCCCCATAAGTCACATAAGGCTCTGCCAATACATCCTCAAACTGCTCCTGTGCTATCTCATCTAGTAACTCCGCATAGATAGTATACGGAGTCTTTGTTTTGAGAAATTTATCATGATCTATCTCACTAAACCCTAACTCTTTCAAATTCATTTTTGACTCCTTTTTTGTTTTGATAGGAGTATTATAGAGGAGCTAAGGGTCGTATTTTGTCCGATTAAAAAGTAAGGGTAACTATGTTATTATTTGTCTTGTATAGCAAAACTTTGGAGAACAAAATGCTTTGCTATGTTATAATCTTAACTTTCGCACCTAAATCCAAGCATTTTCTGAGTGACATCCTGCAACACAGCGATAATACTTACTAAATCCTCATTCCTATTGACAACATCTTCGATCTTGGCTATCTCATCAAGTATTATAATGAATGTCTGCATAGCTATTGCTAAAGTATGCAGTTCACACTCAAGATCTTTGAATAGTCCGCCAATCGTTTTAGGCTCATTGCTTATCCTATTGATATAGGAGACAATATTGTAGGTAAAAAACGATAGTGTTATTCTTGCAATGAGTGCTTCAAAAATTCTATTCTCTTCCCTGCCAAATCCAAAGTGTTCTCTTAGTTCTTTGTAGCCCTGCTCTA
>JAYEOM010000117.1:0-1727 GCA_034722955.1 Campylobacterota bacterium
TTTGAAGAGTTGATGTGTTTTTATGCTCAAAATTTGGCTATAACTATCCATAAGTACTGCTTTACACCTAACTCTATCCAGAGGACTATTTAGAGGATGGCATTAGCATCACCTGACACCTATAGCTATGTGACGCAGACACACTCAAGCAACTCGAAGAGAAAGGTGTAATAGAGATAGATAAGGAGTTTGTACGGAAGTTTGGGTTGCTGGGGTTTTAGAGCTTGAAATGCATGTTACTCGTTCCACAAATCCAAAGACTGTGAAATGGGTAAAATTATAGTAGTATCACTACCCCCCTATATTCAAGAGGAGCTAGAGATGAGTTGTACTTGTTGCCTGACCTCCAATGGCGTTAAGTCAAGGTAGCATTATCGTGTTTTGGCAATTGTTCGATAAAATCGAACCTACAAGACTAGAGCTTAACTTAACGCCATTGACACTGACCCAAAGATGCCACTATCCTCTCAATACCCCTATCTCCTCTACACTCAAGCCAGTCTTTAGAGCGATAGTCTCATCATCTAGTATATCTAGTAGGTTTTTTGCTATCTCTTGCTTGTTTTGTTGTAGTTTCTTGTCGCTCTTTAGTCTCTCTTGCTCTATTCCTTTCTCAATCCCTTGCTCTATCCCTTGCTCAATCCCCTCTTCAACTCCCTCTTTATAAGCAAAGTCCACACTATTGATAAGGTCTCTGTATACTTTCAGGTTCTTATGATATTTCTCTTGTTCGCCTTTGGGCATAGAGGCAAACTCTGCTCTTTCAAATGTATCTTTGATGATGTCATTTTCTATCTCTTTGGGTATATCTGTCATCATATGTAGGTTTTGAAATATATAGATCCACCACTCTAGGTGAGAGTTTAGTTCCTCTTTTGTTTTTTTGAGTTTTGGTATCTCTAGGTATATCATATTAAGTTTATCGTACATTACTCTGTTTGTATATATATCTGTTATTTTTCCGTGGTGTAGATACTCTACTCTATCTCTAAATCTATCTATCTCGAAGTTAAGAAGCCCTATGAAGTATACAGGAGCCAACTCAAAGTTCCATCCTCCTTTGATGCCTTGTTGCTGTATAGGAAATGAGGTATAGTAGAGGGCTCTACTTTGGAAATGCTCTTGGGATACTTTTTGGAGTTCTACTATAAATTGGTTACCTTGCCCATCTTCACACATCAGATCTATGATAGCTTTTCTATCTTCAGGGGCTTCGGGTAAGAGTTCACCATTTTTAAAGACTATCTCTTCTATCTTTTTATCACCTTCAAACTGTAGTATATCATTGAGTAGGCTTTTGAGGAGGTCTGTATTTTCTTGGTCACCAAATATCTTTTTGAAACCGAAGTCTGTGAAGAGATTGATATAGCGAGATGTTTGGCACATTTGGATTCCTTTTTGGGGTATTGGTGGGAGTATTATAGCGTAATGTGGGAGTAAATGAATCAAAACAAGCTATTGGAGTCAAGGATAAATCACAACTCACTCCCTACTCCTCTTTATCACCCCAAACACAGAGAGATAAGGCGATAAGGGGTCAGGTGATGCTAATGCTATTATAATCTAAACTACGCTACAATCCACACAAAGGAGTAGCCGTTGCCAAGAAAACCACACATAGAGATAGCAGGTTATTGCCATATCATCAATAGAGGCGTAGAACAAAGAGTTGTTTTTAATGAGGCAGAAGATTACAAATATTTTGAAGAGTTGATGTGTTTTTATGC
>JAYEOM010000118.1:0-31940 GCA_034722955.1 Campylobacterota bacterium
CCAAGAGGGCAATCTTCACAAAATATAATTCTCCAATTAGCTATGGCTAGTCCTACGAATTATATTTTGCAAATCTTACCCTCTTGGTGACTTCTATTTGTGTGTTTATCTCCTTGGGGTAGCCTTACTCCATATCATGATATCTACCCCTTTTCTATGGGTATGCAAAAAATGCAATGTTTTGTCTATACTATAGCTTAGGTTATGTGTCGAGAGTTTGGGGGTTTGATAAGTAAGATACCAATCTATCCGCTCGTCCAAGACTCTGAGCATCCCCTCACCACCCTCTACGATGACAAAAGATGGTCTATCCAAGAGGTTTAAATTATTGCTCACTTGTACCTTTCGCCCCTCTATGCCAAAGAGCGGTATATCTCTATCGAAGTTATCTTGTCGTGAGTAGATAACTATATCGGGAGCATCGCCGGCACTAAAACGACAATCAAGAGTAGGTCTATCGTATCGTACAGTACCGCCACCTATCAGAAGTCTGTCACACACTTCACGCATCTCGTGGACATGCTCTAGTGACTCCTTAGAGCTGAGATATCCGCCTCCTATGCGTCCGTTTGTAGTCTGTGCAAGCTTGAAGAGTACAAAAGCCCTCTTTTGCCATATCAAAAATGGCTCTATAAGCTCTCTAGCTTCATCCTCCATCACACCGACCTCTACCTCTACACCCGATGCCATGAGCATCTCTATACCACCACCATGTCCCTCGATGGGGTCTCTAAGTGCTACTATGACTTTTTGCAGTGATAGCACCTCTAGCAGTGAGGCACAAGAGGGGGTCTGACCCCTGTGACTACATGGTTCTAGCGTAACATAGATAGCACACTGAGCAAAAAAATATTGGGGGAGTTCTCTGAGAAATGCATGTGCTTTTTCTGCATCAAACTTATCAAATATTATCTTTTTTCCAGATATATTCTCATAAGCTGTAAGCAGTGCCAACACTTCCGCATGTGAAGTTCCAGCCTTTTGATGGGCTTCGATGGCAATAATTTCACCACTGAGTGCAACCAATGCACCAACAGCAGGATTAGGATAGGTGACTCCTTGATACTCCCAAGCTTTTCTGATAACAAGCTGCATCAAGAGTGCATCAAAGTGCATAATTCGGGCTTAACTGTTCCAGTCAAAATAGGTCTTTGCTGTACCGATCTCACCATAAGCATAAGACTCTTCACCATGTTTGGTCTCTACAGTAACTCCCTTCTCATCAGCACTTTTCAATGTACCTTTGAGTCTATCTTGACCAGGAACTCTGAGTTTAACCTTTTCACCTATTGCTGATTGGAAATGCGATGGATTGCGAAGTTTTCTCTCTATCCCCGGAGAACTAACCTCCAATCTGTACGGAGAGTTCATAGGAGGATGAACATCCAAAAACGGAGAGAGTGCATTGGATATTTCAGCACATAGGTCTAGGGAGATACCGCCTTTTTGGGTGATTGAGATACGGAAGATTGTCTCCTCTCCCTCCGTCACCACTTCACTATCATAAAAAACTGCTCCATTTGCTTTTACAATCTTTGCGATCTCACTATCAAGATTCATCTATCTGATCTCCTCTCTTGGCACTACCGGTTGATCTGCCCTCTATCTGCTTGAATAGATCTTCTATACGATTGATCTTTTCAAGCTGATGATCAAACTCAAAGGTCATACGGGGAGCTTTGAACCACCCCTCCATCTGCTTGCATTGATTTTGTATGTATCCTGCAACACTGCGAAGTTGTTTTAGTGCTTCTCGTTGCTCCTTTTCATTCAAGAAAGAGGGCTCTATATAGACTTTGGCATCGCTGCGACCTTTGGAGCATACCACATCAGTTACGAGCAGAGAGTTAATACGACTATCATCGAGTGTTCCCAGTGCTTCGGGTATGATCTCTTTGAGTACAGACTCTACACGGTGTCGCTTGATCTCTTCTTGTGTCATAGTGCGACTTGCTCCTCCACATCCTTGAAGGTTTCAAAAGTATCACCGGCTTTAAGATCATTATAATTCTCTATCATAATACCACACTCAAAACCATTTTTGACCTCTTTGGCATCTTCGGTAAATCGTTTCAAAGATGAGATGGTGCTAGTATATATCACTACACCGTCACGAATCAAGCGTACTTTACTTCCTCGTGTAATGATACCATCAGTTACTTTGGATCCTGCGATAGTCCCAACCTTGCCTACAACAAATGTTTCACGAACTTCAGCTTGACCGGTAATCTCTTCACTTACTACCGGACTCATCATACCACCTAGGAGTGCTCTAACATCATCAAGAAGATCATATATGATGGAGTATGATTTTATCTCAACACCCAACTCTTTAGCTCTCCTCTTGACTTCACCGGTCGGTCTGACATTAAACCCAAGGATTACAGAGTTTTCGCTTGCATCAGCCAAAGTAACATCACTCTCTGTCACTCCACCGACACCTTCATGGATAACATTGACTTTTACCTCTTCATTTTTCAGCTTATCCAAACTTCCCTTGATCGCTTCGAGTGAACCCTGTACATCAGCTTTGATGATCACAGGAAGAGATTTGAGTTGCCCCTCTGCAATCAACGCAGAGAGATCATCTAGTGTAGCTTTCGTACTCTTAGAGAGCTGTTTTGCACGGGCATACTCTGCTCGTTTTCCTGCCAACTCCTTCGTCTCTCGCTCACTCTCCATCGCTACAAGCACATCACCTGCCGCAGGGACTTCATTGAGTCCAACTACTGAGACAGGTGTTCCGGGTCCGACATCTTTTTGTATAACTCCATCATCATTTCGCATAGTCCTGATACGACCATAAGTATTTCCTACGATAACCGTATCACCGACATAAAGTGTTCCATTTTTGATGATGATATTAGCAACAGGACCAAAGCCTTTTTCGAGAGAACTCTCTACAACGATCGCTTTTGCAAGTCGTGATGGATCTGCTTGCAACTCCATCATTTCAGCTTGCAACAAGATCACATCTAAAAGCTCATCGATCCCCTCACCAGTATGAGCAGATACATTGATAAATTCATTTTCACCACCCCAATCAACTGCAAGTACATCCATCTCAGCCAATTGTGATTTCACCATATCAGGATTTGCACTTGGTTTGTCGATCTTGTTGATCGCTATGATTGTAGGCACACCTGCTGCTTTTGCATGAGAGATAGCTTCGCGTGTTTGTGGCTTGACTCCATCATCTGCTGCTACAACGACAATAACGATATCCGTCGCCTGTGCTCCACGAGAACGCATCTCAGTAAAGGCTTCGTGACCAGGTGTATCAACAAAGGTGATCTTTTTCCCATTTTTTTCTACTTGATAAGCTCCTACATGCTGTGTAATTCCGCCGGCTTCTCTATCTGCTACTTTGGCAGAACGAATCTTGTCGAGAAGGGAAGTCTTACCATGATCTACATGCCCCATGATAGTAATCACAGGTGGTCTCTCTACATGATTTAGATCCTCTATCGCATCATAAGTTGCAGAGTAGTCCAGTGCATCGAGAGGATTGATAGTAGTTACTTCAACCTCGAACTCTTCAGACAGGATCTCTATATCATCTTTATCAAGGAAGTCATTTTTTGTCACCATAGTACCAAGAGCAAAAAGTACTTTAACCACTTCACCTACACTCTTGCCAACTTTTTCGGCAAACTCATAGACTCTTACATTTTCAGGGATCTCGACCACACTGATCTTTGCACTCTCCTCTTCAGGTCTCTTGTATGTCTTTCTCTTCTTTCTGCCTCTGCTAAATGAACGATTTTGCTGAGGTCGGAAAGCATTGACTTGAGCTCCTCTCTTCTTCTGTTCAGCTTTGCGTCTCTCGTCTTGTCTTTTCATCTCTTCATAGATATTCTTGTCACTAAAATCCAGTAGTACTACCTCTGCATCATTATAGATCTCATCACTGCCGCCAAACTCTCCGCCACCCATAATATCAAGTTTTTCACCACTCTCTTTGGCTTCTGCCGCCCTCTTGGGTCTCTTCTTCTTGGAAGGAAGTGGTGCACTCTCTGACATAGTGATCTTTTTCTTGACTGGAGCTCGTTTTGCTTTTCTGACGATTGTGATGCCACCACGGGAGAGAGATTTTTTCCTTGGACCCTTTCTCTCTTCAGTTTTTTCTACTTTTTGCTCTTTAACTGCAGGCTTATCATCCGCCTTCTCTTTAATCTCTACCTCTTTTTCCGTGACTTTTTCTACTAATGCCTCTTTAGAAGTCTCGACTTTATCAGGAGATGATGCCAAGTCCTCTATAGCTGGCTCCTCTAACTTCGGCTCCTTCTCTATCTCCACTTTGGCTCTCTCTTTGACCTCTTTGGTTACCTCTTCTTTTTTTATAGGTGCTTCAGGGGTCTCTTCTTTAATCTTCTTTTTTACTATAGTAATCTTAGATTTTGGAGTAGGTTTTTTGAAATTTTTTGGTAATGTACCATTGATAGCATAATCGACAAGTATCCCTGCCTCCTCTACACTGATAGTACTGTTTGCTGCTTTTACACTGTATCCTAGCTCTTTGGCTTTTCCCAACAATTGACCGTTGGAGAGACCTGCCTCATCTGCGATCTCTTGGATTTTAACTTTATCCATTCTTTACTAACTCCTTTAAAAACTTAACAAATCGCTCTCTATCTTGCTTAAAACGCTTCGTTAAACCTTTGATCTTTTTTTCATTATTGATACAGTCATGACAAAGATAAAAGCTCCGTCCATATCCCCGATATGTGGTGATTATATTGGCATCTTGTTGCAATCTGACCATTAAATTTTGAGCATTTCTCTGGCGACAAGAGAGACACATACGAATTGGTTTTCTATTTTTCACAATATTATACCCAAAAAGAGTTTAACTCTTTGCAGTAGCACCGTAATTATCAAATGCTTTGTCAAAAACCCTAAACCTAGGAAACTTATTTTGCAATAGATTAGCTATCTTATCTGCATCTTCAGCATAACAGAGTGTAAAAAAAGTTGATCCGCTACCTGAGAGTGTACTCATCAAAGCACCATGTTTCAGTGCCAATCTCTGCACCTCAAAAAGCTCAGGCATCATCTTCATCCGTCTATTTTGATGTAGTTTATCTTTGGATGCTATACGCAATAGGTCCCAGGATTCAGTCATAAAAAGTCCTGTCATAAATGCAGCACGAGAGAGTGAATAGATTGTCTCCTCTTTTTTGTAAACTTTAGGCAGGACTGTACGAGATCTTGCTGTTGAGATAGTTCTATTTGGGATAACCAATACCGCTCGAAGATAGTCAGGCATACGGCGCTTTTTACTATATACACGATCACCCTCTACACATGCGACATTAAATCCACCCATAACTGCCGGTGTGATATTATCAGGATGATGCTCATAGCGTAATGCTCTATTGAGAATCTCTCGTTTGTTATATTTGATACCAGCTGCGGTATAGGCTGCCACCAGTGAAGCTACTATTACAGCTGAAGAGCTCCCTAAACCTCTTGATATAGGTATACGATTAGTAAATTCAAAACGAAAGAGTGCCTCTTTTTTGGTCAGTCGCCTATAGTTTTCATTGAAAATATTCAAAAAAAGTGTATTTTTTTTGATTCTAGGATTATCTGCACCCTCTCCTTGTGTCGAGACACTCAAGAATTGCGAAGGTTTGATGACAATCTCATTTCGCAGATCAATGGCCACCCCAAGAGTATCAAATCCTGGTCCAAGATTGGCACTAGTTGCTGGTACGCTTATAAGCACAGATAAACCCTTTTCTCTTTTGTATTTAATCTCTATTGCATATTTCGGGCTTAACCCTAAACAGCAGGCAGCACATAGTCTGGTATCGAAACCTCATCGATAGAGAGTCCATCTAGTGATAGAGGCAATGCAAATTTTTGAAGGATCACTTCATCAAACTTTTGCGTTATTATAGTTTCTTTTTCTTTGACAAAATAGAGGTTTCCCATAGCTTTGATAGGTCTATCTCCATTAAAAGCAAAAGCACTGCATCCATAGAAGGGGATATCTTTGACTATCTCTATGGTTTTCAAAATAATATATGTCAACTTGATTGCCATATAGCTCCCAGGTCCACGCGTATAGAGTATACGAGAGAGAGGAAATTGATCCATAACTTCTTCTATCAAATGAAGAAGAATATCTGAACTCTTTCTATCGCTCTCCACTCTCTTGACCAACCTGCTGTTTTGATAGACTCCCAATATCAGAGGCGAAGAGATAGAGAGTATCAGCAGGGTATAATCAGGCGAAGCTTTTTGCAAACTCTCTACTCTGCAACGACTCTATCGCTACCATCTCATAGCTACTGCTATCGGCGAGCAGTGCTGATGTCAAGAGATAGTTGAGTCTATGACTTCCCGCAGATGAACTATAGCTTCCTAAAATATTGTATCCCGACACCATCATATCACCCATCGCATCAAGAATCTTATGACGAACAAATTCATTTTCAAAACGCAACCCTTCAGGATTGAGTATTTTGTGATCATCCAAGCCTATAGCGTTTTGCAAGGTTGCGCCCAGTGCTAGATTTTGGCTTTGAAGATACTGTATATCTTTAGCAAAACCAAATGTCCTAGCACGAGCTATCTCATTTATAAATCCTGATCTGCTAAATTCAAATTTCTCTTTTTGATGACCTATAACAGGGTGTTCAAAATCAATTTCAAAGTTAAAAGTTGCACTATTTGATGGTGATAGACGAACAAATTTATCTCCATCTCTCACCTCTACCTCTTTTTTGATACGAATAACCTGTTTGCTTCGATCCTGATTTTGAACACCTGCTTCATCTAGCAAGAGACAAAAACTGATAGCACTGCCATCCATCACAGGCATCTCGTTACCATCAATAATCACACGAAGATTGTCTATGCCATAAGCGTAGATGACAGAGAGGAAATGCTCTATGGTAGAGATAGAACCTCTCTCGTTGCCGATTACAGTCGCCATCTGTGTATTGACTACATTTTTCGGAGAGAGAGGAATACTCATCACCAAATCCTCACGATAGAAGACAATCCCTGCATCAACGCCCAATGGTTCGAGTCTTAGCCTTATAGGCTCACCTTTGTGAAGACCTATACCGATCAACTCAACAGGCTGTGCTATAGTTCTCTGCTGCATTTTTATCTCCTGCTTGTCCCTCTCGACATAGTCGCCCTGTGAACAATTTATTTACGCATTATAACACAAAATCATCAAACTTCAAAATAGTCTATTTTTTACTACTGTCGCCATTAAGGATAATTGTATCTGCATCTATGAATATCTTATCGATATTATTATTGATCCATTTGCCATCAAGCCACTCTATTGGTCTCACTTCAATCCCTTGAATAAGGATACCAAAATGCAGATGATCCCCTAGAGCCAGCCCTGTCACCCCTGTTTTGGCGATCACTTCACCTCTCTGTACCTCATCACCCTCTTTGACACTCATCGATGAGCAGTGGCCATAGAGAGTATAGAGTCCAAGCCCATGATCTATAATAGGCATATTGCCATAGATACCATTATAGCCTGCGAAGACTACTTCTCCAGAGTTGGATGTAGCTATAGGTGCCATTTTTGTGCTAGCCATATCATAGCCCAAGTGATAAGACTCGGAGATTACTCTTTTTTTATCTCTATAATAGTAGTAACGATGATCTCCAAAATTCGCTACTTTCTGACCATTTTTAAGAGGATAAAACTTCTTGATCTTCCATCCATCAAGCATCTCGTCAGATACATTAGAGGTATATTCATGGATCAAGTTTTCATTATCTATACGCATAGTTTCATTGACCGCTTTGACTCTTTCGATTCGATCTTCTTTCATATATCTGGGCGACTGTTCTGCCAAATCACTTATCTTTCCATCAATAAACCTATCTGATGCCTTGATCAGTGAAGTTTTATATCGTCTATTTTTGAGATAAAATGGAATCTCAGCCCTCCGTCTGTTTCCTGCCTTGTCTTGGGCAAATACTATAGCTTGGAAACTATCCTGAGTAAATGGCCAAGCTACAAGAGCAGCATAGTACCCCTCTCTCTTGTAGGGTTGTACTTTAAACTTTTTGCCTCCTGCTTGGATATAGAGCTTAGCAAGTGCATCATCATCAGATGCTTGGAAGACTACTAGAGCACTTCCCCCTTGTCTAATACTGTAGGAGTTTGCAAGGACATTGATATTGGGTCGTCGATAATCGATCTTTAACTTGACAACCTCCTCTGCACTATTGCCAACAAGATAGTTCCATCTGCTACTATCTGAGACTTTGATCTTCAGTGTTAATACTTTTGCCTTCTTATCAAGTTTTCCCTTTGGATACTTCACGAGTATCTTCTTGGCTTTGATACCTCCTAGGTCATCGCCTACTGCTATGGGTACCTCTTTTTTCCCATCACTAAGCGTCAGTTGATAACTTTTTAAGCCAAAATTATCTGATAGTGTCACCTTGAGCGGTTTTTTAGTATTCCAATAACTATACTTTGGTATCTCAATAGTAGGTGGTGTACGCTCAAAATCCTCGGCTATGAAATATATATAAACTGCTGCTGCTATGCCACCACTCAATAGTAGCATTAAGAGTATTATCCACCCTATTTTGCTTTTTTTTTGTCCTCTTCTTCTCAAAACTCTCTCCATCCTAATGTGTCAATTCTTTTTAGAATTCTATCTAAAATCTCTTCAACACTCCCAAACTTTTGAGTAAATCCCGAAGCATATCTATGTCCACCACCACCAAAATATCTAGCCACTATAGAGATATCCTCTTTTTTACTTCGTAGAGAGACTCTAATATCCTTATCATATCTAACCAGCAATATCCCCACCTCTACAGTCACCAAAGAGCGAGCATACTCTACGATACCATCGAGATCACTCATCCTAGCTCCTGCTGCACTGATCATATCTTGATCTATTATGATAGAGGCTACTGTAGCATCACGATGCAGCTCCAGCGATCCCAATGCTCTCCCCAATATTCGCAGCGAAGCTAGTGAGCGACGCTGAGTTAGATTGAAGCCTACTCTCTTCTGATTGGCACCTAGAGATATAAGCTCATGAGCAAAAGCGAAGGTGCTCTCATCAACACTCTCGATGGTGAAATAGTTAGTATCTGATACCAATGCGGTATAAAAACAGGTTGCTATATCGCTTGAAATATGGAATTGCTCTTTTGTCAAACTATAAACTACCTGAGAAGTGGCACTCATATCACAATCAACTAAATTTAGCGTACCATAGTTTTGGTTGGTATGGTGATGATCTATATTGATGATCACTCGACCCAAGAGGTCAAAACCCAACCTATCCATACTCCCACAGTCACATGCTATGATCAAACTTTTATCATAACTTATCTGTCGTTTTATCTTGGAAAAGTTTGGTAAAAAGTCTAAATGCATCGGTATGTCCACAGAGTGGTTCACAACCTCAACCTGCTTGCCATAGCCCCGTAGGAGAGCATACAACCCCAAAGAGCTCCCTATCGCATCTGCATCAGGATTTATATGAGAGAGGATAGTGATAGTGCGGTGAGAATCTATGAGCTCTTTGAGTGTTAAATTCATAAGAGTTACTTCCCCTCTACCTTCATAGACAAATCTATCCAGTTAGCCTGATGAATGATACTCCCCGAAGAGATAGCATCTACACCTGTTTGGGCTATCGCCTCGATAGTCTCAAGCGTCACATTACCACTCGCTTCTAGTAGTACATGAGGATAGTTAGCATTGCGATACTCTACTACTTCACGCGTCATCTCCAAGCTCATATTGTCACACATCACGATATCCGCTCCTGCCTTCATGGCTCTCTGTGCCATACTCATATCTTCACACTCTATCTCTACCTTGGAGGTGAAGGGTATCTTGAGTCGCACCTCTGCCATAAAACTATCTAAGTCATCAATAGTCTGCAAGTGTGTATCCTTGAGCATCAATGAGTCATCAAGCCCCATACGGTGGTTTATCCCCCCACCACATCGCACTGCATACTTCTCAAACTCTCTCAGCAGTGGTCGCGTCTTGCGCGTATCGAGGAGCTTGACATCTGTATGAGCGATAGCACCAACATATTGAGCCGTCAGCGTCGCAATAGAGCTAGCGTGAAGTACAATATCTAGTATCGATCTCTCCAAGGAGAGTATAGTCTTGGAGTCCCCACTCAAATAGAGCAGTTTCTCCCCGACCGCAAACTGCTCACCATCATCAAACCCCCACTCACACACCAGCCCATACATTTCAGCCAATACATCTACATACTCCCGACCTCCCATCACCCCATCACTCTTGGCGATGATGTATGCACTGATGGAACTACTCTGGCTAATGCGAGAGAAGAGATCACCCCTGCCGAGATCTTCTGCTATCAGATCTTTTAGAAATTGTTGTTTTTGCATTTTTTGGTCTCCTCTATACTTTTCTTAATATTATACACTATCGGGTCTCTAGCTATGGGTCTACCACTCTTGATATCTGCTGTAGTCAGAATCAGTAACACCAAATATCAAAACACCACCATAATCTACTCTTCATATAATACAAATAGCATACCTCATCACCCTACTTCACCGCCAGCATCCGCTCTAGTGCTATGTTTGCCCACTTGGCTGTATGGTCATCTACTACTATCTCATTGATAGGCTTATCATCTTCTATAGACTTGAGAGTCAGGTAGAGATCTTCTAGTGTTGTCTCATTCATGGTTGGACACTCCGGCTTGGTGGAGGAGAGGACGAATGTATTCTCTTTTCGCATACGGTTTACTAGGTTGTACTCTGTACCTACAGCTACCTTTTGGTCGGGGTCTAACTCATTGACATAGTTGATGAGTTGTGAAGTTGAGCCTGAAAAATCAGAAGCTTCTACTATCTTGGGGTCACACTCCGGGTGTACAGCGATGAGTATATCGGGGCACCTTTCACGATAAAAAGCGATATCATCGAGAGTAAAGAGCTGGTGAACAGAGCAGAAACCGTTGAAACAGATCACATCTGCTTCCTTGGGGCAGCACTCTTTACCACCCTCCTCTTGTACTCCTATCACACATGATTTTAGCCCCATGGAGTTGGCAAAATTTTGTCCAAGACAACGATCTGGCACAAAGAGAATCTTTTTACCACTCTCTAACCCCTTCTCTATGATCTTGAAAGCATTAGAGCTTGTACATACCAAACCACCCATCTCACCAACTTTTGACTTGACTGTTGCATCAGAGTTGATATATGTGATTGGCAGAATATTCTCTTTGGGTACTCCCCTCTCTACCATATAGTTCACGCTATCATCAAAATAACTCCCATCTATCATGCGAGCCATTGCACAGCAGGCAACCTTTGGCATCAATACACGCTTTTTCGGAGCGATCACTTTGACACTCTGACCCATAAAGCCGACACCGCAAAAAACAACCCAAGGGTTTTTGTCTGCTTTGCAGCGTCTAGCAAGCTCCAAACTATCACCAGTGATATCTGCCATATCAAAAACTTCATCTCGCTGATAATAGTGTGCGACTACTGTCACATCCAGTTCTCGCTTCATCCTCTCGATTTCAGTTCTATAGTCAATACTCATTTATATATTCCTCTTTCGCTTAATTGTGGTTATTTTATCTAAATTCAGTTAAAATTGCATATATATCAAAACAATGGATCAAAAAATGGATTTTTTCAATCAAAACATCATTCTCTATCTAGCGGCTTATCTCGTAGCAGGTATCCCATTTGGCTATCTCTTGGCAAAACAGTTTGCCGGTGTTGACATCAAGCAGGAGGGTAGTGGCAATATCGGTGCCACCAATGTACTCAGGGTCATCAAAGAGAGAGACCCCAAGCTAGCAAGAAAACTGGGTGCCATCACACTCTTTCTAGATGCATTCAAGGGAGTCTTTATCCTGTTGATTGCCATGACGCTTGGTGTCAGCGACTCTACACTCTGGACGATTGCAGTATTGGCAGTCATAGGGCACTGCTTCTCTATCTTTTTGATATTTGAAGGGGGCAAAGGTGTTGCGACAGGTTTTGGTGTATTGGCAGTGATGATGCCTATGGCGGCGGCTGTTGCCATCGTCATATGGGGAGTTGCCAGCAAAGGGCTGAAGATATCATCGCTCTCATCATTGGTAGCACTGGTTGGCTTCATTATCGCTAGCTATGTGATCTATCCTGATGTACCTGAGATAGGCTCTCACTCTCCTATATGGGTCATCTCCATCATCATCTTCTACAAACATATCCCCAATATAGTCAGACTCTTCAATAGGGAAGAGGGCAGAGTGGCATGACCATCCACATAGAGTCACTGCAGATCGACACTATCATCGGTCTGCTTGATTTTGAACGCAAAAAAGAACAGAGGATTTTTATAGATCTCGAAGCTACATATATTTACGAGAAGGGTATATTTATCAACTACGCAGATCTAGCCACTCTCATAGAGTCACAAATCAAGCAGGCACAATACGAACTGCTAGAGGAGGCTCTACTAGAGATCAAAGAGAGTATCATCACATGCTACCCCTCCATCGAGAGCTTAAAACTCAAAATTACCAAACCTGATATCCTAAAAAACTGCCATGTTGCACTAAGTCATGACTGGAGAGAGATCTAATCTGCCATACCAATTTGTCAAATTTTTTAAAAAAATTTTAATTTTCTCTAAATTCATGCTATAATTTTAAATAAATCTTAAACTAAAGGATCTTTGATTATGAGGATATTGATTATTGAAGATGAGGTAACACTAAGCAAAACACTTTCAGACGGACTTAAAGAGTTCGGTTTTCAAAATGATGTCGCAGAAAATCTAAGCGATGGACGATACTATCTTGATATTAGAAATTATGACCTAGTACTGCTAGACTGGATGCTTCCTGATGGAAGCGGGATAGATCTGATCGCAGATATCAAAGCAAAAACACCTAAGACTTCTATCATCGTACTCTCTGCTCGTGATGACAAAGAGAGTGAGATAGAAGCACTCCGGACAGGTGCTGATGACTATGTCAAAAAGCCTTTTGATTTTGAGATTTTGGTTGTACGCATTGAAGCAAAACTTAGATTTGGCGGTAGCAATATCATAGAGATTGAAAATCTCATCATCAACCCGGAAGAGGAGAAGATCCTCTACAATGGCAAAGAGGTAGAACTCAAAGGGAAGCCTTTTGAAGTATTGACACACTTGGCTATGCACAAAGATCAGATCGTCTCCAAAGAGCAGCTCCTAGATGCTATCTGGGAAGAGCCTGAACTCGTCACGCCAAATGTAATCGAAGTAGCTATCAACCAGATCAGACAGAAGATGGACAAACCTCTCAATATCACAACGATTGAAACCGTTCGAAGAAGAGGTTATCGGTTTTGCTTTCCCAAAAAAGTATAAGAACCAGCTTTCTTATTAAACTCTCTGCTGCTATGGCAGCACTGCTCCTCTTTTTCTCTCTTATACTCTATAGCTATATCACTTATGGCGTGGACAAAGAGCTCAACTCCTCTCTCATGAAACAGGCAAAATATATTTTTGCTACCTACCCAAATGTCAAGAGAGGCATAGAGGAGAATGGTGATATTCTTAAAAAAACACTTCATATAAATGCAAGTATCATCTATATACCCAAATCACAATACAGATCAGTACATATGAGAAAACTAAAAAAAGGAGAAAAGCACTATATGGAACTTCTACTCCCCTATAATTTTCAACGCCAAACCTATCTCAGCATCATAGCCGATATCACCAAACAGAAGCGTATGCAGCAACAAGTCTATAATGCCATAGTATTTATCAATCTTTTAGCGATGGTTTTGGTCATCCTCTATGCCTACTTTCTCTCCGGTATGCTGATCAGTCCTGTTCGCCTCTTGGCAGAAAAACTATCCAGAAGAAATGAAAATATGATGAAGCCCATCGAGGGTGATGATCTACCACAAGAGTTTGAGCCACTTGCCACCTCTATCAATACCCTTATGACTCGCATTCAATGTTTTGTCAAATATAAAAAAGAGCTCTTTATCGGTGCAGCACATGAACTCAAAACACCACTAGCTGTCATGAAGACAAAAACTCAAGTTACACTTCTAAAACGACACACAACAGAGGAGGATCTCAAAACTGCACTCAACCAAAACATAATCTCAATCGATGAGATGAATAAGATCATAAGCTCCATACTAGAGTTTGGACGGGCAGAAGGTGCACAGTTTGAAACACCTCAAGATATAGATGTGATTGACTTTTTGAGAGAAAAAGCAAACGATTACAAGATTTTAGCTGACTATAATCATCAAAAATTTAGTTTTGACTTGACTCCTGATCACTCTCTAGCACATCTACAGCCTCTACTCTTAACACAAATACTGCAAAACTTTATACAAAATGCACTAAAGTTTACGCCAAATGAAAAATGTGTCAAACTCAAAAGTTATCTGGATGATGGTCATCTTGTTATAGAAGTGATAGATGAAGGCAGAGGGGTAGATGAGGATAAAGATCTTTTCGCCCCATTTATTCGCACCAAAGACTCCGATGGCGTAGGTCTCGGACTATTCCTTGTCAAGAGTGCTTCTGACAGTATGGGTGCCAAAGTTGAACTACTCAATAGAGAGGATCAAGATGGTGCAATAGCCCGCCTAACACTACCTAAATACCCTTTTTACAAGATATAAAAAAACAATATATTATTTTAAATAAAGCATAAGCTTGGTTAAGTTATAACACCATAATTTAAACCTCTATTGTGCATAATAGAAATGTATCATCTAGGTGAAACCAAAATAGCTGAGGAAAATATGGCCCTTGTAATTACTGATGAGTGTATCGCTTGCGATGCCTGCCGCGAAGAGTGTCCAAATGAAGCGATCGAAGAGAATGATCCTATATATATCATAGATTCAGATCGATGTACAGAGTGTGTAGGACATTATGATGAGCCATCCTGCATTGCAGTTTGCCCTGTAGACTGTATAGTTTCAGATCCCAATACTGTAGAGAATGCAGATGAGTTGCGATTTAAATTTGAACAGCTACAGAAAGAGGAGTAGAGGAGTCTCCAATGGCCAAGAGAACTGCGATCATAGATATCGGTTCCAACTCAGCTAGACTAGTCATATTTGAGAGGACAAGTAGATTTGGATTTCATCTTATATGTGAGCAGAAGAGCAAAGTGCGCATCGGCGAGGGTGCATATGCCAAAGGTGGTCATCTACAATCCATCGGTATAGAACGGGCATATCTTGCTCTACAATCTTTTATCCAAACAACCAAAAAATATCAGGTAAACAAAATACTCTGTGTCGCAACATCTGCACTCAGGGATGCTCCAAATGGTCAAAACTTTATCAGCTGGATAAAGAGCAATCTCAAACTCTCCATCAAGATCATCGATGGGGATGAAGAGGCAAAGCTAGGAGCCATCGCCGCTAACAATCTACTCCCCATTGGGGATGCCATCACGATAGATATCGGTGGAGGCTCATCTGATATAGCACTGATTAGAAAAGGAGAGGTGGTAGATACCTACTCTCTCAATATAGGTACTGTACGCATCAAAGAGCTCTTTTTTGATCGACAGGCATCCAGAGAGGAGGCTCTAGCCTATATTAGAGATGAGATCAAGAGACTACCTGATGCTTTTCACCATCATATCGCTGTAGGTATCGGGGGTACGGCAAGGGCCTTGAGCAAAGGGATTATGAAAAAGAGTAACTACCCTTTTGATAAGCTTCATGCATTTAGCTATAGAGTCGAAGATCAGATCGACTACCTCACCGGTATCACACTCTCAACTATGGATGAGCTAGATATCTTTTACCTAAAGAGGGGACGATACGATACTATACGAGAGGGGACGATGATCCTCCTAGAGATACTCAAGCAGATCGGCACCAAAGAGGTGATCACTAGTGGTGTTGGTGTGAGGGATGGTCTATTTCTCAAAGATATGTTGAGACAGAGCGATCTGCAATTTCCCAAAGGACTCAATCCAAGCATTAGAAGTATACTAGATCGGTTCGATAATCTTACAGCCAAAAACTCCAGTGCATCACACAGAATAGAGATCGCTTCAGAACTCTATAGAGTCTGCCATGACAGATTTGATCTGCCCAAAAAGTATAAATTTGAACTCTATAATGCTCTCAGGCTCTCAAATATTGGAAAGACTCTTACTATTTACAAATCAAGTCAACACGCCTTTTATATCGCAACGCAAGAACTCAATTATGGCTTCACACATGCACAGATGTTGTTGATCTCTCTACTGTTGCGTACCTCAGGAGGCAGACTATCAAAAAGATCACTTCTGCAAACCTACAGAGAGTTGCTGCCTAAAAAGAGGTATATAAGGTGTCTAAGTTTTATATACAATCTGACTATACTACTGCATGAAAATGCAAATGACGCAGATATACTGTTTCACTACTCGGATCAAACCCTTACGATCAAAGCAGATCAATCCCTATATCATGCCAAGGAGGCGATAGCTCTACTCGACAAACCTCACGATTTCTCTATAGTTATAGATGATATTAGCAGAGTTCCAAGGTATGAATTTTAGAGAAGAAGTTTTGGTGAAGTTTTGGTAGTATTAGACCACTCCAAGGGAATGGGCTAATACTCTCAAGAGAGGGTATTTTAGAACTTTGTTCCCATAGAGAACTCAAAGGCTGCTTTCTCTTCACTAGGGACATCATCCAAGGCATAACCATAGATCAGATTGATAGCCCCAAAAGGTGACTGCCACTCGATCTGTGCCCCTACAGAGGTTCGTGTCAAATCATTTTGGACAAAGGTACCTCCCCGGATCTCATCAGCTGTAATATGACCCGCATCTGCGAAAAATGTCAAACGCATTTTTGCTGCTTCAGAGAGTGGGATACTTGCCTCTATTGTTGCCGATCCCCTCTTGTCTCCACCAAATCTATTTTCAGTATACAGATCTGTGCTAGGGTCTATATATCTCAAGTATGGAGATATAGAGTAGGGGCTATATCCTCTTACACTACCGACACCACCCATATAGAGTCTCTCTGCCGTAGGCACCTTTTCATGGGCGGCATGCTCTAGCCAAGTACCTCTGGCTTTAAATCGTAAGATCAGATCATAATCAATAAGATCCTCCATACCATAATAGGCACCAAATCTGGCATATAGTTTTGTCATATCGGAGTAACTATCATAAAAGATTTTATCTGCTGGTGTCAAATCTCCATCAAAAGAGGCAAACTCAACATTCAGACCAACAATAAATCCTTCTCTAGGCGTATAATAATTATCTGTATTATCAAAATTAAGTCCCACTAAACCTGCAAGTTTCTTGTACTGATCGATATAGAGAAGTCTCTCTATAGCATTTGGATCCAAGCTTCCCTCTGTACCAATATCAGAAGAGTTATCCATGTAGCTCACTCCTCCCGAAAAGTAGAAGTGTCGCAAAAATCTACGCCCTGCGATAAGACTTCCACCTGTCTGATCAGTGGTATAATCTATATACTCATAATAACGGGTAAACAGACTTGCACTCAGACTATATTCACTATCCCATACTCTCGGATTGGTGATAGATATATTTGCACTTCTAGAGATTTGAGACCAATCAATACCCAAATTACCGCTCAGTCCTGTACCAAATAGGTTTTTGTTGGAGATATTGGCATTGAGCATAAGTCCCTGATAACTACCATATCCACCACCGGCTGAGATACTCCCCGTTTGTGCCTCTTTGACCTTCACCAATAGGTTTACCTTGTCATCACTGATACGCTCTGTAGTGACATCAACACTCTCAAAATAACCTGTTCGTCCCAGTGCACCTTTACTATCTTTGAGATCTGTATAGCTATATAGATCTCCTGGTGCCAGATATATATATCTTCGTATAACTCTATCTTTTGTGATATCATTACCAGAGATCAACACATCATTGATTGTCACTTTTTTACCATGTGTCAGCTGATACTGAATATCAACGATCCCTCTCTCTTCATCTTTGTGAAAGTTAGGATTTACTCTAGCATTGGCATACCCTAGATCTCCTACCTCTGCTTTGAGATACGCCATATCAAGACGCATCTTTTTGACATTAAAGACTTTCCCTTTCAAGAGTTTAAGCTCGTTGAAGAGTGTAGTGCTGTTTAATCCAGGTATACTTTGGACTATCTCTACTTTACCTACACGGAACTGTTTACCCTCAGTGACCAAGTAGTTGATCTCTGCATTATATGAGGCTGTATCTACACGCATCAGAGGTTTGCTGACCTTCGCATCGATGTAACCCTTTTTCATATAGTTTTCGCGAGCTCTCATAGAGTCATAAGGGAGTTGATTGACTTTGGCATCACTACCCCCTATGATAGGCACCCAATCCCACATATTAGCCTCTTTGTTGACAAGATCTTTTTCGATATCACTCTTCTTCAGCTGCTTGGCACCGACGAAGTTGGTCTTTTTGATCTTGATCTTTTCACCTTTGTTCACATCAAAAGTGATCGCATAGCTATCCCCTACTTTCTCTTTGGATACTTCAACTACCGTATCATAATACCCTTCGCTCTCCACTTTGGTGATAAGTGCCTTCTTGGCATTAGAGATGCGTCGTTCATCATAAAGATCACCTTTTTTAAGTCCGATACCTTTGAGTAAATTTTCGGCATCATCACCTGTCCCATAGCCTTTGATCTTGACTTTAGAGATAGCCGGCTTCTCCTTAAAGTGGTAGACAAGCAATCCATTGGGTTTACTCTCTACCCATACATCCTTGAAGTAGCCTTGACTATATAGGTTTTTGACAGAGTCATCGATCTGTTCAGCATCGACCCTATCACCCTCATGGATACCTGCAACTTCTTTGGCAACACTCGGCGAGAGGTGTAGCAACCCATCAAACTTGATCTGTTTGACCTTTTGTGCAGAGAGCAGTGTCCCTACAACAACCCAAAATATGACAATCTTTCTTATCATCGCTGGCTATCCTTCTTTATGTAATTGGAGTACTTTACTATTAATCTATAAGTTTATCTTTTTTTCACTAAATATCTACTAAATTTTATCTCTTTAAAACCAGCAAAAGTATGGATCTCAAATGGTATAATACAAATAAGGCTACCCCAATGAAACTTATGTATGGAGGAGATTTATGAATATCGGTATCATAGGACTGGGACTTATGGGGGGATCTCTGGGTATCACACTCAGGTTCCACTACCCAAAATCTCACATCATAGGTCTTGACCACAATGATCAGCACTGCACTCAAGCTCTTGACCTTGGATTGGTTGATCAAATCACAAACTCCATAGAGGAGATAAAAAGCTGTGATATTATCCTGCTCACTATCCCTGTAGATGGGATCATCACTGTACTGAAAGATCTAGAAGGTATAACTCCTGAGTCTACCATCATAGATCTCGGAAGTACCAAAGCAAAGATAGTGGCATCAGTTCCTCCATCTATCAGGAAAAATTTCATCGCGGCTCACCCCATGACAGGTACAGAAAAGTTTGGGCCTACTGCCGCTATAGAGGATCTATACAGAGATAAAGTTATAGTTCTATGTGATATAGAAGAGAGTGGTAAACATCAGCAGAAGATAGCGATGGAGCTTTTCCAAAAGATCGGAATGAAGCTAGTCTTTATGGGAGCCAAAGAGCATGACAGACATGCCGCTTTCATCTCTCATATGCCTCACGCCCTTAGCTTTTCTCTAGCCAATTCCGTCATGAGTCAAGAGGATCGCAAAAATATCATAGCACTTGCAGGGGGTGGATTTCGTGATATGAGTCGTGTAGCCAAGAGTTCGCCAAATATGTGGGAGGATGTCTTTCGTCAAAACAAGAGCAATCTCCTCACTGCTATAGAGCACTTCAAACATGAACTGGACAAATGTCAATCCATGGTAGAGTCAGAAGAGTGGGAAGAGCTCAACCAATGGATGCAAAACGCCAATAAACTGCACGATATACTATAACCTATATCTAAATGTTACGATAACTTCTGTGGGTCTGCCCACTACCTTATTGATGAGGTGATGGAGATACTCTCGCTCCTCTTTTTGTAGCTTTTGGCTCAATACAACTTCACATCTCACCTCTGCACCATCTCCCTTGGATCGATAGTCTACTCTGCTGAGATATATGCTCTTTTCATTTATATCAAAGTTTACTTGAGAAAGCACTCTCTCTATATCTGATCTCTCCCTCATCGTTTCAAAAGAGTGATAGAGAGGCACAGTAACCAATACTGCGATCATTGCCCATACAAAGATACCTTTTTTTGCAACCTTGATAGGGGCATACCCCAAGACCAAAAATGTAATAGATCCAGCAAGAACGATACCTATGAGGTTGGTGATGAAGAGTAGTAGCGACTGCATAAACATAGACCATTCACCCCATCCCAAACCTATACCAGATACTGCCAATGGCGGCACCAGTGCTACTGCGATAGCTACACCGGCTAACGAAGATAATATCTTCTCATCATTTTTGACATATGCAGCAGCGACTCCCGAAGCGATAGCTACTAACATATCGAGCAGTGTAGGAGAGAGTCGTGAAGCCATCTCGCTACTCAACTCTCTGATGGGTGTCAGATATGCGACCAGCATAGCAGTCATCAATGTTATCATCATACCTATCAACACCGTCCTCAAGGCACTTTTGCATAACATCTCATCTTGACGCAGTACACCCATACTCAAGCTAACGATAGGCTGCATCAAAGGTGCCAACAGCATTGCCCCGATGATAACTGAACTAGAGTTGATAAAGAGTCCTAGTGTAGCGATCACAGTTGCTAGTATCAAAAGCACTACAAAAACTCTGCTGACAGAACCCTCATTGCGTAGATTGGTAAATAGTGCTGAGTACTGCTCTGTTGATGCATGTCTAAAGAGAGGAATACCACGATGGAAAAATGCCATACGCTCTTGATCTTTAGGTACACTATCTAGCTTGATACTGCTTCTATCACTCTTTTGCGATACTTGATGATCCCAAAACTTCTCCCCCACACTCAATCTCAAAGCTTCAGCTTTTGTCTCGACTACTATAGGTGTAGTGACTATCTCTAGATCATCCAGTACCACTTTGACAGGCTCTACAGATGATATCTCCATCTTGGCACTCTTCATGTAGCCCCATGATGCAGGAATCCTCTCAGCTCTCCATTTGTGTATAAATAGCGTAAAGGGATTACTGATAAAATATTGGAAGAGCGATGTAGGCGAGAGAACCAGCAGCGTCTGCTGACCATCCATCGCACTCAATCTATTTCGCAGCACCTTTCCGATCCAGCTAAAGTTGTTGTACCCCAAGATGATCATCCCAAGAGCTGAAAAGGTATAACTATTATCTTTATCAGTGTTTACAGTAAATGTATAGTGCTTCAATAGACTTTTTTGTCGAACTGTTTGCCAGAGGAGTTCAATGCGTTTGAAAAAAGAGTGCCGAGGATAGTAAAACTCAAACTCTTTCAGTACAGATCTGTTGCCGATTCTCATATCATCTATCACGATATGACCATTGCAGTAGAGCATATCTATCCTCTTGTCACTTGGCCTGCTCGCTACCGCAAATGCTTCTAGGGGAGATAGCGGCATATCTAGTATCTTGGCAAATCTTGACTGCTGAGGCAGCGGGATGAGACCTATGGAGAGATCACTCTCCTGAGCAAACTCTAACACTATCTTGATCTGGGGAGTAGTTCCCGATACGATAAAATGCTCAATTTTAGATATATCAAGTATCGGAAGAGAGTCACCCTCTTCAAGGAGTACAAAAGATATATCTTCTGCACCCTCCATCTCCTTGAACTTTGTGACAAAATCTTCACTCTCTCTACCATAAATATAGTAGATTTTTTTAGCCGATTGCATCATGACTCCTTTGGTATATAGAGTAAAAGTTCAAGACCTCATCATGATCTCCTCGAAAGATGATCTGTTCGGAGTGCTTAGGTTTTATGAACTTTTTGGGTTTTCACCATATTCATTGTCACCGGACTGGCTATCTTTGACATAAAAGAAGAGCAAGATGAAGAGCCCGATGATCGGCACAATAGCAATCAGAAGCCACCAGCCACTTTTGCCTATATCATGCAGTCGTCGAATCGATACAGCAATAGAGGGGATAAGGATGAGTAGGCTGTAGAGTGTCTGCATATACCCGATCGTCTGCGTGACGGTCATCTCTGTAGATTCTACTGTTGCAGTAGCGATAGTATTTGTCACTACTTCATAGGAGTATGCAGTTCCTAGAACACCATCTAGTATACCAAGAGCGATACTGATGATCAAACTGAAAAGTGCAAAATACCAAAACTCACTCCGTGAAGCTCTGCCATCAAACTGAGCATATCTCTGTTTGATGGTCTCCATAAAGTAACGATTGAATAGTTCCATTTTTTATCCTTTTGTATTGTTTTTTGTATTATCTCCAAAAATCCTTAAGGAATTGCAAAAGAGTAACGGACACCTGAAGGCAAATAGGACTATTTTACTCTTATTTAAGCTATCTTACTTTATAATCACCTATAATAGATAATTTCATATTATAAAAAGGATAAGTAATGATACCATTTACAGATGAAGAGCTCTATCATGCCGTAGAAAATAACCTACCAAAAGTTAGTGCTTATGTAGATTCGCATGGGGGAGGGTTGGCACTTCTTGGTGTAAAGGATAACACAATATATATTCAACTAGGCGGAGTATGCGGGGGGTGTTCTATGAGTATGATGACTACCAATATGGTTATCAGAAAAGAGTTGAGAACTCTTATTCATCCAGAGCTCTTTGTTGTCAATGTGGATGGAACAGACGAGAACAGACTGCCTGATAACTATTATGCTCCCACGAAAGATATAGTTGATGAGCCTCAAGAAGAGGGTGTTGTGGCTAAGATCAAAAATATATTCTCTTAGGTGATGATGATGAAAAAGTCTATTTTATCTATTATTACTATTTTTTTTCTTGCAGGATGCGATGAGGAGAAGCAGCCTCAGCAATCTTATGATGCAGTAGCCCTAACCCAGCAAAAGTGTGCTACTTGTCATGACCTTAGTATGCCGGCAGATAGCAATGCTGATGAGAAAGCACCTCCTATGATGGCAGTGGTATTTCATCTCAAAGATTTTATCAAAGTTAATGTACCATCTGCACATCAAGGTAAATTTGTAGAGTTTGTAGATGATTATGTGATGAATCCAACACTAAGCAAATCTTATTGTGATAAAGATAGCCTAGAGAAGTATGGGTTGATGCCATCACAAAAGGGAAATATTACACCGGATGAACTCAACGCCGTAAGCAAATATCTCTACAGTCACTACGACGCTCAACGCTTCTACAGAGAGAGAGCTGAAGAGACAAGAGTCAAAAACATGCCTATCCATGAGCGAATACTAGAGCAGAAGAGATGTAAAAATTGTCATGAGTTAGAGAAAGATAAAGTAGCACCATCTTTTCAGAATATAGCCAAACGATACACTAGAGAGGATAAAAAAACTTTGATTCATAGTCTGAGCAGTGGGAGCAGAGGTCGGTGGGAGAAGAGCAGAATCCCAATGCCTGCCTATAGCAAACTAACTCCGGAAGAGTTAGATGGTATGGTTGATTGGATTTTGTCACTAAAATAAATCTCGGTCAATGAGATGACCTCTTGGGGTGGTATTGACTTCCCCCTCTTAAACCCAAACTATATGTTGTAACGATCTATCAAAACCTTCAGCTCCTCTTTGTCTATCACTACGCTTTTGTCTCCACCTTTTTTGGCATATAGTTTTCGTACCATATCCTCTACAGCAGGGGTATCATTGGTGTGTGGGTAGAGGATCTTGAGTGCTTCACTCTCCCTCATAGGGTTTACAGCTCTTTTCCACTTGATATATGGTGAGAGCTTTACTGCTCCTAATGTCACTGCTACACCACCTGCAAATGCAAGCAGAAGCATCCAAGCAGAGAGTGAGCTGCTGGTGTCACTATCGGGACTGCTCTGAGATGACTGTAGCTCTTCTCTCTGGTTGACCTCTGTGCTTGCCTGAGGTTTGGTACTCTGTATGACTGTCGGGGCTACTGCCTGACCTCCTTTGACAGTGACCTGATGGCTTTGGGTTTGAAGTGTTTCAACTTTTCCTGTTTTGAAGTTAAAGAGAGTAAATGATTTGGATGGGATCTCAAAATCATGGTCTGCTATAAAAACAAACTTCTTTTTATAACTACTGATCAGTTTGTCACCCACTAGGTGACTCTCTACTTTGGCATCATCGCTATAGATAGTCACACCATCGATCTCATACTCAAACCCATCGAAATCCTCCAGATTTCCCTCCCCTGTGATCTCTATAGTCAGATTGACAGGCTTGTTTGCCTTCACCTCATCAGCATCTATCTTTTCACTCAGATTCAGATCTCCGACGAGATCACTACCCTCAGGTGATGGCTTCACGGCTATAGTCAAGCTGTTGGAGACTACACTACTCCAGACAGGTGTATCAAAAAATGTACCGAAAAAGTCATCTTTGCGTCTCCCTCTCTCTGCTATCTTGGCTTGTGCAGGTCCTATAGTAAAGTTACCTTCATACTTGGGTGTCAATATATACCGCAACTCATGGACTATATATCCATCCTTCTTGTAAGTCTTCTCATCCCCTATCTCCTTGACAAAGAAGTCTGTTAAGGCTGGTTTTCTATACTCCACCTTCATCAAGTCCACTTGACGAGACTCATTGAAAAAGACAGAGAGCAGTATAGGTTCACCCACAAAAACCTGCTTTTGGTTTACCACCATATCAAGAGTCACTTTTTTACTGCTGCTGGGTGTAGGTGCCATAGATTTGACAACTCTGATATCGACTGGGTTTGTCTGCATAACTTGACCGTCCACCTCTATAGAAAAGGGAGGGATAGTCATCGCTTTTGCAGGGGTGAAGATGATGATCTGTTTTTTGATACTCTCTTTTGTTATTGTCCCATTTATCATCTTCAGGGAGGATTGTGTCATATTGGAGACCCCCTCTACAGGGTAGATCCCTACTCTATGGATAGTCGGAAATTTGACATCATCTCCTCTAGCTTCTAATGTCAACTGCACACTATTGCCCTCTACTACGCTGGCATCATCTACTGTAGCCTCGACACTAGCCCCTAGCATCAACACTACACTCATCTGCCACAATAAAATAGTATGTAAAATCTGCTTCATTCTCTATCTCCTCTCTCTATTTGTGATTGATATTGGACCATATATCGTATCTCTTACCATGGATTGACCTCTTCATCTCTCTTGGGTTTTTTGGACCCTCCTGCCTGATACATCATAGATGGCATCTTTTTTTGATTTAGCTTTTTCAGTAGTCGATTGAGCTCTTTTTGAGTCATCTGCTGCTCTGGGCTCATCTTCTGCTCTTTTGGCTCCCCGCCTGTAGTGTCACCTCTCTCTTTTTTCTCATCTTTTTTCTCTTTTTGAGACTTCTGTTTCTCTTTTTGACCATCTTTGTTCTTCTGCTCTTTGCTCTTTTGCTCTTGCTTTTGATCCTTTTTCTTATCTTTGTCACCCCTCTTTTGCTGGTTTGGATTTTTCTCTTTATCTCTCTTGTCGCCTTTTTTGTCTTGGTCATTTTTCTTTTGATCTTTCTTCTCTTGATCTTTATTTTTTTGATCTTTCTTCTCTTGATCTTTCTTCTCTTGATCTCTATTTTTTTGATCTTTTTGGTCTTGCTTCTTTTGATCCTCTTTTTTCTTCTGCTTCTCTTTCTCTCTTTTTGCCAACTCTAGATTGTGCCGTGTATCTCTATCCTCTTCTATCTTCAAAGCATCTTCGTATGATTTGATCGCTTCATCGAGCTTCTTCTGCTGAAAATAGCTATTACCGATATTGTGCAGCCTTTGAGCTTCATCTACCCCCTTGGCACTCTTGTATGACTCTAGTGCTTTATCGTATTTTTTTGCTTTATAATAGGCGTTACCCATATCGTAGTCTACCTCCGGACTCTCCTTGTCCAATCCCTTCAGTATGGTCGCACTCTCTTCATATCTCTTATCCCCATACGCTCTTTTTGCTTCATCTATCGTCTGGAAATCCATCAAGCCTGCGACAGCAAACGCCGACAAAAAGATACCTAGTAGTATAAACTGTTTCATCTCAATCCTCCCCTCTTCTAGGTAGTGAACTAAATGCGATCAGCAGAAGCAGCATAGCCCCTGCCAACGGATAGTAAAATAGCTCTATATGATCCTTGATCTTCACTTCGCCCTGTTGGGTATCGGTATGTTTTGCACGGATGATAGAGACTAGCTTTTTTATATCCTCACTGCCGTTGGTAGCTATGACATAGGCACCACCCGTATCTAGTGCTATTTGACCTAGTGCATCATTTCTCTGTGCTATGGCTATAGTACCATCTTTGCGGGCTAGAGGCTTGCCATCACTATCAAGCACAGGAGCGCCCTCCTCTGTACCCACTAGAACAGCATAGAGTTCTATGCCGCTATCCTTCATCTCCTGAGCGAACCCCTCAAGTGCCTTCTCATCCCCCCCATCACTAAAGAGTATCATGATCTTTGGCTTTTTGTTATCTAGCATTTTGGCTGCTAGAGACCCAAGTGCAGAGAAGTCTGTAGAGCCCATGTTGATATACTTATCATTGACTCTCTCTACTATCTGCCCTAGTGTCGGCTTGTCACTGCTAAATGGTGCGAGAACGAACGAGACATGAGCGAATGCCACTACTGCTATCTCATCACTAGGCATAGTGTCAAATAGTGTCAAGATCTTCTTTTTTGCAAACTCCAGACGGTTTGGATAGAGATCTTTGCTACGCATCGATCCTGAGATATCCAGTGCAGTCAGCAGACTGAGTCCCTTGATCTCCACGATCTTGTCACCCCTCTCTATCACTGGTCGTGCCATAGCTACTATCATCATAAAGATAGCTAAAAACATTATGATATTTCGCACTACAGTAGGCAGAGCATCACTCCCAGCACTCAACCGTGCCAACACCTTCTCATCAAAGAGACGAGAGAGTCGATCTCTGTTTGTAGATATCAAAAATGCAAAGATCACAAAAGGGATGATCAACACCCAGAAAAGATATGGATACTCAAATAGTACACTGCTCATACTCTATACTCCTCTCGCATTTCTAAAATAGATAAAAAACAGCAGTGCCAATATCGCCACAAATAGCGGATAGGTATATAGATAGGTATGCTGTACCACTTTTTTGTCATTGAGCTTACTAGCCTCTAGCTTGTCTATCTCTTGGTAAATCTCTAGGAGCATCTCACTGTTGTGTGCACCATAAGCCCTGCCCTTGCCTGCCTCTGCCAAAGCCTGTAGATATCTGCCGTTGTAGTCACGAGGATCACCGATACCTATGGTATAGAGTTTTACATCACTCTTGGAGATGATGTTTTTGATATCTTCAAAAGCCACCCTGCTCATATTGTCCTGTCCGTCAGTGAGCAGTATAGCGATCTTGGATTTGGCTTTGCTCTTGCTCAACATCCCGTATGTCTGCACCAGAGCATCATTGATAGCTGTGCGTTTTCCCGCTATGCCCAGCTGTTGATAAGCTACGATATCTTGTAAAAACTCCTTCTCAAAAGTCAATGGTGATGCGATAAACGCTACATCAGCGAAGGTCACTACACCTATACGATCATCTAATCTCTTGGAGATGAAGTCATCCATAACCTCTTTGACAACCATAAATTTATTTTTGCTTCTATTGCGTGGATCAAACCCCCTCTGTCTCATGGAGTCACTAGCATCTATCACTAGAACGATATCTCGCCCCTCTTTGTGACTATCTTTATACTCTTTGGTCAGCACAGGAGAAGCTAGTGCTATCACCGCCGTAACTATACCGATCCACTTGAGCCACAGCAGGAGTGAACTCTTTTTTGCACCACCCTGTATCAGAAGTCTCTCGATATGAGGGAAATATATAGCACGGCTCCTCTCCTTGCAAAATCTAGCACAAACCAAAAATAGGACTACTATCCCCAGTATATAGGGGTATTCAAAACTAAACTGACTCATCTGCTACCTGCACATAGAGGTTGAACTGTTTGAGAGTATCTTCATCAACCTCAGCAACCTCTTTTTTATATTTATACTGTTCGAGCTTTCGCTCCAGCTGATCAAAGAGCTCTCTTCGTCTATCATCTGTCGCTAGCAGTCTAGCATAGTGTGTCGCACTATAAGCACTCTCTTTGGTGTCTACCCAGTCTATAGTGTGGAGTTTGGCTAAATACTGTTTTGCCAAATTTTTCTTGCGTTGCTTGATATACTTTTTTATAAGAAAAAAGAGTACCGCCACTATCAAGAGAAGAGCAAAGATGACAATCCCCCAAAATATATAAAAGCTACTATCGGGGATCTCCATCAGCGGCTTGATATCTCTCAGCTGATCATTGATGTTTGGCATCTGTCTCTCTGCTACTTGTGTACTATTCATCCTCTCACCTCATCCGTTTCATCAGTTTCAGATAGGGATCCTCATCTGTATATATCTTGGCAGACCGTATCCCGTTTTTTCTAAACTGAGTATAGAGTTTTTCATCATTTGCTCTTAGTGCTTTTTTATACTGACTGAGCATACTGCTCTCTACATTGCCCTCAAAACTCTTCCGACTCTCCATATCTATCAGTCGCAGATACCCAAGCTCCCCTGGATCCTCCTCAAACCTATCACGCACGATCACAGCGAAAACATCATGCTTTTTGCTGATCAACCCTAGATCTATATCGCCTATAAAGTCTGAAATGATAAAGAGCAGAGATCGCTTTTTTACTCTCCTAAAGAGGGTATCAACAAAGCCTTTGAAATCTCCCTCTTTTCCGATACTCTCAAAGCTAGTCAGAGAGTCAACTGCAGTAGTCACAGAGAAGAGCTTTTTACTCGGTTTGCTAGCAGCATATAGTCTATCTGCATAGATCACGGATGAGAAGAGATCTGAGTTCTTGACTGCTGAAAAGCCCAGTATCGCAGCAGCTTCGGCCATCACTTCACCCTTCTGCCGTACTGTACCGAAATATACAGATCCGTTCATCATCGTAGCTACTACTACATTGAGCTGTCTCTCCTCATGATAGTTTTTGACATAGGGCTTGCCTAGTTTTGCTGTCGTCTTCCAGTCTATCTTTCGGACATCATCTCCATATATATACTCACGAAGCTCCGAAAATTCAAACCCCTGCCCATGAAAGAGAGATGCATTGTTCCCCAACATATCACCAAAGACCTGTTTTCTGGTTTTTAAAATAATTTTTTTTGTAATCTTGTTCACACTACTCCTCTCTTTAAGCCGCTTTTTTGATGGTATTGATAGATAAATTTAGGGTATAGGTACTGCCGCCAATATCTTTTCGATGATCCAATCCTGAGTTATCCCCTCAGCCTCTGCCTCATAGCTCAACACTATACGATGTCTCAAGATCTCTTTTGCGATATAGGCTATCTCTATAGGAGAGACAAAATCCTGCCCCTTCATATATGCTATGGCACGAGAAGCTTTGTACATATCGATACTAGCCCTAGGAGAGGCACCGAACTCTATATAGCTCTCTATCTCATCTAGCCCATAATCTTTGGGGTCTCTAGTCGCAAAGACCAGCTCAACGATATAAGCCTCTATCTCTTTGTCGAGATGAACCTCCATCGCCTCCTCTCTTACTCTGTTTAGATCTTCTATGGTCGCCACCTGCTCTATAGAGCCGAAGCTGTCATTGGCTACACGCCGTGCTATCTCCAGCTCCTCCTCTTTGGTGTTGTATCCCACTACTACCTTCATCATAAATCTATCGAGTTGTGCCTCTGGTAGCTCATAGACACCCTCCTGCTCTACAGGGTTCTGTGTCGCCATGACCAAAAACGGAAGATCTATCTGAAAGCTCTCATCCCCTATAGTTACCTGTCTCTCCTGCATCACCTCCAGGAGTGCAGACTGTACCTTCGCCGGTGCACGGTTGATCTCATCTGCCAGCAGCAGGTTGGTAAAGACTGGTCCTTTTTTGATCTTGAATGCATTGTTTGTGGGGTCATATATCTCTGTACCTACGATATCCGACGGCAACAGATCGGGTGTAAACTGAACACGCTTAAAGTCCAAGCCCAGCGTCTTTGCCAATGCATTGACCGTAGTCGTCTTGGCTAGTCCGGGAACTCCCTCTAGCAGTATATGTCCTCGACACAACAACCCAGTCAAAAGCCCTTCGACCATCCTCTCCTGCCCTACTACCACTTTGCCTATCTCTGTTCTGATGGCATCAATTGTTTGACTCAATAGATTCTCCTCTATTACAGGTCTCTGCCTGTATTTATTTTTCTTAGTTTACTTAGAGGCAGTAAATGAAAGATTAATGCTAGTACCTACCCACACCTAGTTACACAGTTTAATGAAGTGAGTTTGCTTTAGAAAGGAACTTCACAAGAACAATTTTTTAGTAGGTGCGACCGTGTCGCACGACATAGAAACCTCTCAGAGATTTCAACGATCATGATCTTGCAAACGATACAAACACTCTCTATTGCGTGTGACATGGTCACACCTACGGGTATTGCTCGTTCCCATCCGTCCTCGGCAATGCCAATGAAATAAGCATGGTAGGGGTCTGAAGTTGAGTGTTTTGTGAAGCGTAGCGGAATGAAACAGTCAACATCTGACCTCGGCTCAAACAAAGCTATGCTACAGCCGAGGTCAAGCGTTGAAAATCCACCCACTTCGTGAGTTGATTTTGCAACGCATGACCCCTATCATACTCTATAGTTGTATCCATTTTCAAAGAGTGAACAAATGAGTGATTTAGGGGTTTTTCGACAACCTACACCAGACCCTTTCCCTGGGCTATTTCTATGATTATCAAGAGTAGTAAAAGTGGAGATTGCAGTAGGGGTTTAGTTTTTATGAAGGCTCTATATTTTTTCTCTTCCCCATTGACTACTTTACTCCCTTTACTCTTGAAGCTCCCATATCCCCTCTATATTTTACGATACCTAGCAATATGATCTTATCTGCCTCATCATCTATCAGATAAGGGATAACATAGCCTCGAAAAATAAAATCCCAGATCTTTTCGTCATCGAAATAGATAGAAGTCCTGAACTTATATGGCATGTATGGTAAATCATAAAATTTAGACTCTAACTCCCTGTTAAATGCTATAGCTCTATCCAGATTGTCAACAGCGATATAATCAAGAATCTCATCCAGACTATTGTCAAATAAGATATTTTTTTCGATAGTCAAGTTTTATCTCTTGTGCCTGCTGATCAATCTCTTCTCGGTATCATTCCAATACTCATTGTCAAGTTCTGAGAAATTTTTAGAGCCATTTTGCCTATAATCATCGAGTGCTGTATCCAGTATTATCCTCTCTTGCTCAAACTCTATCTTCTTGAGTCTGGCATATTCTTCCGTGGAGATAATGACTGCTTCGAGTCTATTGTTTTTCAAAATTCCGATCTTCTCTATGGTGTTACTCTTGATATTTTTGACAATACTGCTCAACTGTTTTGCAAAATCAGTTATCGAAAAAAGCTCATCTTCTGCGTATTTCACCATAATATTTCTCTCTTTATTTATAGGTTAATTTCATTGTTAATATTATAGCATGTTTATCTGCTCAATAAATTATTGATCTTCTTAATAAATTTGCCAGTACCTGTATACTTATCGGCAAAATACTCTTGAATTTTTAACTTATCGCTATCACTATCTATCTCTACATCTCTTAACTCTTTAGGCGTAAAGGGGTCAGGTGATGCTAATGCTATCATTCCATCCCATCGCTAATGGCTATGGTTGTTAGCATCACCTGACCCCTTTACTTTATCTCTTGTGCCTGCTGATCAATCTCTTCTCGGTATCATTCCAATACTCATTGTCAAGTTCTGAGAAATTTTTAGAGCCATTTTGCCTATAATCATCGAGTGCTGTATCCAGTATTATCCTCTC
>JAYEOM010000119.1:0-1705 GCA_034722955.1 Campylobacterota bacterium
TAACCTCCATTCCCGAACAATTATACCTATGCGTAACACAAACCCCATAAAATAGGCACTTGTAGCTAATTCTTATTGACTTTTTAGTCTAAGCATAGGTATAATTATACCTATAAGGAGTTACTCTATGGCTATAGTACATTTGAAAAATAAGAAAAATGGTGTCACCTATGTATATGAATCTGAGTCATATTGGGATAAAGAGAGAGGGCAACCTCGTAATACCCGTATCTGTATTGGTAAACTAGATCCTAATACCTCTAAAGTCATCTATAACAAACGCTATCTTGAGAAACAAAAAGAACAAAATCCACAGGTTGGAAGAAAAGCATCATTGAGCTATCAGCGTCTATTTTGTGGAGCCACTTATCTTTTGGATCAAATCGTAGAAAATTTGGGAGTAAAAGAGGATTTGAACAAATGCTTTGGTGCACTCTCTAATCAAATCCTCTCTATTGCCTACTACTTAGTTTTAGAAGATAGAGCAGCTATGAGTCGATTTGGAAAGTGGGCTCGCACACATGCACACCCCTTTGGTAAAGATATCCCATCTCAGAGAAGTAGTGAACTCTTTGCTATGATTAGTGAAGATGCAAAACAGAAATTCTTCTCCTTACAGATCAAACGACGCGTAGAGCAAGAGTACTTAGCTTATGATACTACATCTATCTCTTCTTATTCACAGAGCTTAAAACAGGTAAAATATGGTCTCAACAAAGATTATGACCCTTTGGCTCAAATTAATTTGGCACTCCTGTTTGGACAGAGCTCACGACTACCAGTGAGTTATCGTAAACTCCCTGGTAATATCTCTGATGTAAAAACAATCAAGAAGCTCTTGTGTGATATAGAGCATCTAGGTATCAAGAAGGTGAAGTTAGTCTTAGATAGAGGTTTCTATAGTCAAGAGAATATCAATGCACTCTTTGGACGACACTATAAGTTTCTATTGTCTTGCAAGACCTCTTTGCGATATGTCAAACACTTTTGGGATGAAGTAAGATCTACGATGGTAACACGCAGTCACTACAGTGTGCCTCACGCACTCTATATGAGATCAACTACCACAAAGTGGGATTATCACTATACTAAACCCCGTAGCAAGCTAAAAGTCAAAGAGAGTCGTAGGCTCTACTTACATCTCTATTATGATGACCAACGAGCCACAGATGAGAGGATACACTTCAACAAGCTCTTGAACAAGTTAGAAGATGAGTTATACAATAATCAAAGACAAAAGCGTCACGAGAAGATGTATGAGCGTTATTTTAGCATTCGTTCTACACCAAAAAGAGGTATTAAAGTCATACCCAATAACGAAGCTATCAAAGAGAAAGAGGAGAGAATGGGATATTTCTCTTTAATCAGTAATACAATCAAGGATCCAAAAGAGGCAATTGAAATCTATCGCAATAAAGATGTAATTGAGAAGGCTTACAATGATCTCAAAAACCGATTGAGTATGCGTCGCACCTCTGTCTCATCAGAAGAAAACCTCGATGGTAAGTTATTTGTACAGTTTGTTGCATTAATCATAGTGTCATATATCAGACAAAAAATGTACAAAGAGTCACTCTATAAAAACTTTACATTTCAAGGACTACTAGATGAACTTGATATTATTGAGAAATTTACACAACCTGGAAAAACTTCTATGATTGGCGAAGTGACTAACAAGCAGAAGAACATATTTGAGAAGCTTGGG
>JAYEOM010000120.1:0-1705 GCA_034722955.1 Campylobacterota bacterium
AGAAGCTCCAAATATAGACAAAAAACCCAATATAAATAAACTACAAAAAATGTTAGAAGATATAGACGATACAAAAAAGAGAAATATACAAATAGTACAAGCATACCAAAAAGGATATTCACAGCATATGATTGCTAAAGTATTAGGATTAAATCAAGCAACTGTACAGAGGATTATTAAGAGGACAAAGGATAGCATTAGCATTATCTGACACCTTTAGTCTCAATTTTCAAAACTATGTGTCTATATAGAGGATGGTAGATTGCATATTGATAACAATAGAGCAGAGAATACGGATAATATGTTATAATACCAACAAACAGTAAGGGTAGCCCAAGATGGAGCATTACTATGACAGATAAAGAGCTGAAAGATTTAGTGGCAAGTTTGACAGTTTCTCAAGCTTGGACTGATAAGCAGATGAAAGAGACTGACAAGCAGATGAAAGAAATGATAAAATCTTTTTCATACCTTAAAGAGAATGTAGATGGCATAAGCAAAACTACAGGTCAAGAGGCACAAGAGTTTTTCTATACATCTTTCAAAAAAAATAAAAAAATAAACAATATAGAATTTGATAGTATCAGTGCAAACCTAGGTGTTGCAAAAAATGGTAAAAAGCATGAGATAGATATTTTTTTAGAAAATGGCAATAGTGTAGGTATTATAGAAGTCAAAAACAAAGTTAAAGAGAAAGATTTAGAACAGTTACAAAAAATAGTAGATAGCTTCTACTACTTTCATCCATCATTTAAGGAGTATAAGATTATCCCAGCAATAGCAGGTAAGATTTTTCCAGAACATCTTCAAAACAAGGCTTTAAAGAGTGGTTTTGTAGTTGTTACACAAGTAGGAAACCATACAGAGCAGATAGCTCCTATATGATCATCCATCAAAAATCATACTACCGTCACGCATACTTCATTTTTTCCTGTTCGCTCGTTTATATCCGTCCTCAATGGGAATGCATACGAGAGTAATAATATCAAAATAGACACTCAACCCTAAAAAAGATACAATACTCTATGGGAAGATTGCGATATAAAATATACAAACCAACACATCCACATTTTTTTCTTTGGTTTGTAGGATTGTAAAAGGGAATAGTGTATATTCAACGCCTCGTAGAGTTGATTGTTTTATCTGTGTAAATAGTTTACCATCATAGGTGAAGTTGAAGCTCTCATTGTCTTTGGTGATACTGCTTATGTTGTTTTGGCATAGGTAGTTGTAGTTTGTTGTCTCTTCTGGGGTTTGGATGGTTGTGATTTTTGGGTTATGTGACATTTTTTATTTTAGCGTACTGTTGCATTAATGTTGTAGCTATCGTATACACTCCAATTGAGGACGATTGGAGCGAGTAAAAAAGCGTATATTCAACGACTGACCCGTAGAGTGAGGCGATATTTCTGGGTCAATAGGGGCTCTAGAATGAAACAGCCGTGATCCTACGATGGATATTCAAAAGTAAAAAATGCATATTCAACGCCAGACCCTTAACTTCAAAGCAAAGATGGTAAAAAGGCTAGAAGAGTATCCCTATAGCTCTTATAGTCATTTTGTATCTAAAGAGATACCAAAGTGTTTAAAAGATGCTTGGATAGTACAAAACCATAAAAACGATAAAGAAGCCATAAAAGTAATGCTCAACAGTAAAATAGACTACTCTATACTACAAGAACTCAAACTTGCCTCATCTCTAGTA
>JAYEOM010000121.1:0-8915 GCA_034722955.1 Campylobacterota bacterium
TTTCCTATGACAAGGGCTACTTTATGCTCTTTACTGTATTTTTGTCTATATATGGATCTATCACTACTAGATTCCAAGTAGAGTGTGAGGATGAGAAAGAGAAGAGTGATTTTTATATATTTCATCTGTTTTCTTTTGAAAGGTTTTAGAGTTTTATTATAGCGTAGGTTTTATTTGGTTAGGAAGCGTACAAAAACAAATATACCAAAATGACAATTCAGATTGATATATTTGTTTTTGGGAGATTCCTTAGAGAATGATCTATTCAAAATTTAACCAAAAACCCTCTATCAAACCCTGCTAAATCCTGATAAAATTCACTGAACTCCACTTCAATTTCGTCGAAATGACCCTGCATGGAGTTGCGTTGATCGTAGCCCATTTCACAGGCTAGCCATGGGATGGATCTGTTGCAAACATCACAGATGATGCGGTGGAGGAGTTCATCTCCATACTCTCCTCCGAAGAGAGCAGAGTGTGGTTCATACTCGGATATATTTCTCTCTAGCTTGAAGTGGCTTGCTATATAGGGGGGATTGCTGACTACTAGCTGGGGTTTTGTCTGGATCTCATCCATTAGATCGCTTTTGATGAGAGTGATTTGACCCTCAAGCCCAAAGTGGGTGATATTTTGAGCAGCTATGCGTAGAGCATCTTCGGAGATATCTGTTGCGATGATATGCAGGTGTGGGAACTTTCGTGCTAGGACGATGGAGATGGCTCCCGAGCCCACCCCTATCTCAACTATCTGAGTCATGCCCTCCAGCTCGATGATATCGGCTACTCTATCGATGAGCAGTTCAGTCTCTGGTCTAGGGATCAATACACCCTTCTCTACAGCCAGCTCTATATCATAAAAGCTTGCAAAACCAACGATATACTCATAGGGCTCATGGGCTTCGCGTCTCTTGATGAGTGTCTGATAGCCATCGACATCCTCTACCACCTCATCGCCGTGTATATGCAGGTAGAGTCTCTCTCTGCCTAGATGATGAGCGAGAAGCAGCTCTGACTCAAAGCGAGGCTTGGGGCAACTCTCTATGAGGTGAGTGGTGGCGATATCAAGGGCTTGAGAGATAGTCATCAAGCTTCTCTATCTTTTTCATCCTCTACAAAAGTGAAAATCCCCTCTCTCTTCAACTCCTCATCCTCACCCACTATGGTGTTGGTAGCATCATAGCCCAGCTCTTTGAGTCTCTCGATGATAGGCGGGTGCGTATAGTAGAAGAATATCACCAGTGGATGAGATTTGGGGAAAGCTTTGTTCTCTGTCACTAGCTTCATCAACGCAGATACTAGATTTTCTCGTCCGCCCATCTGGGAGCCAAACTCATCAGCAGCGTATTCGTTGTGACGGCTCACATAACTCATCACAGGAGTAAAGAGGAAGCTGATCACAGGGAGTAGCAGCATCATCATGGCTATCTTCACTCCGGCAGTCGGTATCGTACCCATCCCAACAAAGAGTTCATCAGGCAGGTGTCCTAACAGAAAGAGAGAGACAAAAAGCAATCCACCCATCAATGCTATGTTTTTCCAAATATCACCATGAGTAAAGTGACCTAGCTCATGTCCTAGAACAGCGAGAAGCTCCTCCTTACTCAGCTTGTCTAAAAGAGTATCGAATAGTACTACCCGCTTGCTCTTGCCTAGACCGCCAAAGTAGGCATTTAGGCGGCTATCTCTCTTGCTGGCATCCATCACAAAGATACCATCACTCTTGAGTCCTACACTCTGCATCAACCCCACGATCGCATCTTTGAGCTCTCCCTCTTCGAGTGGGTTAAACTTATTGAAGATCGGTGCTATGATCGTAGGGTAGATGATATTGACTACAACCGCCACACCAAAGAGCAGCAGAAATCCCCAGAGCCACCATGAGTCATAACTAGTAATGATCCATGCCAACATAGCGAACAGTACCCCTCCAATGAGTACAAACATAGCCAAAGATTTGATCTGGTCTATAATGAATAGCTTGGGAGTCATCTTGTTAAATTTGAAATCTTCATCTATCTTGAAGGTCTGATATAGAGAGAGTGGCAGAGTAACTAGATAGTTGACTGCAAAAAACCCAAAGAGAAATAGTACCGCCTGCGTGATGGCTCCCTCTACCTGAAGTAGCCCCTGAATCCAAGCAAATCCTGCTATAACCCACCAGAGAAAGAGAAGATAATCGACAAAATTTTCTACTAGACTCAACCTCTCCTTGGCAACTGCATAGTTGCCTGCTACGAAATACTTGGAGGCTGACATCAACACGGGTGTTTCACGCTTAGCGTCATTGATATATCCTATCTGCATAAAAGAGATATAGATTTTGAGAAAGATATAGAGCGTATAGATCAAAACAACTGTTTCTAACATATTTATCCTACTTATTTGATAATTTTTACGCAATATAACAGCTTGAGCTTTACAGGTGCTTAAATCTATCAATTTTTCGCTAAAATACACTTCTCTAATCAAAGGATAACCATTGGCACTAGTCAATCTCTTCAATATCAAAAAACAGTACGATATCAAACTTCTTCTTGATGATGTGGACTTTCATCTAGGTGAAGGTGAACGCATAGCTATCATAGGAGAAAATGGATGTGGCAAATCAACTCTCATGAAGCTGACCACAGGAGAGGAGGAGCCTACAGAGGGTAGACGCGTAGTAGATCAATCCATACAGATAGAGATGCTGCATCAGCAGCCTCACTTTGAGGAGGGTCTATCTGTACGAGAAGCGATCGAAAATGAGTTGACAGCACTCCAAGATGCCAAAAAGGAGTATGGACTACTCACTGAACAGATGGCAGATGATTTTGAAAACCCATCTCTGCTCAACCGACATGCCAAAGTCTCAGCCTACCTAGATCATCACAATGCTTGGAATTTGGATGACAAGGTCGAACGGGTACTGCAAGAGTTTAGACTCAAAGAGTATGAGCATAGAGCCGTCATCACGCTCTCAGGAGGTGAGCAGAGACGCGTAGCTCTCGCATCACTGATACTCAAAAAACCTGATATTCTCCTGCTCGATGAACCTACCAATCACCTAGATGTATATATGGTAGAGTTCCTAGAGGAGATGCTGCTCAAAGAGAAGTTTACTCTGCTCCTCATATCGCATGATAGGCACTTCATCGATACGATCGCTACGAAAGTTGTCGAAGTAGAGAACAGGAAGCTTATCGGTTATCAAGGGGGCTACCAGAGCTACCTCCAGCTAAAAGAGGAGCGTATACATGCACTACAGAAAGGACACAGCAATTTGCTCAGACTGCTCAAAGAGGAGGAGGCGTGGCTCTCCAAAGGCGTGAGAGCAAGAGAAAAACGCAATCAAGGACGCAAAGCACGAGTCTTCCAATTGCGTGAAGAGGCAAAGAAAAATCCAACCCTTATCCACAAGATGATGATAGAGCTCGAAAGAGAGCAGAAGCACTTCAACCGTGAAGAGGGAGTATCCAAAAAAAAGATGCTCTTTGATCTGGAAAACATGAGCTATAGTATCGCAGGCAAGAGTCTCATCAGGGATTTCACTACACGCATCCTGCAGCGAGACAAGATCGCTATAGTAGGATACAATGGCTCAGGCAAATCAACACTACTCAAACTCATGCTAGGGAGAGTAGAGCCAGATAGCGGAGTGATCAAACAGGGAGAGTTCTCCATAGGCTACTTCGATCAGCATAGAGAGATGCTAAGTGATGAGAAGAGCCTCATAGAGACTTTCTGTCCTGATGGTGGTGATATCATCAATGTGCAGGGCAGCAACATGCATGTCTACGGATATCTCAAATCATTTCTTTTCCCCAAGGAGTTCCTAGACAAAAAAGTAGGTATGCTCAGCGGAGGGGAGAAGAACCGAGTGGCACTAGCTCTTCTACTCAGCAAAAAGGTAGACTGTCTCATCCTGGATGAGCCTACAAATGATTTGGATATACAGACGATCAATATCCTAGAAGAGAAACTTATCAACTTCCCCGGAGCCATACTGTTTGTCTCCCATGATCGCTACTTTATCGACAAGATCGCCTCTAAACTATTCATATTTAAAGGTGAAGGTGTAGTAGAAGAGTCCTTTCAGTCCTACACAGAGTATCTCGCTATCGAAAAAGAGTTGGGAGAGTTGAGTAGATTAGAGTGTGAAGTAAAAGCGGAGAGACCAAAAACCAAGATACGCACCAAGATAAAAACAAAACTGAGCTACAGAGACCAGCGAGACTTGGATATCCTACCTGATCAGATCGAAAAACTCGAAGCCAAGATCGAAACTATCAACCGTTGTCTCTATGATCCGGAGTGTTATCAGGAGAGAGGAGTAGTTGTACTCACTGAAGAGTTGCAATCACTTCAAAAGAGCTATGATGAGATCAGTGATCGCTACCTAGAGGTGCTAGAGCTCCATGAGGAGCTTGAGGGCTAATAACTAAACTAAATATGATATAATTGCTTAAATGTTACTAGTTGATATAAAGGTAGTTGTTTGACACATAAATTTGCATCTTTTTTTCTACCTTTTCTGCAGAAGATATCTCCATCTCTCTTACCTGTTAGAGGAGTGATAGAGCTAGAGGCGGATAGATGGCAATCGACAGATAATGATCCGCAATTTATGCTGCAGTCATCATACCTCAAAGTGATGGCGGGCTGGATCACTATCAGAGTAGTTATGAGTTCTGAAAAAGTTATGATTCCAAAGATCTATATAGATTATGGTGAAGGTTTTTCTGAATCAAGAGTCATCTATATGGGGCAGATTGATGATGAGACATACTTCGCAGACATCATGCTCTCTAGTATCCCAAAAAGTATTCGTTTTGACCCCACGGAAGAGCCAGTTGACTTCTCCATCTCTCTGTGTCAAATCAAAGTTCACAATGTAGTAGTGCATACCATCCATCAATTTGCATCTATTATGAGACATGATTTTAGAAGTGAAGAAGATACACTTCGTATCCTGAAAAAATCATACGCCAGATATAAAAAACATCAATTTCAAGGTATGATTGATCGTTTAGGAAAAGAGTATAAAAAACTACATCCATATAGATTTCAGCGTTCTACGCCGGGACATATTGCCTATATGAACTGGATCAGAGACAATGAGATAGAGTATATAGAGCCACTCGACAATGATCTACTAGAGCAGATGCCCGTGATCTCTGTAGTTATGACGGTCTATAATGTACCAAAAGAGTATCTGAAAAAGGCGATAGATTCTGTCATCAATCAAACCTATCCATACTGGGAGTTATGTATTGTCGATGATGCTTCACAAAACAGACATACCATACCTATGCTCAAAAAGTATGAGAGTGATTATGATCGTATCCATATCAAGTTCAGAGAGAACAATGGAAATATCTCTATAGCAACAAACGATGCATTGGCATTGGCGACTGGTGAATTCGTCGCTTTTATGGATCATGATGATATGCTCGTACCCAATGCTCTATATGAGGTTGTCAAGGCGGTCAACAGAAACCCAAATGCCAAGTTTATATATTCAGATGAGGACAAGATCGACGAGAAGGAGAGAAGATACGATCCTCATTTCAAGTCTGACTGGAATCCAGATATGTTTCTATCGCAAAACTATCTCTCTCATCTGAGTGTTATAGATAGGAGATTGGTAGAGGAGGTAGGTGCCTTCAGAGAGGGCTATGAGGGTGCACAGGATTATGATCTATTTTTGCGTATCATAGATCGTATCTCAGCTGAAGAGATCATGCATATAGACAAGATACTCTACCACTGGAGAGCCATCGAAGGATCTACGGCTTTTGATGCTAGTGAAAAATCATACACTACAGAGGCAGGCTTGAGAGCGTTAAGGGACTATTTCCACAACAGAGAGATATCAGCCACAGTCAAGATAGGCATACTCCCCAATACTTACAAAGTCGTCTACAATGTACCTGAAGAGCCTCTAGTCAGCCTGATCATACCTACACGAGATGGATATGATATCCTATCGCTGTGTATCAAAAGTATTCTCGAAAAGACTATCTATAAAAATTATGAGATCATCATCGTTGACAACCAAACAACAGATCCTAAAACTTTAGCCTATTTTGGAGGTATTGTCGCAACAAATAAAAATATTCGTATTGTCAAGTATGATGAGGAGTTCAACTATGCAGCTATCAACAACTTCGGTGTAGAGCATGCCCAAGGGGAGCTGATAGGATTAGTCAACAATGATGTAGAGGTGATCTCAAACTACTGGTTGACAGAGATGGTACAGCATGTGATTCGACCTGAGATCGGTGCCGTTGGGGCAAAGCTATATTATGAAAACGATACTATACAACATGCCGGTGTGATCTTGGGCATTGGCGGAGTTGCCGGTCACGCCCACAAACACTATCTTAGAAATGCTCATGGATACTTCTCGCGCTTAAAAATCATCCAAAACCTCTCAGCAGTGACATCTGCCTGCCTGCTGATCAGAAAAACGATCTACAGAGAGGTAGAGGGTATGAATGAAGAGCATCTCAAGGTAGCTTTCAATGATGTAGACTTCTGCCTCAAAGTTCATACACTAGGCTATCGCAATCTGTGGACACCGTATGTAGAGCTCTATCATCATGAGTCAGTCTCACGCGGCATAGAAGACAATGATATAAAAAAAGCGAGATTTGACAACGAAGTCCAATATATGAAACGAACTTGGGGAAAGATGCTGCAAGTAGATCGATACTATAGCCGTAACTTAACGCTCCAACATGAAAACTTTGACATCCGAAAAACCGCTGCAAGTAATAAATTACCAATAAAAAACCCAACAAAAACTTTTGGATTCTTTACCCCAAAAAGTTCCAAATAGGCGATATGCAGAGTAAGCAAACGAAAGTTAGACTCTTTGAACTACCCCCTCATGCATCCCGATCATACTCATAAAGCGACCACTGCACCCATGCTCTCTTCTATAGGAGAAGAAGTGATCTACTTTACAAGCTGTACAGAGATCACTCATCTCTATGTTTTTCTCCATCATACCCGACGCTATAAGCTGCTGTCTGTTTATCATAGGAAGATCAAGCATATACTTCTCTCCTCTCTGCTCTAGTGCATCAGGGTAAGCCCGAAAATGCCTTGCAACATCTTCACCGACCTCATAACAACATCCTCTGATCGCCGGTGCAACAGCAGCAAGTATATGTGATGGATTGGAGCCAAACCTACTCTGCATAGCAGCTATAGTCTTCTTGGCGATCTTGGCTTCTGTACCTCTCCATCCTGCATGCACAGCTGCTACAACTCGCTCTACAGGGTCAAATAGTAGCAGTGGGACACAATCTGCTGTCAATATAGCCAGTATCACTTGTTGTTGATTGGTTATCATAGCATCACAATCCTCCACTGCATCCTCTACACTCTCCCATCCTCTCATAACTCTCTCATCTATAACCACAATATGATCATTATGTGTCTGGTTGGCAACGACAAAAACAGAAGATTTTGACAGCATAAGCTTTTGAGCAAGTTTTGTACGATTTGCCACGATCTTCTCTCTATTCTCCCCTGTATGTAGTGCCAAACTAAAGGCATACGCCTCTCCTATCTCCTTTTTGGTTATAGCATGGATGAGACCATTTTCATGTGACAGATGGTCAAAGTAGTAAAAATCATTCATCATCTTCTCCTTTTGGGTAATCCTTTGATATAATAGCAGAAAAGTAGGGATTTGGATGAATAGCTGGTTTCCATATAATAGACAAATATTTAAATATTTCAATTATATATTGATGATTCAGGTTGTTCCTCTATTTCTCATCTCATCACTTCTGATATATGAGATCAACCCTACTCTTTTCGATAAACAGATGCTCTATTATGGTGTAGCCTCTATAGCATTTTTTGTCAATGTCTTTATCCCTTGGAGAAAGATACTCTGGTGGGCTGCACCTATCATCTATATTTTCAACCTCATACTCTTGACAGCTGTTGATCTGGTAGGAAAAAAGATTTTGGGAGCACAACGATGGATAGAGATACCAGGCGTTGGACTGACTATACAGCCATCAGAGTTTGTCAAGGTTAGTGTTCTTATGATGCTTGGGTATCTTATCTACAAGAGACCTCCACCAGAAGATGGCTATGGAGTTGTCCGTTTTGTTACCCTCTCTATAGTTATCCTCATCCCATTTCTGCTCATTGCAAAAGAGCCTGACTTGGGAACTGCACTGGTGCTATTGATTACCGGTTATGGTATACTCTTTGCGATTGGCATCAACTGGAAGATTTGGATTACTATCGCTATAGCTATAGGACTAAGTGCACCGCTACTCTATTCACAACTACATGGTTATCAAAAGAAGCGTATTACTGACTTTTTGGGTAAACCCAGCTACCATGTCCAGCAAGCCTTGATCGCTATCGGCTCAGGTGGTGTAGATGGCAAAAAGAAAGATGAAGCGACCCAAACCCAACTCAAATTTCTCCCCATCTCATCTAGTGACTTCATCTTTGCCTATCTTGGTGAACGATTTGGATTTACAGGGATGGTCACTGTGATCATACTCTATATACTCCTGATTTTGCATCTCATTTTGATTGCGATATGGAACAGTACTGACTACCTAGTCAGAACTTTTGCCTCTGGTTTAGCATTTTTGATCTTTATCTATATGAGTGTCAATATATATATGATCATAGGGTTGGCTCCTGTTGTCGGTGTCCCACTGCCCATGTTTAGCCATGGAGGAACCTCTTTTATCATTTTTGCAGTTATTTTCGGCATTTTGCAAAATTTACTTGCTTTTAAAAAGTTTTTAGTGTATAATCCTGATTCTAAAATATCGATGACTCCAAAAGAGTCTCCATCGTGAAACTAGACGGGTCTTTAGCTCAGCTGGTTAGAGCACTCGGCTCATAACCGAGTGGTCCGGGGTTCGAGTCCCCGAGGACCCACCACC